>NZ_JBIAIV010000003.1:0-295048 GCF_042871645.1 Streptomyces sp. NPDC005774 | reverse complement strand
CCGGCTGCGGGTAGATCGGGGCGTTTCTCCGACGCGACCCGGTGACCGGGGGGGGGGGGGGGGGCTTTGGCCCCCCCCCCCCCCTCCCGGTGTGCTCCCGCCGGCCCTCACGGATCACGGACCGGTCCCTGTCCCTGTCCCGGCCCCGCTCCCGGCCCCGCCTCAGCCCCGCGTCAGCCCCGCCACCAGTTCGTCCGCCGCGCGGTACGGGTCCAGCTCGCCGCCGATGATCCGTTCCGCCAGCGCGCCCAGGCGGCGGTCGCCGTGCAGGTCGTCGATGCGCTCCCGCAGGGTCGTGACGGCGATCGTCTCGACCTCGCGGGCGGCGCGGGCCAGCCGGCGCTCCGCCAGGACTCCGTGCTCCTCCATCCACGCGTGGTGCTTCTCCAGGGCTTCGACGACCTCGTCGACGCCCTCCCCGCGCGAGGCGACGGTCTTGACGATCGGCGGCCGCCAGTCGCCGGGGGCGCGGGACTCGCCGAGGCCCAGCATGTGGTTCAGGTCGCGGGCGGTGGCGTCCGCACCGTCGCGGTCGGCCTTGTTGACGACGTAGACGTCGCCGATCTCCAGGATTCCGGCCTTGGCCGCCTGGATCCCGTCGCCCATGCCGGGCGCGAGGAGCACCACCGACGTGTCGGCCTGGGAGGCGATCTCCACCTCCGACTGGCCGACGCCGACCGTCTCCACCAGGACCACGTCGCAGCCGGCCGCGTCGAGGACGCGGATGGCCTGCGGCGCGGACCAGGCGAGGCCGCCCAGATGACCGCGGGTCGCCATGGAGCGGATGTAGACGCCGGGGTCGGAGGCGTGCTCCGACATCCGCACCCGGTCGCCGAGCAGCGCACCGCCGGAGAACGGCGAGGACGGGTCGACGGCCAGGACGCCGACCCGCTTGCCCTGCCTGCGGTACGCGCTCACCAGTGCCGAGGTGGACGTCGACTTGCCGACGCCCGGCGAGCCCGTCAGACCGACCACGTACGCGTTGCCGGTCAGCGGTGCCAGGGCCGCCATGACCTCCCTCAGCTGCGGGGACGCCCCCTCCACCAGGGAGATCAGCCGGGCCACGGCACGCGGCGCGCCCTCCCTGGCCCGTGCCACCAGAGTGGAGACGTCCTGCATCACTGCTCCGTTCACAAGTAGGAATCCGCAGGAGGGACCTGCGGGAGGAGTCTGCCAAGAACGACGGCCGGACGGCCCGCTCAGGCCTTGGGTACCCGTACGATCAGCGCGTCACCCTGCCCGCCGCCGCCGCACAGCGCCGCCGCGCCGATGCCGCCGCCGCGCCGCTTCAGCTCCAGCGCCAGGTGCAGCACCAGCCGGGCGCCGGACATCCCGATCGGGTGCCCCAGCGCGATGGCACCGCCGTTGACGTTCACCTTCTCCGTGGACACGCCGAGGTCCTTCATCGACTGCACGGCCACCGCCGCGAAGGCCTCGTTGATCTCGACGAGGTCCAGGTCCGCCACCTCGAGGCCCTCCTTCCCCAGGGCGTGGGCGATCGCGTTGGACGGCTGCGACTGCAGGGAGTTGTCGGGTCCCGCCACATTGCCGTGGGCACCGATCTCGGCGAGCCACTCCAGGCCGAGCTCCTGCGCCTTGGCCTTGCTCATCACGACCACGGCCGCCGCACCGTCCGAGATCTGCGAGGAGGAACCGGCGGTGATCGTGCCGTCCTTGGCGAAGGCGGGACGCAGCCTGCCCAGCGACTCGGCGGTGGTGTCGGCGCGGATGCCCTCGTCCTGGCTGAAGAGGACCGGGTCGCCCTTGCGCTGCGGGATCTCGACGGGGGTGATCTCCGCCTCGAAGATGCCGTTCTTCTGCGCGGCGGCGGCCCGCTGGTGGGACAGGGCGGCGATCTCGTCCTGCTCCGGGCGGCCGATGCCCAGGCGCGTGTTGTGCTTCTCGGTGGACTCGCCCATGGCGACGTTCTCGAAGGAGTCGGTCAGACCGTCGTACGCCATGGCGTCGATCATCTGGACCGCACCGTACTTGTAGCCCTCGCGGGACTTCGGCAGCAGGTGCGGGGCGTTGGTCATGGACTCCTGGCCGCCGGCCACGACCACGTCGAACTCGCCGGCCCGGATCAGCTGGTCGGCCAGCGCGATCGCGTCGAGGCCGGACAGGCACACCTTATTGACGGTGAGCGCCGGGACGTTCATCGGGATGCCGGCCTTGGCGGCGGCCTGGCGTGCCGGGATCTGCCCTGCCCCGGCCTGGAGCACCTGCCCCATGATCACGTACTGGACCTGGTCGCCGCCGATCCCCGCACGGTCGAGGGCGGCCTTGATCGCGAAGCCGCCGAGGTCGGCTCCGGAGAAGGACTTGAGCGAGCCGAGCAACCGGCCCATCGGGGTTCGGGCACCCGCGACGATGACGGACGTCGTGCCGTTCGCCGCGGTCGATGCGGATGGTGCGGAAGATGCAGAAGTCATGAGCTGCGATCCCCTTCCGGCTGCACAGCCGAGGAGTGAACGAGGGTTTACTTCGAATGTACTGAGCTGCGGTCCGCCCCGTCATCGGGCCGTCGGTGTGATCGCGCGCACGTTGCGTAACCGCTCGGGGACCGTTCCACTGAATCCATGCTGACGCGAATCGACCACATCGGAATCGCCTGCCACGACCTCGACGCGACCGTGGAGTTCTACCGGGCCACCTACGGCTTCGAGGTGTTCCACTCCGAGGTCAACGAGGAGCAGGGCGTGCGCGAGGCCATGCTGAAGATCAACGAGACCTCGGACGGAGGCGCGTCCTACCTCCAGTTGCTGGAGCCGACCCGGGAGGACTCCACCGTCGCGAAGTGGCTCGCGAAGAACGGCGAGGGAGTCCACCACATCGCTTTCGGTACGGCGGACGTCGACAGCGAGGCCGCCGCGATCAAGGACAAGGGCGTACGCGTGCTGTACGAAGAGCCCCGACGCGGCTCCATGGGGTCACGAATCACCTTCCTGCACCCCAAGGACTGTCATGGCGTACTGACAGAACTGGTCACTTCGGCGCCTGTTGAGTCACCTGAGCACTGACCCACGTACATAAGGGCCGGTAGGGTTGGGTGCGGTCGCCGCTCGATCCAGGGCGATCGGGTCCTGCCGTCAGAAAGGTGACGACTGCCGCCGTTCGGGTGAGCGTCGCCGATCCTGACAACAGGACGTACCGGGGTCCGGGTTTCGGGGGGCGAGCGCGGGGGTAGCAGCGCATGTTCCTCCGTTGATCTGACACCATTCCCCGGGGGTCCCGTCCGGCGGTTGGACGGGGCTCGGCCAGAGTTGCGACCAGGGGACGGATGGGACCGCGCAGTGCGGGGCTACGAGAGCCAGGAGCGAGAGCCGGCGGCTGACGTCGACCACCTCTCTCGGTTCGAAGCCGAGATGAAGCGGCTGAAGACCGAGCGGGAAAAGGCGATCCAGCATGCCGACGACCTCGGCTACCAGGTCGAGGTGCTGCGCGCCAAGTTGCACGAGGCGCGGCGCACCATCATGTCCCGGCCCGCTTACGAGGGCGGTGACATCGGCTACCAGGCCGAGCAGTTGCTGCGCAACGCGCAGGTGCAGGCCGACCAGCTCCGCGCGGACGCGGAGCGCGAGCTGAGCCAGGTGCGGGCGCAGACCCAGCGGATCCTCCAGGAGCACGCCGAGCAGGCGGCCCGGCTCCAGGCGGAGCTGCACCAGGAGGCGGTGACCCGGCGCCAGCAGCTCGACCAGGAGCTGGCGGAGCGCAGGCAGACCGTCGAGTCGCACGTCAACGAGAACGTGGCGTGGGCCGAGCAGGTGCGGGCCCGTTCCGAGCAGCAGGCCCGCCGGCTGCTCGACGAGTCCCGCGCGGAGGCCGAGCAGGCGCTGGCCGCCGCCCGCGCGGAGGCCGAGCGGGTGACCGCCGAGGCCCGTCACCGGCTGCGCAGCGACGCCGAGACGGCCCGCGCGGAGGCCGACCAGACGCTGCGCCGGGCCCGCGCGGACGCCGAGCGGCTGCTCAACGCCGCCTCCACGCAGGCGCAGGAGGCCACCGACCACGCCGAGCAGCTGCGGACGTCGACGGCCAGCGAGTCGGAGTCCACCCGCCGCGAGGCCCAGGAGCTCACCAAGGCCGCCGAGCAGCGCATGACGGCCGCCGAGGAGGCGCTGCGCGAGGCGCGCGCCGAGGCGGACAAGGTGCTCGCCGAGGCGAAGGAGGCCGCGTCGAAGGCGCTCACCTCCGCCGAGTCCGCCAACGAGACCCGTACGCGCACGGCCAAGGAGCAGGTCGCCCGGCTGGTCAGCGAGGCCACCAAGGAGGCCGAGACCACCAAGGCGGACGCCGAGCAGGTCGTCGCGGACGCCCGTGCCGAGGCGGAGAAGATCGTCGCGGAGGCCGCCGAGAAGGCCCGCACGATCACTGCCGAGGAGAGTGCCACCCAGCTCTCCAAGGCGGCCCGGACCGCAGAGGACGTGCTCAACAAGGCGTCCGAGGAGGCCAAGCGGACCACCAGGGAGGCGGCCGAGGAGGCGGAGCGCATCCGCGCCGAGGCCGAGGCCGAGGCCGACCGGCTGCGCGCCGAGGCGCACGACATCGCCACGCAGCTCAAGGGCGCGGCGAAGGACGACACCAAGGAGTACCGCGCCAAGACGGTCGAGCTCCAGGAGGAGGCCCGCCGGCTGCGCGGCGAGGCCGAGCACCTCCGGGCCGACGCGGTCGCCGAGGGCGAGAAGATCCGCGCGGAGGCCCGTAAGCAGGCCGTGTCGCAGATCGAGGAGGCCGCCCGGTCCGCCGAGGAGCTGCTGGCCAAGGCGAAGGCGGACGCGGATGAGCTGCGTTCCACCGCGCAGACGGACAGCGAGAAGGTCCGTACCGAGGCCATAGAGCGCGCCACGACACTGCGCCGGCAGGCCGAGGAGACGCTGGAGCGCACCCGCAAGGAGGCGGAGCGGCACCGCGCGGAGGCCACCGAGCAGGCCGACGCGCTCAAGGAGGACGCCGAACGGGCCGCGCGCGAGGTCCACGAGGAGACCGAGCGGGCCGTCGCCGCGCGCCGCGCGGAGGCCGCCGATGAGCTGACCCGGCTGCACACGGAGGCCGAGGAGCGGATCGCCTCGGCCGAACAGGCGCTGAGCGACGCCCGCGAGGAGGCGGGCCGTATCCGCCGGGAGGCCGCGGAGGAGGCCGAGCGGCTGCGCGCCGAGGCCGCGGAGCGGGGCCGAACGCTGCGGCAGCAGGCGGCGGCGGAAGCGGAGCGGCTGCGCGACGAGGCCGCGGCGGACGCGGCGGCGTCCCGCGCGGAGGGCGAGTCCGTGGCCGTGCAGTTGCGGTCGGAGGCCTCGGCGGAGGCGGAGCGGCTGAAGTCGGAGACGCAGGAGAGCGCCGACCGGATGCGGGCCGAGGCACGGGCCGCCGCCGAGCGGCTCGGCACGGAGGCGCAGGAGACGCTGGCGGGCGCGCAGGAGGAGGCCGCCCGGCGCCGGCGCGAGGCCGAGGAGCTGCTGGGCGCGGCCCGCACGGAGGCCGACCAGGAGCGCGAGCGGGCCCGGGAGCAGAGCGAGGAGCTGCTGGCCTCGGCCCGCAAGCGGGTGGAGGAGGCGCAGGCCGAGGCCGTACGGCTGGTCGAGGAGGCCGACCGGCGTGCCACCGAGATGGTGTCGGCGGCCGAGCAGAACGCCCAGCAGGTGCGGGACTCGGTCGCGGGGTTGCAGGAGCAGGCGCAGGACGAGATCGCCGGGCTGCGCCAGGCCGCCGAGCACGCGGCGGACCGTATGCGCCGCGAGGCGGAGGAGGAGTCGGACCGGGTCCGGGCCGACGCCTATGCGGAGCGGGAGCGGGCCGGCGAGGACGCCGGCCGGATGCGGCGCGATGCGCAGGAGGAGACGGAGGCCGCCAAGGCGCTTGCCGAGCGCACGGTGTCCGAGGCGATCACCGAGGCGGAGCGGGTCCGCTCGGAGGTCTCCGAGCAGACCCTGCGGATGCGTACGGAGGCGTCGGACGCGGTCGCCGAGGCCGAGCGGAACGCGTCGCGCACCCGGGCCGAGGCCCGGGAGGACGCCAACCGGATCCGTTCGGACGCGGCGGCCCAGGTGGACACCCTCATCACCGAGGCGCGCGGGGAGGCGGAGCGGCTCACCGCGGAGACGATCACGGAGACCGACCGGCTGCGTACGGAGTCGGTGGCCAAGGCCGAGAAGCTGATCTCGGACGCGTCCGGCGACGCGGAGCGGCTGCGGGCCGAGGGGGCCCAGGCGGTCGGTTCGGCGCAGCAGCACGCGGAGCGGGTCCGCACCGAGTCCGCGCGGGTCAAGGCCGACGCGGAGCGGGAGGCGGAGCGGCTGGTGACGTCCGCGCGCGAGGAGGCCGAGCGGACCCTCGACGAGTCCCGCAGGGAGGCCAACAAGCGGCGTTCGGAGGCGGCCGAGCAGGTCGACACGCTCATTACGGAGACCGCCGCCGAGGCGGACAAGCTGCTCACGGAGGCGCAGCAGCAGGCGCAGAAGGCCACCACGGACGCGGAGGCCCAGGCCGACTCGATGGTCGGCGCGGCCCGCACGGAGGCCGACCGGCTCGTCGCCGAGGCGACGGTCGAGGGCAACTCCCGGGTGGAGAAATCCCGTACGGACGCGGACGAGCTGCTGGTCGGGGCCCGCCGGGACGCGACCCGGATCAGGGAGCGCGCCGAGGAGCTGCGGGACCGGATCACCGGTGAGATCGAGGAGCTGCACGAGCGGGCCCGTCGTGAGGCGGCCGAGACGATGAAGTCCACCGGCGACCGCTGCGACGCGCTGATCAAGGCGTCCGAGGAGCAGCTGGCCAAGGCGCAGGCGAAGGCCAAGGAGATCGTGTCCGAGGCCAACTCCGAGGCGGGCAAGGTGCGTATCGCCGCGGTGAAGAAGGCCGAGGGTCTCCTGAAGGAGGCCGAGCAGAAGAAGGCCACGCTGGTCAAGGAGGCCGAGGAGCTGAAGGCCGAGGCGATCCGCGAGGCGCGGGCCACGGTCGAGGAGGGCAAGCGTGAGCTGGAGGTCCTGATGCGGCGGCGTGAGGACATCAACGCCGAGATCTCACGTGTCCAGGACGTCCTGGAGGCGCTGGAGTCGTTCGAGACGCCGGGCAGCGGCAAGGACCACGGGGTGAAGGCGTCCGCGGCGGCCGGTCCGCCCGGCCAGCGGAGCAAATCTTCGGACAGTTAGGATCCGTGGGAGCGAACCGGGCAAAAATCTTCGATGATGCAAGAAACCCCCCGTCGGCAGGTGAAATCCCTTGCCGGTCAGGGGGTTTGAGCATGCACTTGGCAAGCACTCCGGGGCTCAGCCACCCAAAAGGGGTGTCATTCTCCGTATCAAACGTGCATCCGCTCGATGACACAGCGCTTCGGCCCCTAGGATTCCCCCTATCACCTCACCGGTCTCATTCGACAGGAACCCCATGAGCGACACTTCCCCCTACGGCTTCGAGCTTGTGCGGCGTGGATACGACCGCGCTCAGGTGGACGAACGCATCTCCAAGCTCGTCTCCGACCGTGACAGCGCTCTCGCCCGCATCACCGCTCTGGAAAAGCGCATCGAAGAGCTCCACCTCGAGACGCAGAACGCCCAGGCCCAGGTCACCGACGCCGAGCCGTCGTACGCGGGTCTCGGCGCGCGCGTGGAGAAGATCCTGCGTCTGGCCGAGGAGGAGGCGAAGGACCTCCGTGAGGAGGCTCGGCGCGCGGCCGAGCAGCACCGCGAGCTCGCCGAGTCCGCTGCCCAGCAGGTGCGCAACGACGCGGAGTCGTACTCCGCCGAGCGCAAGGCCAAGGCCGAGGACGACGGCTCCCGGATCGTCGAGAAGGCGCAGAGCGAGGCCTCGCAGCTGCGGTCGGACGCACAGAAGGACGCCCAGTCCAAGCGTGAGGAGGCGGACGCACTCTTCGAGGAGACCCGCGCGAAGGCCGCGCAGGCCGCCGCCGACTTCGAGACGAACCTCGCCAAGCGCCGCGAACAGTCCGAGCGTGACCTGGCGTCGCGTCAGGCCAAGGCCGAAAAGCGTCTCGCCGAGATCGAGCACCGGGCGGAGCAGCTGCGCCTGGAGGCCGAGAAGCTGCGCACGGACGCCGAGCGCCGGGCCCGCCAGACGGTGGAGACCGCCCAGCGCCAGGCCGAGGACATCGTGGCCGACGCCAACGCCAAGGCCGACCGGATCCGTTCGGAATCCGAGCGGGAGCTGGCCGCGCTGACCAACCGCCGTGACTCCATCAACGCCCAGCTGACCAACGTCCGCGAGATGCTGGCGACGCTCACGGGCGCCGCGGTGGCCGCGGCCGGTTCGCCGGCCGAGGAGGAGAGCGCCTCCCGCGGGGTCCCGGCTCAGCAGACCCGGTAACCGGCGGTTCCGGTTACCGGCCGGAATACGTTGGCTGAACATCGGCGGAGCCCTCTGCCACTGAGGTGGCAGGGGGCTTTGTCCCGTTCTAGCGTGGCGGCATGATCGAACTCGAGGGGCTGACCAAGCGGTACGGCGAGAAGGTGGCGGTCAACAATCTGACGTTCACCGTCAGACCGGGCATCGTCACGGGCTTCCTCGGTCCCAACGGCGCGGGCAAGTCCACCACCATGCGAATGATGCTGGGCCTGGACCGGCCCACCGCGGGTGACGTCCGGATCGACGGCAAGCACTACGACCGGCTCAAGGACCCGCTGAAGTACATCGGTGCCCTGCTCGACGCCAAGGCCGTGCACGGCGGCCGCAGCGCCTTCAACCACCTGCTGTGCCTCGCCCAGAGCAACGGCATCCCCCGGCAGCGGGTGCACGAGGTACTGGACACGGTGGGACTGTCGTCGGTGGCGGGGAAGAAGGCCAAGGGGTTCTCGCTCGGCATGGGCCAGCGGCTCGGCATCGCCGGTGCGCTGCTCGGCGACCCGCGCATCCTGATGTTCGACGAGCCGGTCAACGGGCTCGACCCCGAGGGCATCCACTGGATCCGCACCCTGATGAAAACGCTGGCGGCGCAGGGCCGCACGGTCTTCGTCTCGTCCCACCTGATGAGCGAGATGGCACTGACGGCGGACCATCTCGTCGTCATCGGGCAGGGCCGACTGCTCGCCGACACCTCCATGGCCGATTTCATCGCGCACAACTCGCGCACGTACGTCCGGATCCGCTCCCCGCAGCGGGAGCGGCTGCTGGACGTGCTGCGCGGGGCCGGCATCACGGTCGTGGAGAGCGGGGGCGCGACGCTGGAGGTGGACGGCACCGGGGCGGAGCGGATCGGGGAGCTGGCGGCCCGGCACCGGCTGGTGCTGCACGAGCTGAGCCCGCAGCAGGCCTCCCTGGAGGAGGCGTTCATGCAGTTGACCGCGGAGTCGGTGGAGTACCACGCGCACTCCGACGCACCCGCGCCCTCGCAGCAGTGGGGCGACGGGCAGCAGTGGGGCGACGGCTGGAAGAAGGGCTGAGCATGGCTGCGGCACAGGTCATCCGGTCCGAGTGGACCAAGATCCGGTCGGTGGCGTCCACCATGTGGACGCTCTCCCTGGCGGTGGTCGTCACCATCGCGCTCGGCATGCTGATCTCGGCGCTGTCGGCGAACCAGTTCGACACCATGAGCGCCCGGAACCGGATCGCCTTCGACCCGACGTTCATCAGCTTCGCGGGGATGAGTCTCGGCCAGCTGGCGATGATCGTGTTCGGGGTGCTGGTGGTGTCCAACGAGTACAGCACCGGCATGATCCGCACCTCGCTGGCGGCCGTACCGCAGCGGGGCGGCTTCCTGGCCGGCAAGCTCGGGGTGGCGACCGCGCTCGCACTCGCCGTGGGTCTGGCCACCAGCTTCGCCGCCTTCTTCCTCGGACAGGCGATGCTCGGCGAGCACAAGGCGTCCCTCGGGGACGACGGCGTGCTGCGGGCCGTGATCGGCGGCGGCCTGTACATGACCCTGATCGCGGTGTTCTCGATGGGCGTCGCCACGATGCTGCGCTCCCCGATCCTGTCGCTGGGCATCCTGATGCCGTTCTTCTTCCTGATCTCCAACATTCTGGGCAACGTCGACGCGACGAAGAAGATCGGCCGGTTCCTGCCGGATCAGGCGGGCAGCAGGATCATGCAGGTGGTGCCGCCGCTCGATGACGACACCCCGTACGGTCCCTGGGGCGGGCTCGGCATTATGGTGCTGTGGGTGATCGCGGTGCTCGCCGGCGGCTACCTGGTGCTGAAGAAGCGCGACGCGTAGAAGACGCGGAGGGGCGCGGAGGAGGCGGGCCGGTTTTTACCTCGTCTTGGGCGGAACCGTCAGCCTCTCGATATCCTCCTAACCCTTACGGGGGCGTGCGCCCCCGTTGTCCTGAACCTCTCGATGGGGCGGAGCATGATCGAGGCAGTCGGCCTGACCAAGCGGTACGGCGACAAAACCGCTGTGTACAACCTTTCTTTCCAGGTGCGGCCCGGCGCCGTCACCGGCTTCCTGGGCCCCAACGGCTCGGGCAAGTCGACGACGATGCGGATGATCCTCGGTCTCGACAACCCCACCGCGGGCCACGTCACGATCGGCGGCTATCCCTACGGCAGGCTGCCCAACGCCGCCCGGCAGGTCGGCGCGCTGCTGGACGCCAAAGCAGTGCACGGCGGCCGGTCCGCGCGCAGCCATCTGCTGAGCCTGGCCCAGTTGTCCGGCATCCCGGCCCGCCGGGTGGACGAGGTGCTGGGCGTGGTCGGGCTGCACGAGGTGGCGCGGCAGCGCTCCAAGGGCTTCTCCCTGGGCATGGGCCAGCGGCTCGGCATCGCCGCCGCGCTGCTCGGCGACCCCCAGGTGCTGCTGTTCGACGAGCCGGTCAACGGCCTCGACCCCGAGGGCATCCTCTGGGTGCGCAACCTGATGAAGTCGCTCGCCGCGGAGGGCCGTACGGTCTTCGTCTCGTCCCATCTGATGAGCGAGATGGCGCTGACCGCCGACCACCTCATCGTGATCGGGCGGGGGCAGTTGCTGTCCGACATGAGTGTGAGGGACTTCATCTCCGCGAACTCCGCCGACTTCGCGCGGGTGCGCACCCCGGACACCGAGCCGCAGCAGCGCGAGAAGCTGTCCGCCGCGCTCACCGAGGCGGGCGGCAGTGTGCTGCCCGAGCAGGACGGCGCGCTGCGAGTGACGGGACTGCCGCTGGCCCGCCTGAGTGACATCGCCCACGAGGCCGGCGTACGGCTGTGGGAGCTGTCACCGCACCAGGCCTCGCTGGAGGAGGCGTACATGCGGATGACGCAGGGCGCGGTCGACTACCGCTCGACCGCCGACCAGAAGGAGGGGTTCCAGGAGCCGCTCCCGCCGGGCGCGCAGCCGCCGGTGCCGGTGCCGGGCCAGGGCCAGCCCGGCTGGTACGCCCCGCCGCCCCAGCAGGGCGGTCAGCACTTCGCGGCGGCGCCGGGCGCACCACAGCAGGTCCCGACGAGCCCGTACGGCGCTCCGGGCACCCCTGGAGCGGCTCCGGGCTCTCCAGGGGCCCCGGTGGCCAACCCGTACGCCCAGCCCGTGCCGCAGCCCGGCCCGGGCGCCGCTGTGGCCGCTCCCCCGGCAGCCGCCCCGGCCGCGTCGCCGGCCGCCCCCGCCGGCCCGGCCGGCTCCGACGTGACCAAGCCCGAGGACGCCCGATGAGCACGCCCCAGCCCCCGACACAGCCGGCCGCGCCCGCATGGGAGACGGCGGCGCCCGGCGCCGCGCACCCCGGTTACACCTCGCCTATCCCGGTGGTGCGCACCCACCTCGGGCATGCGCTCGCCTCCGAGTGGACGAAGATCAAGTCGGTGCGCTCCACGATGTGGACGCTGGGCGTGTTCGTGCTGCTCGTCGTCGGTCTCGGTCTGCTGACCGGTCTGGTGGTGGCGAGCACCGACCCGGATCTCGGCGGGGAGAACGCGCTGTCCATGGGCTTCTTCGGCCTGCTCCTGGGCATCATGTGCATCATCACGCTGGGCGTGCTGACCACGGCTTCGGAGTACGGCACCGGCATGATCCGCACGACCATGGTCACCTGCCCCTCGCGCGGCCGGGTGCTCGCGGCGAAGGCCCTGGTGTTCTTCCTGATCGCCTTCGTGGTCACGCTGGTGTCCGTGACGGCCGTCGCGTTCGTGCACGTGACCATGCTGGAGGGCAACAACGCGGACGACCCCACCGGGGGCGAGTGGCTGAAGGCCACCGTCGGCATCTCGCTCTACATCGCGCTGCTCGGCACGCTCTCACTGGCCGTCGGCTCGATCATCCGGCACTCGGCGGGCGCCATCACCCTCATGATCGGCGCCGTGCTCGCCCCGCTGGTGATCGCTATGTTCATGTTCGCCTCCTCGCTGGAGGACGTGCGCACCGCGCTGTTCGAGTACTCCATCCCGAACCAGCTGAGCATCTTCTACGCCAACTCCCTCAGCTCGTCCGGCCCGTCCGGCTGGGACCCGCTGTGGATCATGATCGGGCTCACGGCCGTGGTCCTCGGCGGCGCCTTCGCGCTGCTCGGCAAGCGGGACGTGTAGGCCCGGCCCGGGGCCCCGCCCCGGGCCGCGAGGGCCCGGCGGCCCTCAGAACCTCGGCGCGTTACGGGACCGCTGCACCTGCGTGGTGCGGCGGTCCCTGGCGTTCCAGCAGGCCTTGTGCCAGTGCCGGCGGTCGTCGACCCCCGCGTGCCCCGGCCAGGCCACCACGTGCGGCACCCCGTCCGGAATCAACTGGTCGCAGCCGGGACAGCGGTACGCCTTGCCCTGGGCGCTGGCCCCCGCCACGTGCCGTACGTTCCACTCCTCGTCCTGCCAGCTCTCCGTGGACTGCCAACCGCCGTAGCGCCCGGACCCGTCCTCCTCGGCGCTCCGGCCGGGCGAACCGGCTCCCTTGGCTCGGTTGCGACGCGGGGACACAGGACACCTCACGGGGCTATACAGGATGCAGGGACCGCATCCAGCCTACGCGGGGCGGGGCCGGGTACGCGTACGGAAGCAATCATCACAAGCTTCCCTTCACGGCGGCGCAACACCGGCTCCGGAACCGCCCGTTCTGCAGACAATCCGCAAATTCCCCCTCCTCGCCGTGTCCTCGGCACGTGTCAGACGGTTATGCCCTGCGGGGGAGCTCCGTGTCGGAGCCAAGGAAGCAGGAAAGTGATGCGCGTTGGAAGTTTCGTGTTGGGCGCCCGGTTCCCCGGGCAGGGCGAAGGGGAGGCACTGCACCGAGCGGTCCGTTGCGCCGAACTGGCCGAGGAGGCCGGGCTGGACGCGGTCTGGCTGGGCGAGCACCACTTCGTGCCGTACGGCACCTGCCCGTCGGCGATCACCCTGGCGGCGTTACTGCTCGGCCGCACCCGCCGCATCCGGGTCGGGACGGCGGTGAGCGTGCTGCCCACCGTCCACCCGGTGGCGCTCGGCGAACAGGCCGCGCTGCTGCACATCACCAGCGGCGGACGGTTCTCGCTGGGCGTCGGGCGCGGCGGGCCGTGGGTCGACCTGGAGGTGTTCGGGGCCGGCCTGAAGGCGTACGAGCGGGGCTTCCCCGAATCGCTCGATCTGCTGGTGCGCTGGCTGCGTGAACCGTCCGTCGCGGCCGACGGGGAGCGGTACCGCTTCCGTGAGGTGCCCGTCGTCCCGCGCCCGTCGGAGGCTCTCACCGAGGCCGCGGGTCCCGAGGTGGTGGTCGCCTGCACCTCTCCGGCGAGCGTGCGGCTCGCCGCCGAGCGCGGGCTGCCGATGCTGCTCGGCATGCATGTCGGGGACGAGGAGAAGGCCGAGATGGTCGCCCTGTGGCAGCGGCACGCCCGCGCGTGCGGGCGGCCGGTACCGGAGGTCCGCCGCGCGTCCCACGTGTCGGCCGGTGTCTGCCAGATCGCCGACCGGCGCACCGACGCGGCGGAGTCGCTGCTGAAGGCGATGCCCGGCTGGCTGCGGCAGGGGCTCGGGGCCCATGTCACGGTGGACGGGCGGGAGCGGCGGATGCGTGACCCGCTGGCCTACACCGAACTGCTCTGCGGGCTGCACCCGGTGGGCACCCCGCGACTGTGCGCGGACCGGCTCGCCGCGACCAGCGAGCGGACCGGCATCTCCCGGTTCGCGCTGCTCGTCGAGGGTTCCGGCGACCTCGCGGCGACCGAGGAGAACGTACGGCGGCTCGGCTCCGAGGTGATCCCCCAACTCGTCGACGGGTCCTGAACGAGTCGGAGGTTCGATGATGGCTTGCCGCCCCGGTACGAAAACCGTACCTCCCGCGTACGGGACGGCAAGCGACCGACGTGGCGCGTCAGCAGTCGCGCAGCTCCGGCGACTGGTTCAGCAGTTGGCCCCGGACCGAGGTGAACTTGGCCAGCCTCTGGTCGACCGAGGAGTCCAGGGGGAACACGGCCACCCGGTGGCAGTTCTGGAAGGCCAGCCGGACACCGAAGTGCCGCTGCAGCGCTCCCCGGATCGCGTCACTCGCGAGCGCACGCAGCAGCTGACCGCGTGCCTGCTCGTCCGGCGGGGGCGTCTGGTTGTCGGCGAACTCTCCGCCGTCGACCTTCAGCTGGGCCACCAGGGAACTGATCATCTCCCACGCGTAGGGCAGGGAGGTCCGGACGCAGTCGACGAAGTCAGCTTCGTCGACCTCGCCTCGCTCGGCCTGTTCGAGTAGGGCCGGTGAGACGTCGAGCGACATGGGTTCTCCTCTCGCACCCCCGCGGTGCGGGGGTTGCCTGACAGATACGGGAGCTCGCAATTTCCGACACGCTACGTGCATACATCGCGACCTCCCGTTCAATACCGTAAGCAACGGAACGTGACCGCACCAGGCGAATCCCCGGATGTGGAACTTCCTGTAGGCCGGTAATCGGCCATCGCCGAACACGTGCTTTCCAGGAGATACAGGACGCGTCGCGAGGGTCTCGAGGGGCTCCTGTGAGTCGGCCGCGAGGGCTGTGCGGCGGCTGCGCGGGACCTGTCGCGGCGCTGCGCGCGTGCGCCGGCGGGGTGCCCGCGAGGGCGAATCGCATCGACCCCGGCCCGTCGAGTAGCGTTGCCGACCATGCGTCTCGTCATTGCCCGCTGCTCCGTGGACTACGCCGGGCGGCTCACCGCGCACCTGCCCTCGGCACCCCGTCTGATCCTGGTCAAGGCGGACGGCAGCGTGTCGATCCATGCCGACGACCGGGCCTACAAGCCCTTGAACTGGATGTCGCCGCCCTGTGCGCTCAAGGAGGGCACCGGCGACGAGGAGGGGGTCTGGACCGTCGTCAACAAGGCGGGCGAGAAACTCATCATCACGATGGAGGAGATCCTCCACGACTCCTCGCACGAACTGGGGGTCGATCCCGGCCTGATCAAGGACGGCGTGGAAGCGCACCTCCAGGAACTGCTGGCGGACCGTATCGAAACGCTCGGCGAGGGCTACACCCTCATCCGCCGCGAATACATGACCGCCATCGGACCCGTCGACATCCTCTGCCGCGACGCCGAGGGACGAACCGTCGCGGTGGAGATCAAGCGGCGTGGTGAGATCGACGGCGTCGAGCAGCTCACGCGCTATCTGGAGCTGCTGAACCGCGATCCGCATCTCGCCCCGGTACGCGGTGTGTTCGCCGCCCAGGAGATCAAGCCGCAGGCCCGGGTGCTCGCCACGGACCGGGGCATCGGCTGCCAGGTCCTCGACTACAACGCGATGCGGGGCATCGAGGACGACAAACTGCGCCTGTTCTGACCGTTGCCGCGGTGCCCGGCGTCACGGCGTGCGTCGCCACGGCACGCGCGAAGGGCCGGATTCCTCCCGGGAGTCCGGCCCTTCGCGCGTACGTCCGTCGGAGCACCGCCCCCGGCGGATTGCCGTCGTCCCTCAGATCACCGTCGTGCCGGAGCCGCTGGGCGTGCCCGGGTCGTCGTTCTGCGGGGCGCTCGCCGTACTGCTCGCCTCCGACTCCGTCTCGGCCGGGGTGGAGGGGGCGGGGCCGCTCGCCGAGTTGGACGTCTCCGGCGGCGTGGGCTCCTCGGTCGGCTCGGTCGGCTCCGTGGGCTCGGTCGACGGGTCGGTCGGCGAGTCGGTCGGCTCGGTCGGCTCGGTCGTGGGATCCGTCGGCTCGTTGGAGGGCGGCGGCTTGGTGGACGACGTCGGCGGCTTGGTCGACTTCGTCGGGCCGGTACCGGTCGTCGGGTCGTCCGGCTCCTTCGTGCCGCTCGGGTCGTCCGAGGACTCACCCGACTCGGTGGCCGTCGGCGTCGGGTCGTCCGAGGTGCCGAGGGTGCCGTCCGGGCCGGGATCGGTCGGCCGGCTGGTGGCGTCGCCGGTGTCGCCGTTCTCGTCGGCCCGCGGGTCGGCGCCCAGACTGCCGTCGTCGATGCCCTGGCTCGCGGACGGGTTGACGCCGACGTCCCCCGACGGGGTGCCCGTGTCGCTCTCCGAGGTGGCGCCGAGGGTGACCACCGTGCCCAGCACGGCGACGAGCAGCGCGCCCGCGCCGGCCGCCACGAGGTTGCGCCGGGCCAGGCCCTTGAGTCCGCCGACCACCCGGTACGCGGGCGCGGGCCTGGGCACGGGCGCGGTGCGGTGGACGATCAGCCCGGTGTCGGCGGGCGGCTGGAGCTCCGGGAAGGCCGTCGGCAACCCGCGGGGCGGAGACACCGACTCCTCGTAGTGGACGTCGGGCACCTCCTCCCCCACGGTCGGCAGCAGCGCCATCGGGATGCCCGAGAGGTCGGCCACCAGGGCCAGCGCGCGGCGTCCGGCGACGGTGCCGCGCTTGTCGGCGAGGGCCCCGCGCAGGCCGATGGAGGCCTCCAGCTCGGCGCGGGCACGGTCGAGGTCGCCGGTGCACAGGGCGTGGATGCCGAGTTCGTGGTGGAAGTAGGCCTCCTCCGCCACGTCCCCGGCGTGCAGGGCGGCCTCGACGCCGGCCCGCAGCGCCCGTTCCCAGGCGCTCCAGTGCAGGCCTGCGGCGAACGCGGGTGCCGCGGAGCGGGCCAGCTGCACGACGGTGCTGGGCTCGCCCTCGCCGATGGCCGAGGCGAGCGGCGACAGCAGGCGGAGCGCGGCGAGCACGGCGTCGGCCTCGGCGCAGACCCGCTCCGGGGTGACCGAGGGGTGCCCGGTCCACCAGGCGTAGTGCTGGGCGGCGGTACGGGCCTGTGCCTCGATGTCGTCGGTGTACCCGGCGGCCTCCAGCTGGGCCGGCACACCGGCGGCGAGCCGGTAGCGGGAGCCGACGGCACAGACCAGTCCGCAGGCGGCCAGTTCACCGAGAGCGGCGTCGGCGTGGGTGTCGCCGACCAGCGCGGGCAGGTGTGCCTGGTGCGGGAGTTCGCCGCCGAGCGCGACGGCGAACCGCAGGGTGGCGCGGGCGGAGGTGCTGAGCCGGGAGGCGAGCAGTGGGGCGGGGGCGGCCGCTTCGCCGAGCGAGGGCAGCGGGATCTCGTCGCCCTCGACGGCGCCGTCGGGCAGGTTCTCGGGCGGGATGTCCTCGAAGACACCGAACTCGTCGACGGCGCCGGCGCCGACGCGCAGCCGGTCGCGCTGCCGCAGCAGGGCGCCGGCCTGGACGAAGCGCAGCGGCAGGCCCTCGGACTCGAACCAGAGGTCGCCGGCCCAGTTCGACTCGTCCTCGGTGAGGTGCCGGCCGACGGCGTGCTCCAGCAGTTCCAGGCCGGCCGCGCGGTCGAGGCCCTCGAGGGTGATCTCCTCGATGCCGGAGCCGGCGGACGGGGCGGGCACGTCCGGGGTGGCGCCGAGCAGGAAGGCGCACTCGGGGGTGGCGTCCAGCAGTTCGTCGAGGGCGGCGCCGCCGAACCCGAGGTCGTCCAGGACGACGACCGCGCCGACCTCCCGCAGGCAGTCGGCCAGTTCGTCCCGGCCGGGGCGGTGCAGGGGCGCGCCGTGGACGGCGTAGAAGAGGTCGTACAGCAGGTCGTCGCTGCTGCGGAGGTGGCCGTTCAGGCGGACGACGCCGTCGGGGGCGAGGTCCGCGCAGTCCTCGGCGACGGTGTCGAGCAGCCGGGTGCGGCCGGATCCGGCGGGCCCGGTGAGGAGCACGGAGCGGCCGCGGGCGAGCAGCCGGGTCAGCTTCTCGCGCTCGTCCTGACGGGCCAGCAGCGGCAGCACGGGCTGCGCGGATCCCGGCGGGACGGGCGGCTGCGCGGCGCGGGCGGTCTCGGCGCGCTCGGCCTCCGTCAGCTTCGCCGGGCGGGCGGGCCGCTCGGCGGGCGGGCAGGGCTCTATCTCGCTGCCGTCGACGGGGTTGACCGTGAGCAGGAAATCACCGGAGACGAGCTGCACCGCGCGCGCGAGCGCGGGCGGTCCGAAGTCGGATGCGAGGGGATCCCTGGGCGGGCGCTGGCGCGGCGCGTGCCCGTCGCCGTCGCGACCGTACTCCTCGGGTCCCGGGTTGTTCGGGTCCATAGGTCCTAGCCCCCCAAAAGCGTTGTGTGCCTGGGTCCTGTCGCCGGACTTCCGGCGTCGCTGCACACCGCGCTGTCGCTTCTGGTCCGGTCCCGCTCGAGGGTTGCAAGGCGGCGGGCAGCCGAACCCTGAACCTTCGCTCAGTATCTACGACAGCTCGGGGTACCGGGCGGTCCGGGACGTCACGGTCTCGTGAGGATTGTGCGCGCGTCGCACGGTTCGCCGAGGTCGGCCCGGGTCCGCCCGTCCGTCCTGTCCCGGCCGGCGGCTCCCGTCCCACACCTCATACACGGGGCAGCGTATCCACCCCGATGCCTCCTTCGATCGCCAGGATCCGGTGCAGCCGGGTGGCCACCAACAGGCGCTGCATCTGCGGCGGTACGTCGCGCAGCACCAGACGCCGGCCGCAGCGGCCGGCACGTCGGTGGGCTCCCATGATCACGCCGAGTCCGGTGGCGTCCCAGGAGTCCAGTTCGGACAGGTCCAGCAGCAGGTCGCCGACTCCGTCATCGACGGCCGCGTGCAGGACCGTACGGGCGTCCGCCGCGCTGCGGACGTCGAGGCGGCCCCCGACGACCAGCTCGGCGTGGTCGCCCCTGATGTGCATATGCGCTCCCCGGTGCGTGCGTCTCGTGCTCCACGTTTCGTGATGCCGGTGATGCAACCTCTGACTGTGTGGAGCCCGCAGAGGTTGCCCCGTGTAAGCAAACCGATACCGAATTCACCCTGTCGTGTGACCGACCGGGGTGTTCGAGGTGATCAGTACGTGTAGAAGCCCTGCCCGCTCTTGCGTCCGATGTCACCGGCGTCAACCATCCGGCGCATCAGCTCGGGAGCGGCGAACTTCTCGTCCTGGGACTCGGTGTAGATGTTGCTGGTGGCGTGCAGCAGGATGTCCACGCCGGTCAGGTCCGCGGTGGCCAGCGGCCCCATGGCGTGACCGAAACCCAGCTTGCAGGCCAGGTCGATGTCCTCGGCGCTCGCCACACCCGACTCGTGGAGTTTCGCTGCCTCGACGACGAGGGCGGAGATGAGACGGGTGGTCACGAAGCCGGCCACATCGCGGTTGACGACGATGCAGGTCTTGCCGACCGACTCGGCGAACTCCCTTGCGGTGGCGAGGGTTTCGTCACTGGTCTTGTAGCCGCGAACCAGTTCGCACAGCTGCATCATCGGCACCGGCGAGAAGAAGTGGACGCCGACGACCCGCTCCGGACGCCGCGTCGCGGCCGCGATCTTGGTGATCGGGATGGCGGAGGTGTTGGAGGCGAGGACGGCGTCGTCGCGCACGATCCCGTCCAGGGCACGGAAGATCTCGTGCTTGACCTCGAGCTTCTCGAAGACCGCCTCGACCACGACATCCGCGTCGGCGCAGGCGTCCAGGTCGGTGGTCGCGGTGATCCGGGCGAGGGCCGCGTCGACGTCGTGGGCCTCGAGCCTGCCCTTGCTCACGAACTTGTCGTACGACGACTTGATCCCGTCGGTGCCGCGCGTGAGCGCCTCGTCGGTGACGTCGCGCAGAACGACGTCCCAGCCCGCCTGGGCGGAGACCTGGGCGATTCCGGACCCCATGAGGCCGGCCCCGATGACGGCGAGCTTCCGTGCCACTGTGCGACTCCCCTTCGAAACGCTCACGCACTGTTCATGTCTGTTACTCGCGGACATTAGCGTTCGCGAGCGGGTGTGTGAGGGGTTAGTAATGCGTGTCACGTCTCACGCCGTGAGACACCCGTCACGCCCGAGGACCGTACCGTTCCCGACTCCGGCGCCGCCCCCGGCCGGTGACGGACCGCACGATCCGCTCACCGAACCTCCCCGTCGTCAACTCCTCGGATTCACCGGTGCATTGTTGACGCGCGTAGCTGCGTGGCGCACGCTGGTCGACGGTCGCCGTCCAGCCGGCGACACCACCTCGTCCACCGACCGACGGCCGGGAGGTCATCATGCTCAGACGCACGGCACGCACCCTTCTCTCAGTTGTCATGATCATGGCGGGTACGGTTCTCGGTGTGAGTGCCACCGCGGGCACGGCGCACGCCGACGACTGCTACACCTGGAACCGCTCCCTGTCCCAGGGTTCCTCCGGCGCCGATGTGACCCAGCTGCAGATCCGGGTCGCGGGCTGGGTGACCTCGGGCGAACGGCTCTCCTACGACGGCCAGTACGGCGCCCGCACCACCGCCGCCGTCACGAAGTTCCAGGCGGCCTACGGGCTGGCCGCGGACGGCGTGGCCGGACCGGCGACCTACAACAAGATCTACGCGCTCCAGGACTCCGACTGCACACCGGTCCACTTCAGCTACGCCGAACTCAACAAGTGCAACTCCACCTGGTCCGGCGGCGCGGTCCCGGCGGCCACCGCCAGGGCGAACGCCCTGAAGACCATGTGGAAGCTGGAGGCCATGCGGCGCCAACTCGGTGACGTGCCGATCACCATCTCCAGCGGCTTCCGCTCCTACGCCTGCAACAACGCTGTCGGCGGCTCCTCGACCAGCCGTCACCTCTACGGCGACGCGGCCGACCTGGTCGGCTCGCCGAGCTTCTGCACCCTCGCCAAGCAGAGCAGGACCCACGGCTTCTCGGAGATCCTCGGCCCCGGCTACCCCGGCCACAACGACCACGTCCACGTGGCCCACGACCCGTCGCCGTACTGGTCGGCCCCCACCTGCGGGATCTGACGGACCGGTCCGGCGCACCGGCTCCGGACGGCACGAGGGGCGGACCCCGGCGGGGGCCCGCCCCTCGTGCCGTCCGGACCCGCCCGCCCCTTCATGGTGTCCGGACCCCTTGCCGCCGTGCGGTTCGCGCCGGGGCACAACTAGGGTGGGCCGCATGGTCAATCTGACGCGTATCTACACCCGGACCGGCGACCAGGGCACCACGAACCTGAGCGACATGAGCCGGGTCCCCAAGACCGATCTGCGGATCTCCGCCTACGCCGACAGCAACGAGGCGAACGCGGTGCTCGGCACGGCGATCGCCCTGGGCGGCCTGGCGCCGGAGGTCGTCGAGGTCCTCACCCGCGTCCAGAACGACCTGTTCGACGTGGGCGCGGACCTGTCGACGCCTGTTGTGGAGGACCCGAAGTATCCGCCGCTGCGGGTCGAGCAGTTCTACGTGGACCGGCTGGAGGCGGACTGCGACCGCTTCAACGAGCGGCTGGAGAAGCTGCGCTCGTTCATCCTGCCGGGCGGGACGGCGGGCGCCGCCCTGCTCCACCAGGCGTGCACGGTGGTCCGCCGTGCGGAACGCTCCACATGGGCCGCGCTGGAGGCGCACGGCGACACGATGAACCCCCTCACCGCCACCTACCTCAACCGTCTCTCCGACCTCCTGTTCATCCTGGCGCGCATCGCCAACAAGGAGACCGGCGACGTGCTGTGGGTGCCGGGCGGCGAACGCTGACGCCCGCCCTGCTCCCGGGGAGCAGGGACAGGTCCTCCACACCAAGTCCAGACGGTCGTACACGTCGCCGAACCGAGCGTCGACCAGCGGCACGGAAGCCGTCGCCGCCGTCAGCCCGTGTGCCCGGAACCGAGTGGTTCCTGATCACACAGGCCGATGGCGGCACCCGTCGTTCAGCCCTCCGCACATCCGAGGAAAGCACCCCAGGCGGAAAGGGAGACCGCGAACCGGGGACCGTCCGTCTGCTTGGAGTCGCGTACGTGCACGACTCCGGGGGCGAACGCGACCTCCACACAGCTGTCGCCCTCGGATCCGCTGTAGCTGCTCTTGAACCAGTCCAGCTCGTTGACGGTGTTCATAGCGCTCCTCGCATCCTCTGCAACAACTCCACCGAGTCCGCCGGGGACAGGGCCTGCGAGCGCATCTTGGCATAGCGCATCTGCATCACGCTCACTGCTTCCCGGTCAGAAACCAGCTGCCCGGTCTTCTGCCCCTCCGCGTACCCGACCCACTGGCGTTCCGGGGTCTCCAAGAGTTGCATCGGCCCGTCCGTGCCCGCGTGGTACGGCTGCCGCTGCGGCATGATCTGCAGCTCCACGTTCCACGGTTCCGTGCAGGCGAGGAGATGGCCGAGCAGCTCCCGGGTGACCTCCTCGCCTCCCGTGTGCCGCAGCAGCACCGACTCCTCGACGATGAAGCTGAACGCGATGGGCGGTGTCCGGCCCAGCAGGTCCTGCCGCACCCGTCGCGCGGCGATCCGCTGCTCCAGCTGCTCCTCGGTGGGCGGGGGCGGCACGTTGAGCATGACCGCCCGGGTGTACGCCTCGGTCTGGAGCAGTCCGGGCACCACCCGGCACTCGTACGTGCACAGACCGACCGCGGTCTCCTCCAGCCGGGCCCACTCCCGGAACCACACCGCCAGCCCCCGCTGCCGCCCGACGTGCCGGGCCATGGCCCGCAGCACCCCGAACGCCTCCAGCTCCTCCTCCACCCGCTCGACGAACGCCGCGGTCGGCATCCTCCGCCCCTGCTCGACCGAGGCGACCGAGGCGTGCGAGTAGTTGAGCCGTTCGGCGAGCTGTTCCTGGGTGAGCAGGGCCCTTTCCCGGAACGTCTTCAGGGCCGCACCGAACGCCTTGAGGCTGTCGGACGACTCGACTGCTGTACTGCTGCTGTTCGCCATGGACGACGACCCCCTTGTCGCGCTTGCGGCACACCGTGCAGCCGTACAACGGCAAGACGGCCGGAAGCGGTTACGCGCAAGTCCCAGACAGACCCCGTACAGGACGACGTGTACGGGCCACGCTGCCCACCGGCCGCCTCCCCCGACCGGCAAGCAGACGCCATTTCTCGAGAGTGGCGGGAAGAGGGCGCAGGTGCGGCTGACGGGGCTCGGCAACGAGGGCTTCTGTGGGAACCGGTACCCGGTTGCTGGTCGATCCGGCGCCGGGGCAAGGCATCGATCCCCAGGGCGTTCAGGCCGGGCGACCGGGCGCTCGGCCAAGGCGCGAGGGTGTCCCTGCTGGTGGTGCAACGACGTGGTCGGCTATCGAAGTCGGGCCGTGCCGTGTGGCTGAGGTCCCGGGACACTGACCGCATTGGTGGTACGGCCGCCGGTGAACGCCGGTCCTCCGTCAGGCCTTACCGCATATCCTCCGGACATGGTTGATCACCGCTCGGTCGACGTGGGAGGGATTCGGCTGGCCTACCAGGTGTCGGGTCCACCGGACGCTCCGCCGCTCGTCCTGATCCACGCGCTGGGCGAGGATGCCAGCGACTGGGAGCAGGTGGCGCCCGCCCTTGCCCGCAGCCGACGGGTGTACGCCCTCGATCTGCGTGGGCACGGTCGAAGCGACTGGCCGGGGGACTACTCCCTCGAACTCATGCGGGCCGATGTGCTGCGGTTCCTGGACGCGCTGGGACTGGACCGTGTGGATCTGATCGGGCATTCCCTGGGCGGGATCGTGGCCTACCTGCTCGCACAGGACCATCCGCAGCGGGTGAGCCGACTGGTTCTGGAGGACGCACCGGTGCCCCGTCCCCGGGAGCCGAGCACCCCGGCCAGGCCGGACGGCGCCCTGACCTTCGACTGGGAGATGGTGCCGGCCGTCAGGCGGCAGATCGACCAGCCCGATCCCGGGTGGCTGGAGCGGCTCAGCCAGATCACCGCCGAGACCCTCGTGCTGGCCGGCGGCCCGCGCAGCCATGTGCCTCAGGACGGCGTCGCCGAGTTGGCCCGCCGCATCCCCGGCGGGCACATGGCCACCATCCCGGTCGGGCACCTGATCCACCACGCAGCGCCGAAGACGTTCACAGAGGTGGTTGCGGCGTTCCTGCTGACGGAGGAGAACATCCGCCCCGCCCGCCAACCATGATCCGCGCGATCACCGGCCGTGACGCGGGGCGGGCCGCCCGGCGCCCCACCCGGTCCGTACACGGCACCGAACTGGTGCTCGCCCGGCAGCCTGCCCGCTGATCACCCACCAGCCGAACCACCAGGCCGGCACGCCCGAACCTCAATCGCCGACCGGGTCGTAAGGGATCTGGAGGTGGCCTCGCGGGTCGGGGACAGTCGTGCTGCCCGGCGGGCGTGAGATCGAGTGACGGTGCACCGGGTCTCGCCGGGGGCGGCCGGCTGTTCGTGCGGGCGGTGTGCCGCGACCGCCCGGCGGGCCGACGGCCTCGACATGTGCGCTTCCGAGGCACTCGCCCATGCCCCGGGGACGACACACCGCCCCAAAACCGTGAGCACTTCGGCCACATCCGTCCTGATGCCGCTCATCCGAGCGCTTACGTGACACTTCCCGTCGACTGCTCACGGTTTTCGGCAAGGCACCCGCCTCCGGCCCCGCAGCCACGGGGCCGCGGAGATCCCCTGCACCACCCCAGGGCCCGCCTGTCCCGTGTACAGCGACAGGGTTGACGTGGGGAAGTTCCTCAAGGGCTGTGCCCGGACCGGGATACCGGGGTGGGACCAGGAGAAGGCGGAGGACTGGCTGAAGGAGTCCATCCAGCAGGTCGACACGCTCTGCGCCAAGGAGCACAAGCCCGTTGTGGGGCCGATGTTCGTCTTCGACGGGGTTTACGCGGTGCTGCGGAAGTCCGGCTCAACGGAAAACCCCGAGGGGGCTTGCGACCTCTCGGTGTCGGGCGGGGGGCATTGCGGAGAACTCGTAGCCCCGCACGTTCCGCCGCATGGGATGTCCCCCGCTTCTGCGGGGACATCCTCGTCGAACGACACGGTCGGGGCCCATATCCACCGCACCTTTTCGCGCTCGTGCCCGCACGAACGAGGAGGCCGGTGATACCCGAAGCGCTCGGACCTCACCGGCCGGACCGTCGGCTGTCCCCGCTGCCGGCGCTTGCCGTTGACGGTCTCCGAGATCTTCCACCGGTCAACGCCGGCCCCCTTTCAGCGGCGGAGGTTCTCCTTCGCGGTGGCGGGCTCTTTCGCCTGCGTGCCCGCCGGGGCCTTCTTCGGCCAGAGCCGGTACGTCAGGGCGATCAGGCCGTGGATGCCGGCGGCGCGCCAGGCGATGAAGCGCCAGCTCTCCAGGGAGCCCACCCGGCTCGCGTCGCCGACGTACCAAATGGCGAGCTGGAGCAGGACGGTGGCCACGGCGGCCCCCGCCAGCGTGCCCAGCCACACCCTGGTCTCGTGCCGGGCGCGGGCCATGCCGTAGCGGGGCGGGCCGGCCGGCTTCGGGGCGCCGCCGAGCCGGTGGGCGGCGTGGCCGTCGAGCCACTTCACGGTGCGGTGGCCGTGCCCGACGGTGTAGCCGATGTAGAGCGCGGCCAGACCGTGCGCCCAGCTCGGCTCGGCACCGTTCTTCAGGTCCAGTGCGGTGGCGACCAGCAGGACGACCTCCAGCAGCGGTTCGCACAGCAGCAGCGCCAGGCCGGTGCGCGGCATCCTCAGCAGGTAGCGGAAGGCCAGTCCGGCGGCCAGCAGCACCCAGAAGCCGATCTCGCATGCGGCGATCAAGGCGACGATCACGGTTCTCTCCTCTCGGTCCCCCTTCCAGGCTCCCGTGCGGGGCGGCCCGGGGCGTCGTCGCCACCGATGAACTCGCGGTACATCGAAAGATGCAGTCCAGGACCGTCCGCGGGGATCAGGCGCCGGGTGTGCGCACCGTGTTGGATGGTGCCATGGCCGTACGACTGCCCCGCCCGCCCCTCTTCGACGTGGGGGTCGCGCTCGCCGGACTCGCCGGCGGGCTGCTGCTGTGGGGCTTCGGGCTGGGGGTCCGGCCGGGCGACGACCCGACCGTGCTCTTCGACGGCCGCGGGCCGCTCCTCGTGCCGCTCGCCGTGACCGCCGGCTGCGAACTGCTGCGCCGCACCGCCCCGCGGACCGCCCTGGCCGTCGGCACCCTTGCGCTGGCCGCGGACGTCATGACCCGGGGCAGCATCGCCACGATCGTGATGTACACGGACCTGATGTACGCCGCCGTCGTGTACGGCACGTCCGCCACCGCCCGCCGTCTGCCGTGGATCACCGGCATGTTCACGATCGCGGCGACGCTGGTTCCCTACGCCGTGTGGCGGGTGCCGGAGGCGCTGCTGTTCGGACTGGTCGTCGGCGCCGTGACGTTCACGCCGGCGTCGACCGGCCTCATCGTGCGCAACCACCGCGACGCCGCCGAGGCCGCCCGGCTGCGGGCCGAACAGACCGTGCTGCTCGCGGAGATGGACCGCACCCAGGCGGTGACCGCGGAACGTGCCCGTATGGCCCGCGAGTTGCACGACGTGGTCGCCAACCACCTCTCCGCGATCGCCATCCATTCCACGGCCGCCCTCTCCCTGGACGACCCCGGCACCTCCGAGGAGGCACTCGGCGTGATCCGGGAGAACAGCGTGCAGGGACTGTCCGAAATGCGACGGCTCATCGGCATCCTGCGCGACGGGGAGGACGACCGGGAACCGGTGGCGACCCCCACGCTCGACGGCCTCGGCGCCCTGGTGGAGGGCGCCCGCGCCAACGGCCTGGACGTCACCCTCGACGCCACGTACAGCGACGTCCCCGCATCGGTGGAACTCGCCGCGTACAGGATCGTGCAGGAGTCGCTGACGAACGCGTTGAAGCATGCCGCGCCGGGCGAGGTCACCGTGTGCCTGCGCCGACCGGCCGATGCCCTCGACATCCGGGTGACCAGTCCCCACGACGGCCGGGACGCCCCGCGCGCGCCGGGTTCGGGGGCCGGTCTCGTCGGCATGCGGGAGCGGGCCGCCCTGCTGGACGGCACGTTCGAGGCCGGTCCAAAGAGCGGTCCGAAGGGCAAGCTGTGGGTGGTGCGCGCCACCCTCCCCGTCACCGACGTCGTGCAAGGAGACACCTGATGATCCGCGTCCTGGTCGCCGAGGACCAGTCCGCCGTCCGCGCCGGGCTGGTGCTGATCCTGCGCAGCGCGCCCGACATCGAGGTGGCGGGCGAGGCGGCGGACGGTGAGCAGGCGGTGGCGCTCGCCCGTGAGCTGCGGCCGGACGTGGTGCTGATGGATGTGCAGATGCCCCGCCTGGACGGGGTGTCGGCCACCCGGCAGGTGGTCGAGGAGGAGCTCGCCGACGTGCTGGTGCTGACCACCTTCGATCTCGACGAGTACGTCTTCGGGGCGCTGCGGGCCGGCGCCTCGGGGTTCCTGCTGAAGAACACGGAGGCGAAGGACCTCATCTCGGCCGTGCGCACGGTGGCTCGCGGTGAGGGGATCGTCGCCCCTGCCGTCACCCGGCGGTTGATCGCGGAGTTCGCCGCGAAGCCCGCCCGGGCGTCCACGGCCGATCCGGCGGTGCTGGACTCCCTCACCCGGCGCGAGCGGGAGGTACTGGCCTGTCTCGGCGAGGGTCTGTCCAACGCCGATGTCGCCGAGCATCTCGAGATGGCGGAGGGCACGGTGAAGACGCACGTCAGCCGTCTGCTGGGGAAGCTGGGTCTGCGCAGCCGGGTGCAAGCGGCGGTGCTGGCTCAGGAGTTGGGCGTCCATGGGTCATAACGGCTTGGTGGTCCAGACCTATTGACCCGTGGTCCAGACCTTTCTATCCTCACGGCACCGTGAGTGTGAAGGCTCAGTCATGCCCACGGCGACATCCGTCACCCCACAAAGGAGGCGCGGTATGCGCTTCAGACACAGAGCTGTGGCAGGGTTCGCCACCCTGCTCCTCCCCCTCTCCGCTCTCGTCGCCCTCGCGAGCCCCGCCCAGGCCGCGACCTCGGCGACCGCCACCTACGCCAAGACCCAGGACTGGGGCACCGGCTTCGAGGGCAAGTGGACGGTGAAGAACACCGGCACCACCGCCCTCAGCTCCTGGACCGTCGAGTGGGACTTCCCCTCCGGTACCTCCGTCACCTCCGCCTGGGACGCCGACGTGACGTCCTCGGGCAATCACTGGACCGGCAAGAACAAGTCCTGGAACGGCACCCTCGCCCCCGGCGCCTCCATCAGCTTCGGCTTCAACGGCTCCGGCACCGGCGCCCCCGCCGGCTGCAAGCTCAACGGCGGCAGCTGCGACGGCACCTCCGTCCCCGGCGACGCGGCACCCTCCGCGCCCGGCACACCCTCCGCCTCCAACGTGACGGACACCTCGGTACGGCTGTCCTGGTCCGCGGCCACCGACGACAAGGGCGTCAAGAACTACGACGTCCTGCGCGACGGCGCCAAGGTCGCCACCGTGACCGGCACCTCGTACACGGACAACGGCCTGCGCAAGGGCACCGACTACTCGTACAGCGTGCAGGCCCGTGACACCGCCGACCAGACCGGCCCGGTCAGCGGCTCGGTGCGGGTCCGCACCACCGGCAACACCGAGGAACCGCCGCCCACCGGCGACAAGGTCAAGCTCGGCTACTTCACCGAGTGGGGCGTCTACGGCCGCAACTACCACGTCAAGAACCTGGTGACGTCCGGCTCGGCCGCCAAGATCACGCACATCAACTACGCGTTCGGCAACGTCGTCAACGGCCAGTGCAAGCTCGACGACGCCTACGCCGCCACCGACAAGGCCTACACCGCGGACCAGTCCGTCAGCGGCACCGCCGACACCTGGGACCAACCGCTGCGCGGCAACTTCAACCAGCTGCGCCAGCTGAAGGCGAAGTACCCGCACATCAAGGTGCTGTACTCGTTCGGCGGCTGGACCTACTCCGGCGGCTTCGGCCAGGCCGCGCAGAACCCGGCCGCCTTCGCCAAGTCCTGCAAGGGCGTCGTGGAGGACCCGCGCTGGGCCGACGTCTTCGACGGCATCGACATCGACTGGGAGTACCCGAACGCCTGCGGCCTCACCTGTGACACCAGTGGTCCGGCGGCGTTCAAGAACCTCTCCCAGGCCCTGCGCGCCGAGTTCGGCAAGAACTACCTGGTCACCGCCGCGATCACCGCGGACGGCTCCTCGGGCGGCAAGATCGACGCGGCCGACTACGGCGGCGCCGCCCAGTACCTCGACTGGTACAACGTGATGACCTACGACTACTTCGGCGCCTTCGACAAGGACGGCCCCACGGCCCCCCACTCGCCGCTGACCTCGTACAACGGCATCCCGCAGGACGGCTTCAACTCCGCGGCCGCGATCTCCAAGCTGAAGGCGAAGGGCGTCCCGGCGAGCAAGCTGCTGCTCGGCATCGGCTTCTACGGCCGCGGCTGGACCGGCGTCACCCAGGCCGCCCCCGGCGGCGCGGCCACCGGTCCGGCGCCCGGCACCTACGAGGCCGGCATCGAGGACTACAAGATCCTCAAGAACAGCTGCCCGGCCACCGGCACCGTCGCCGGCACGGCCTACGCCCACTGCGGCGGCAACTGGTGGTCCTACGACACCCCCGCCACCATCGCCGGCAAGATGAGCTGGGCCAAGAACCAGGGCCTGGGCGGCGCCTTCTTCTGGGAGTTCAGCGGTGACACCGCGAACGGTGAGCTGGCCACCGCCATCGACAGCGGCCTGAGGTAACCCCCTGAGGTAATCCACGGCCCGCAGCAACAGTGCTCCCCCGGACCCCGTCCGGGGGAGCACGCGCGTGTCCGGCGCCCGGCTACGCGACGTTCACCCTCCCCCAACAGCTCCGCTGCCGGGGGCACCCCCACCCAGCGGGGCCCTGAACGTCGCTCTACGCGACGTTCACCCGCTGGCCGGGCGGGGCCGCCTCCAGCCAGGCGAGGAAACCGGTCAGCGCGTCGTCGCTCATCGCGAGCTCCAGCCGCCTGCCCCGGTGCAGACAGGCGAGGATCACCGCGTCCGACAGCAACGCCAGTTCCTCCTCGCCCTCGGGCACCCGGCGGCCGGCCACCTCGATCTCCGAACGCTCCAGGACGCGGCGCGGACGCGGCGCGTAGGAGAAGACGCGGAACCATTCCACCCGGTCGCCGTTGTAGCGGGCCACCCCGTACGCCCAGCCCTTGCCGCCGGAGCCGCCCGGCTCCGGGGCGTCCCAGCGCAGGCTGCAGTCGAAGGTCCCGCCGGAACGCTGGATGAGGCGGCGGCGCAGACCGAAGACGAAGAGTCCCACCACCACGAGAGCCACGACACTTCCGCACACAGTCAGAGCGAGGACCATCGACACCGACCTCCTCGTCTCCTAGGTAACGGAACGGAAAAATCATCCAGATCTGCCTCAGCCGCGACCGGGTCCGGATCGCTCCGGTCCCAGCCGCGGCTGAGTGACGTCATCGTACGGCTCCCCCGGGTCCTGGGAGGACCTGGAAGGTACCTCGGTCGTTCAGCGCGCCGTCGCCGCGCGCATGCGTACGTCCGCGCGGCGCTCCGCCGAGGCGTCGGCCTCCGACTTCGCGCGCTCGAGCGCCCGCTCCGCGCGCTGGACGTCGATCTCCTCCGACAGCTCGGCGATCTCCGCCAGCAGCGACAGCTTGTCGTCCGCGAACGAGATGAAACCGCCGTGCACCGCGGCGACGACCGTCCCGCCCTCGCTCGTACGGATGGTCACCGGGCCCGACTCCAGCACACCGAGCAGCGGCTGGTGACCGGGCATGACGCCGATGTCGCCGGACGTGGTGCGCGCGACGACCAGGGTGGCCTCGCCGGACCAGACCTCTCGGTCGGCCGCGACCAGCGCGACGTGCAGCTCAGCAGCCAAGATGGCTCCTCGGGTCACCACCCGGCAGGTCCGCCGGGTGTTGGTTACAAGTCTAATGGGCGTGGATCGGGGGGCGGGACGGTGCCCCGCCCCCCGATTCGGATCACTCGAGCACGGGCTCAGGAGACGCCCAGCTCCTTCGCGTTGTTCTTGAGGTCCTCGATGCCACCGCAGAGGAAGAACGCCTGCTCCGGGAAGTGGTCGTACTCGCCGTCGCAGATCGCGTTGAACGCGGTGATCGACTCGTCCAGCGACACGTCCGAACCGTCCACGCCGGTGAACTGCTTGGCGACGTGGGTGTTCTGGGACAGGAAGCGCTCCACGCGACGGGCACGGTGGACGGCGAGCTTGTCCTCCTCGCCGAGCTCGTCGATACCGAGGATCGCGATGATGTCCTGCAGGTCCTTGTACTTCTGCAGGATGTTCTTCACCCGCATGGCCGTGTCGTAGTGGTCCTGCGCGATGTAGCGCGGGTCCAGGATGCGGGACGTGGAGTCCAGCGGGTCCACGGCCGGGTAGATGCCCTTCTCGGAGATCGGACGGGAGAGCACCGTCGTCGCGTCGAGGTGGGCGAAGGTGGTGGCCGGCGCCGGGTCGGTCAGGTCGTCCGCGGGAACGTAGATCGCCTGCATCGAGGTGATCGAGTGACCGCGGGTCGAGGTGATGCGCTCCTGGAGGAGACCCATCTCGTCGGCCAGGTTCGGCTGGTAGCCCACCGCGGAGGGCATACGGCCGAGCAGGGTCGAGACCTCGGAACCGGCCTGCGTGAAGCGGAAGATGTTGTCGATGAAGAACAGCACGTCCTGCTTCTGGACGTCACGGAAGTACTCGGCCATGGTGAGGCCGGCCAGCGCGACGCGCAGACGGGTGCCCGGCGGCTCGTCCATCTGACCGAAGACCAGGGCGGTCTTGTCGATGACGCCCGACTCGCTCATCTCGTCGATGAGGTCGTTGCCCTCACGGGTGCGCTCACCGACGCCGGCGAACACGGACACACCGTCGTGGTTGTTGGCGACGCGGTAGATCATCTCCTGGATGAGCACCGTCTTGCCGACACCGGCACCGCCGAACAAGCCGATCTTGCCACCCTTGACGTACGGGGTGAGCAGGTCGATGACCTTGACGCCGGTCTCGAACATCTCGGTCTTCGACTCGAGCTCGTCGAAGTTCGGCGCCTTGCGGTGGATCGGCCAGCGCTCGCCCGTGTAGGACTCGTCGCTGTTCAGCACCTCACCGAGGGTGTTGAACACCTTGCCCTTGGTGAAGTCGCCGACGGGGACGGAGATGGCCGAGCCCGTGTCGGTCACCGCGGCCTGGCGGACCAGACCGTCGGTGGGCTGCATGGAGATGGTGCGGACCAGGCCGCCGCCCAGGTGCTGGGCCACCTCGAGCGTCAGCGTCTTGAGCTCGCCCGCGTTCGCCGGGTCGGCGACCTCGACGTGCAGGGCGTTGTAGATCTCCGGCATCGTGTCGACGGGGAACTCCACGTCGACGACCGGGCCGATGACCCGGGCGACACGGCCCGTGGCCGTCGCGGTCTCAACAGTGGTGGTCATTAATTGTCACTCCCCGCGTTTGCGTCGGCCAGAGCGCCTGCGCCACCGACGATCTCGCTGATTTCCTGGGTGATTTCGGCCTGGCGGGCCGCGTTGGCAAGACGGGAGAGCGTGTCGATCAGCTCACCCGCGTTGTCGGTGGCCGACTTCATCGCGCGCCGTGTGGCGGCGTGCTTCGAAGCGGCCGACTGGAGCAGCGCGTTGTAGATGCGGCTCTCCACGTAGCGCGGCAGGAGGGCGTCGAGGACGTCCTCCGCCGAGGGCTCGAAGTCGTACAGCGGAAGGATCTCGTCCTTGGCGGACGTCTCCTCCACGACCTCTTCGAGACGGAGCGGAAGCATCCGGGAACCGACCGCGGCCTGCGTCATCATCGAGACGAACTCGGTGTAGACGATGTGGAGTTCGTCCACACCCCCGTCCGCCGTCTCCTTCTCGATGGTCTCGATCAGCGGCGCCGCGACCTTCTTGGCGTCCGCGTACGAGGGCTCGTCGGTGAAACCGGTGAACGACTCCGCGACCGTGCGCTCGCGGAAGTTGTAGTGCGCCAGACCACGGCGGCCGACGATGTACGTGTCGACCTCCTTGCCCTCACGCTCGAGACGCTCGGTCAGCTGCTCCGCCGCCTTGATCGCGTTGGCGTTGAAGGCGCCGGCGAGGCCGCGGTCGCTCGTGAGGAGCAGGACCGCGACACGCGTCGGGTTCTCCGCCTCCGTCGTCAGCGGATGCTTGGCGTCCGAACCGGTGCCGACCGCCGTGACCGCACGGGTCAGTTCGTCGGCGTACGGCGTGGAGGACCGCACCTTGCGCTGCGCCTTGACGACGCGCGAGGCGGCGATCATCTCCATCGCCTTGGTGATCTTCTTGGTCGCGGTGACGGATCGGATGCGACGCTTGTAGACCCGGAGCTGGGCTCCCATGAGTCAGGTCCCTTCCTTGAACGTCACTTGGCGGCAGCGGCCGGAGCGTCCTCGCCGAGCAGCTTGCCGTCGCCCGTCTCGAACTGCTTCTTGAAGGCCGCGACCGCGTCGCCCACGGCCTGGATGGTGTCGTCCGACATCTTGGCGCCCTCGCGGATGGAGGTCATGAGGCCCTGCTCGCTGCGGTGCAGGTACTCGTGCAGCTCCTTCTCGAAGCGGCGGATGTCGGCGACCGGCACGTCGTCCATCTTGCCGGTGGTGCCGGCCCAGACGGAGACGACCTGGTCCTCGGTGGCCATCGGCTGGTACTGGTCCTGCTTCAGCAGCTCGACCAGGCGCTGACCGCGCTCCAGCTGGGCCTTCGAGGCGGCGTCCAGGTCGGAACCGAAGGCGGCGAACGCCTCCAGCTCACGGTACTGGGCGAGTTCCAGGCGCAGTCGGCCGGAGACCTGGCGCATCGCCTTGTGCTGGGCGGAACCACCCACGCGGGAGACCGAGATACCGACGTTCAGGGCCGGACGCTGACCGGCGTTGAACAGGTCGGACTCCAGGAAGCACTGGCCGTCGGTGATGGAGATGACGTTGGTCGGGATGAACGCCGACACGTCGTTCGCCTTGGTCTCGACGATCGGCAGACCGGTCATCGAGCCGGCACCCATCTCGTCGGAGAGCTTGGCGCAACGCTCCAGCAGACGGGAGTGCAGGTAGAAGACGTCGCCCGGGTAGGCCTCGCGGCCCGGCGGGCGGCGCAGCAGCAGGGAGACGGCGCGGTAGGCGTCGGCCTGCTTCGACAGGTCGTCGAAGATGATCAGGACGTGCTTGCCGTCGTACATCCACTGCTGGCCGATGGCCGAACCGGTGTACGGCGCCAGGTACTTGAAGCCGGCCGGGTCGGACGCCGGGGAGGCGACGATGGTCGTGTACTCCAGGGCACCGTTCTCCTCCAGCGCGCGGCGGACCGACGCGATGGTGGAGCCCTTCTGGCCGATGGCGACGTAGATGCAGCGGACCTGCTTGTTCACGTCGCCCGTGCGCCAGTTGTCACGCTGGTTGATGATCGTGTCCACGGCCAGCGCGGTCTTGCCGGTGCCGCGGTCGCCGATGACCAGCTGACGCTGGCCGCGGCCGACCGGGGTCATGGCGTCGACGGCCTTGTAGCCCGTCTCCATCGGCTCGTGCACCGACTTGCGGTCCATGACCGTGGGGGCCTGCAGTTCGAGGGCGCGGCGGCCCTCGGTCTCGATCTCGCCGAGGCCGTCGATCGGGTTGCCGAGCGGGTCGACCACGCGGCCGAGGTAGCCCTCGCCCACGGCGACGGACAGGACCTCACCGGTGCGGGAGACCGGCTGGCCCTCCTCGATGCCGCTGAACTCACCGAGGACGACGGCACCGATCTCGCGCTCCTCGAGGTTGAGGGCGAGGCCGAGGGTGCCGTCCTCGAACTTCAGCAGCTCGTTGGCCATGGCCGAGGGAAGTCCCTCGATCTTGGCGATACCGTCGCCGGCGACGGTGACCGTGCCGACTTCCTCGCGCGAGGCCGCGTCCGGCTTGTACGACTGGACGAAGTTCTCCAGCGCGTCCCGGATCTCCTCCGGCCGGATCGTGAGCTCCGCCATCTGAGTTCCCTGCTCTCCTTGTTGGGCCCGAAGTTTCACTTTGGGGGGATGTGGACTCCCCCCGGAAAGAGGTGAATCCTCTGCACGGCCCAACCAGGGCCGTAGGTACGTGCTACGTGTTCAGTTGCCGCGTCCGTCGCGTCGTTCGCGACTGCCGCGTGAGGGCTAGCTCGCCAGGCGGCGGCTCGCGTCCTCCAGCCGGTCCGCGAGGGAACCGTTGATGAGCTCGTCGCCGACCTGCACCCGCATCCCGCCGACGACCGAGGGGTCGACGTCGAGGTTGAGGTGCATGGGGCGGCCGTAGAGCTTCGCGAGGGCGGCGCCGAGGCGCTGCTTCTGCGTGTCGCTCAGCGGCACCGCGGAGGTGACGACGGCCACCATGCGGTTGCGGCGCTCGGCGGCGAGCTTGGACAGGGACTCGAGTCCCGCTTCCAGGCTACGTCCGCGGGGCGCGTTGACCAGACGCGTCACCAGACGCTCGGTGGTCGCGTTCGCCCTGCGTCCGAGCAGGCTGTGCAGCAGCTCGCTCTTGGCCGGGGCGGTGGCCTTGCGGTCGGTCAGCGCGGCGCGCAGGTCGTTGTTCGCGGAGACGATCCGGCCGAACCGGAACAGCTCGTCCTCGACGGTGTCGAGTGCGCCCGCCTTCTGCGCGGCGGTGAGGTCGGCGAGGTCGGCCAGCTCCTCGAGTGCGTCCACCAGGTCGCGGGGCTGCGACCAGCGGGAGCGCACCATGCCGGCGACCAGGTCGGCGGCGTTGCCGCTGAGCTGGGTGCCGAGCAGGCGCTGGGCCAGGTCCGCCTTGTTCTCACCGGGCTGCGCCGGGTCGGTGAGGACCCGGCGCAGCGACACCTCGCGGTGGAGCAGCGCGGTGACGGCGGCCAGCTCTTCGGCGAGCGAGCCGGCGTCCACGGACGTGGAGTCCGTCAGCGCGTCGAGACGCTCACGTGCTGCTGCCAGGGCCTCGCGGCTCGCTCCGTTCATCGTGCGGCCTCGGCCTTCTGGTCGAGGTCGTCGAGGAAGCGGTCGATCACACGGCTCTGCCGGGCGTGGTCCTCGAGGGACTCGCCGACGAGCTTGCCGGCCAGGTCGGTGGCGATCTTGCCCACGTCCTGGCGCAGCACGGACGCGGCGGCCTTGCGGTCCGCCTCGATCTGTGCGTGACCTGCGGCGATGATGTCCTCGCGCTGCCGCTGGCCTTCCGCGCGCATCTCGGCGATGAGCGTGGCGCCCTGCTCCTGCGCCTCCTGGCGCAGACGCGCGGCCTCGTGCCGGGCCTCGGCGAGCTGAGCCTTGTACTGCTCAAGGACGCTCGATGCCTCGGTCTGAGCGGCCTCGGCCTTCTCGATACCGCCTTCGATGGACTCGCGGCGCTCTTCCAGAACCTTGTTGATGTTCGGGAGGAGCTTCTTGGCGAGGATGCCGAAGACGATGACGAAGGCGAGCAGGCCGATGACGAGCTCGGGGATCGGCGGGACGAGGGGGTTCTGCAGCTCCTCGGCCGCGATATGAAGCAGTGGGCTCATATCAGAGTGCCTTTCGTCTGGTGAGCCGGTCGCGGGTCGGTTGCTTACGGGCCGTAGACGAAGGGCATGACCAGACCGATCAGGGCGAGCGCCTCACAGAAGGCGAAACCGAGGATCTGGTTGGCGCGGATCAGGCCGGCGGCCTCGGGCTGACGGGCGAGGGCCTCGGTGCCCTTGGCGAAGATCATGCCGACGCCGATGCCGGGGCCGAACGCGGCGATGCCGTAGCCGACGGACGCGATGGAGCCGGTGACGGCGGCCAGGGTGTAGGACATTCCGGTTCTTCCTTTTCTTCACGGGCCGGTGGGGGTGGGCCACCGGTCGAATGGGGGGTGCGGGACGCTCAGTGCTGCTCGGCGAGCGCGCCCTGGAGGTAGGTAACGGTCAGCAGGACGAAGACATACGCCTGCAGGGCCTGGATGAAGAGCTCGAAGACGGTCATCACCAGGACCATCACGAACGAGACGCCGGCGTAGGCGATCCCGATGCCGTTCAGCAGGTACCAGCTGGCGATGGTGAACAGCACCAGCAGGATGTGACCCGCGAACATGTTCGCGAAGAGTCGCACAGCGTGGGTGAACGGCCGCACGAGCAGGTTCGAGAAGGCCTCGATCAGCATGACGACCGGCAACGCCGCACCGAGCGACTTGTCGTAGCCGGTGAAGTTCTTCAGGGCGCCGACGAAGCCGTGCCGCTTGAAGGTCAGCGAGACCCACATGACGTAGACGAGCAGCGCGAGCCCCAGCGGGTAGGCGAAGATCGACGTCACCGGGAGCTGGGCGAGCGGGATGATCGACCAGAGGTTCATCATCCAGACGAAGAAGAACAGCGCGACGACGAACGGGACGTACTTCTCGCCCTCGCGCTTGCCCATCGTCTCGTAGACGACGCCCCGGCGGACGAAGTCGTAGCCCGTCTCGGCGACCATCTGGAGCTTGCCGGGGACGACCTGGGGACGGCGGAACGCCGCCCAGAAGAAGCCGATGATGATGATCGAGCCGAGGAGCGCCAGCAGCATCGTTTTGTTGAAGTACACGCTGCTGTCGCCGTCGCCCCAGATGGGCTCGAACAGGAACGAGTGCAGCCCGGGAGACGGGAAGCCACAACCGTCGAAAATGTGGCAGTCGGTCTCGAAGGCGAGCACCTGTGTCGGGTCAGCACTCACCGCGGGCTCCTTCAGCGTGGCGCATGGATTCGGCAACCTCGTGGTGTCGGCGCGGCACGGGGCCGCGGTTCGGCACGGGACTGGTGTTACGGATGGGAGTGCGGCGATGGGGCATCTCGCCTCGCGATGTGACAGGCGTCAGCGTGGATGCCCGCGCCCGCGATGCCGCAGTTGGCACCGGACGATAGCAGGGTCTGCCATGCGCCCTTATCCCGGCCCTACGCCTCACGACGGGCGCCTCGTCGTTTCCTTCTCGTCGGTCGCGTTCCCGGTCGGCGTCGCCGGATCGGGGTCCACGTAGAAGGTCTTGGCCTTCATCGTGGCGCGTGCTTGCGCGGCGACCCAGGTGAGGGTGGAGGCGAGCAGCGAGAGGGCGAAGACCTTCGGATGGAAGAGCGTCGTGTCCTTGAAGAGCGCGATGAAGACGAAGATCAGCAGGATCTGCGTCATGTACATCATCAGCCCCATCGCCTGGAACAGATGCGGCACCGACCTGGCGATCCAATGAAGGACGTACAGGCCCGTACCCATGAGCAGGATCACGAGCAGTGCCCCGACGACCGCTCCGATCGCCCCCTGGCCGCCTTCGACGGCAGCACCGACCGCGACCGCGACCGCACCGACGGCAGCGGTGGGTACGGCGGCCTGAATCAGGATCCGGACGTCGTTGGACGGCATGACGGAACTCCGCATGTTTGGAACAGGGGGCAAAGGATGGTCGTCAGGGACGAGCGTAGTCCCCCGGATGGAGTGTGTTTCCCCCCACCGACGAACCGTCGCACTGCGGTCCTTCGGCGCTCTCCGGCGAGACTCGTGAACGATATCACAAACTATTTGATGCAGTCTTTACCTAAAGACTCCGCATGAAGTCACACATGAGAGTGAGCCTGCGCCCCGGAGAGTGCAAGGGGTCGACTTGTCTGGTATTGGGGTGCTTCACTCCACCAAGGGGGCCCCATCGGGGCCCCACGACTTGGCAATGCTCTAGTCGGATTCTTACCTTGACCGTGACGTGGCCGTGCCCTCGGTGGAAGCCGCCGGCCTTCCCCGGTCGCCCATACGTGCGCGGTGGCCCAGGGCGGTCGCGCCATTGACCCCGGAGACCCCGGCGGTCACCGGGGTGCGGTGGTCGGCTGCGGCGTGCTCGTCCGTCTCGGGCTCGGCGGCCGTGCCCGTGGCTGCCTCGGTGACGGCCTGGGAGGGCTGTGCGGCGGCCCGGCGACGCCGGTAGCGCGGCGGCACGATGTGCTGCGCCCACATCGGGGCGCGCGGGGTGAACCGGGGCAGCAGGAGCAGCAGCAGACCGAGGGCGCTCAGGATGACCACGCTCAGCACGATCCACATGGACGCCGAGTTGACCGAGTAGGCGAGCGCTCCGAAGCCGATCAGCGCCGACCAGAAGTACATGATCAGCACCGCCCTGCTGTGCGAGTGGCCGATCTCCAGCAGGCGGTGGTGCAGATGGCCCCGGTCCGCGGCGAACGGCGACTGGCCGCGCCAGGTGCGCCGCACAATGGCCAGGATCAGGTCGGCGGCCGGCACCGCGATGATCGTCAGCGGCAGCAGCAGCGGGATGTAGACCGGCACCGTCTGGTGCACGGCCTCCTTCTCCCCGCCCGCGTACAGGTTCAGCGCGTCCGGGTCGACCTGGCCTGTGATGGAGATCGCACCGGCGGCGAGGACCAGACCGATCAGCATGGAGCCGGAGTCGCCCATGAAGATCCGCGCGGGATGGATGTTGTGCGGCAGGAAGCCCAGGCACATGCCCATCAGGATCGCCGAGAACAGCGTCGCCGGGGCGGCCGCCTCGATGCCGTACGAGTACCAGATGCGGTACGCGTACAGGAAGAACGCCGCCCCCGCGATGCACACCATGCCGGCCGCGAGACCGTCCAGGCCGTCGACGAAGTTGACCGCGTTGATGGTGATGACGACCAGGGCGACGGTGAGCAGGGTGCCCTGCCACTGGGTGAGCGCGACCGAGCCGACGCCCGGGACGGGCAGCCACAGGATCGTCAGACCCTGCATGACCATCACACCGGCGGCGATCATCTGCCCACCCAGTTTGATCAGGGCGTCGATCTCGAACTTGTCGTCCAGCACACCGATCAGCCAGATCAGCGCCGCCCCGGAGAGCAGCGCCCGCGGCTCGTTGGACTCGTCGAAGAGGTGGCTGAGGTTGGTGAGGTTGTCGGCGACCAGCAGTCCCGCGCACAGTCCGAAGAACATGGCGATCCCGCCGAGTCGCGGAGTGGGTTCCCGGTGCACGTCACGTGCCCGGATCTCCGGCATCGCCCCCGCCACGATCGCGAATTTCCGTACCGGCCCGGTCAGCAGGTACGTCACCGCGGCCGTGATGCAGAGCGTCAGCAGGTATTCACGCACGGGCTTCCCCACAGATCTCGCTGGCCATCACAGCTCCACACCCTAGCGAGGGACGCATACGGGTGAGGACTTCCGGGTAGCGAAGATGGTTGCACGTGTGGCTGTGCGAAGGCCCGGGCACACGGTGCGCCTGCCCCGCATCGGCACCGGTACGGTACGAAACCGCGAACGGCCCGGGACGTCCTGACCCGGTCTCTACCGATCTCTACCGGTCTCGGCAAGGGATTCTCAGCCGGGATACGGATAGGGCGGGAAGCCCGCGGTCAGTTCGCGGACGTCCGCGCGGGCCCGTGCCGGATCGGTGCCGCCCCGCAGGACGCTCGCCAGCAGCCCGGCGATCAGTGTCATCTCCGGCTCCCTCATACCCTGTGTGGTCACCGCCGCGGTGCCCAGGCGCAGTCCGCGGGCGTCGGCGTGCGGCAGGGCGCAGCAGTCCAGGACCAGGCCGGCCGCCGCGAGCCGGCCGCGGGCGTCACGCCCGTCGACGCCGAGCGGAGCCGGGTCGGCGGTGATCAGGTGGGTGTCCGTGCCGCCGGTGGTGACGACCAGTCCCTCGCCTGCCAGGCCCTCGGCGAGGGCCCGCGCATTGGCGACCACCTGGTGGGCGTACGCGGCGAAGGCCGGGGTCGCCGCCTCCCCGAACGCGACCGCCTTGGCCGCGATGGTGTGCATCTGGGCCCCGCCCTGGGTGAAGGGGAAGACCGCGCGGTCGACCCGTCCGGCCAGCTCCGCACCGCACAGGAGCATGCCGCCGCGCGGCCCGCGCAGCACCTTGTGCGTGGTCGCGCAGACGATGTCCGCGTACGGGACCGGGCTGGGGGCGGCTCCCCCGGCGACGAGGCCGATGGGGTGCGCGGCGTCCGCGATGAGGTAGGCGCCCACCTCGTCGGCGACCTCGCGGAAGAAGGCGTGGTCGATGTGGCGGGGGTAGGCGATGGAGCCGCAGACGATCGCCTTGGGGTGGTGGGTACGGGCGAGGGTACGGACCTGTGCGTGGTCGATCAGGCCGGTCTCGGCGTCCACGCCGTAGCCGACGAAGTCGAACCAGCGGCCGGAGAAGTTCGCGGGCGAGCCGTGGGTGAGATGGCCGCCGTGGGCCAGGCCGAGGGCGAGGACGGTGTCCCCGGGGCGCAGCAGGGCGGCGTAGGCGGCCAGCACGGCCGACGATCCGGAGTGTGTCTGGACGTTGGCGTGGTCGGCGCCGAAGAGTGCCTTGGCCCGCTCGACGGCGAGGCGTTCGGCGACGTCGACGATCTCGCAGCCACCGTGATGCCGGGCGCCCGGGTATCCCTCGGCGTACTTGTTGGCGAGCGGTGAGCCGAGGGCGGCCAGTACGGCGGATGAGGTGAAGTTCTCGGCGGCGATCAGCTGGAGTGTGGTCGCCTGCCGCTCGCGCTCGGCGTGCAGGATCTCGGCGAGTTCGGGGTCCTGCCGGCGCAGAACTCCGGACTCGCCCTCGAGGGCGTGGGTGACCGTCATGGTGGGCTCCCGGACGTCGGCTCTGACGTACGACCAATGTAGGCCCGCCGCCCCCACCCCGCTCGGCTGCCACACCCTCCCGGGCAGCCCCGGAGGCCACCCGGGGGACAGCGACTTCACGACCCGCACTCACGCCCAGGACGCCCCTGACGGCTCGTACGGGGCACGCCGGCCGGCCGGAGCCGGGCCGGACGGCCGGAGGGCCCACACCGACGGCCGGACGGGCCTGAGAGCCTGCCCGGGCCTGAGGGCCTGCCCGGGCCTGAGAGCCTGAGGGCCTGAGAGCCTGAGAGCCTGCCCGGGCCTGAGAGCCTGTCCGGCAGGATCAGGCCAAAGCGCGGGGCCGGCACGCCGCCCTCCTCCACCATGCGGCTGAACGCACCGGACCCCGCTCGTCCCCCGCTGCTCATCCCCCGCTGGACGGATACCGTCGGCCACCCCGACTCGCTCCGCCGGACAGGGCCCGCGGAGCGGTCAGGCGCGGGTGGGGACGCCCGTGAGGGCGGTGACGACCGGGTCCAGGGCCTGATGTATCTCGTCGCCGATGGAGCGGAAGAACGGCAGGGGCGCCCCGTACGGGTCGTAGACCTCGTCCGCCTCGGCGGTCGGGGCCAGCAGCCACCCGCGCAGTGCGGCGGCGGCACGGACCAGTGCACGGGCGCGCATGACCAGGCCCTCGTCCAGCGGGGGCAGGGTCGCCGGGTCGATCGCGTTCACCAGGCGGGTGAACTCCTTCAGCGTGAAGGTGCGCAGGCCCGCCGAGTGGCCCATGGAGATGACCTGGGCGCGGTGGTCGCGGGTCGCGGTCAGCACCAGGTCGGCGCGGATCACGTGCTCGTCCAGCAGTTCACGGCCGACGAAGCCGGAGGTGTCCGCGCCGAAGTCGGCCAGTACCGTCTCCGCGTGGGACTCCATCGGCGCGCCCTCGTGACCCCAGGTGCCCGCGCTCTCCACGATCAGCCCGCCGCCCAGGATGCCCAGCCGCTGGCTCACGAAATGCCGGGTCAGCCGCTCGGTGATGGGCGAGCGGCAGACGTTTCCGGTGCTGACGTGGAGGATGCGGAAGGTGTCGCGCGGAAATCCGAAGGTGGTCGTCTCTTCCGCGCTGCGTTCCCCGTTGCCTATGCCACGCCCCGACTCGGGGGCCGTCAATTCGCCACCTCGAGGTCGGGTACCACTTTGCGCAGCTCCTCCGGCGAGAGGGCGCCTTCGCGCAGCAGCACGGGCACGGGGCGCGTGACGTCGACGATCGACGAGGGGACGATGCCCGGGGTGGGGCCGCCGTCGAGGTAGACGGAGACGGAGTCGCCGAGCATCTCCTGTGCCGCGTCGCAGTTCTCCGGCGCGGGGTGGCCCGTCAGGTTGGCCGAGGAGACGGCCATCGGGCCGACCTCGGTGAGCAGCTCGATGGCGACCGGGTGCAGCGGCATCCGTACGGCGACCGTGCCGCGAGTGTCGCCGAGGTCCCACTGGAGGGACGGCTGGTGCCGAGCGACCAGGGTCAGCGCACCCGGCCAGAACGCGTCGACCAGTTCCCAGGCCTGCTCGGAGAAGTCCGTGACGAGGCCGTGCAGGGTGTTCGGGGAGCCGATGAGCACGGGAGTGGGCATGCTGCGGCCGCGCCCCTTGGCCTCCAGGAGGTCGGCGACGGCTTCGCCGGTGAACGCGTCGGCGCCGATGCCGTAGACGGTGTCCGTCGGCAGCACCACGAGCTCGCCACGGCGGACGGCGGACGCGGCTTCACGCAGACCGGTCACGCGATCGGTCGCGTCGTTGGTGTCGTATCGCCGAGCCATCTGGCGGGCCTCCTCGTGCACATGCGGCTGGGGTGGTCGAAGTCTGCCGGACGCTCACGGCACCGCCTTGCGGGCGGTGGCGAACCGGGGCCGGTTGTTCAGGTCGGGGTGGTCGGCGGCGTCGGTCCAGCCGCGGTCCTCGGCGAAGATCCACGGCACCTGGCCGCCCTGGGTGTCGGCGTGCTCGACGACGACCACACCGCCGGGGCGCAGCAGGCGGTGCGCGGTGCGTTCCAGGCCCCGGATGAGCTGGAGGCCGTCCTCGCCGGAGAACAGGGCCAGCTCGGGGTCGTGGTCGCGCGCCTCGGGGGCGACGTACTCCCATTCGGTGAGCGGGATGTACGGCGGGTTGGAGATCACCAGGTCGACCTGGCCGTCGAGGTCCGGGAAAGCCGTCAGGGCGTCGCCCTGGCGCAGCTCGACGCGTGACCCCTCCATGTTCTTGCGGGTCCACACGAGGGCGTCCTCGGACAGCTCCACGGCGTACACGCGCGAGCGCGGCACCTCCTGCGCGAGGGCGAGCGCGATGGCGCCCGAGCCGGTGCACAGGTCGACGACGCACGGCTCGACGACGTCCATGGCCCGTACCGCGTCTATGGCCCAGCCGACGACCGACTCGGTCTCCGGGCGTGGCACGAACACCCCGGGCCCCACCTGGAGTTCGAGGTAGCGGAAGTAGGCGTGCCCGGTGATGTGCTGGAGCGGTTCGCGTGCCTCGCGGCGGGCGACGACCTCCCAGTAGCGGGCGTCGAAGTCGGCGTCCCGCACCGTGTGCAGTGCGCCGCGCTTGACACCGTGCACGAACGCGGCGAGTTCCTCCGCGTCGGTGCGCGGCGAGGGCACACCGGCGTCGGCGAGCCGCTGGGTGGCCTGGGCCACCTCCGCGAGCAGCACGCTGCGGGGGCTCGGGGGTCGCCCCCCACTATGTTGCTGCACGCTCATCCTCCGGAAGTTCTCGTACGGCCGGTGCGGCGGCCCGGTGTTCGGGTCCGGTACTCAGGCCCTGCGGGCCTGGGCCGGGGTCATGCTGCGGCGAGTTTGGCAGCCGAGTCCGCGTCGACACAGGCCTGGATCATCGCGTTCAGGTCGCCGTCCAGGACCTGGTCCAGGTTGTATGCCTTGAACCCGACCCGGTGGTCCGAGATGCGGTTCTCCGGGAAGTTGTAGGTACGGATCTTCTCGGAGCGGTCGACGGTGCGGACCTGGCTACGCCGGACGTCCGCGGCCTCCTTCTCCGCCTCTTCCTGCGCCGCCGCGAGCAGCCTGGAGCGCAGGATACGCAGCGCCTGCTCCTTGTTCTGCAGCTGGCTCTTCTCGTTCTGGCAGGAGGCGACGACTCCGGTCGGGAGGTGCGTGATGCGCACGGCGGAGTCGGTGGTGTTGACGGACTGCCCGCCGGGTCCGGAGGAGCGGTAGACGTCGATCCGCAGGTCGTTCGGGTTGATCTCGACGTCGACCTCCTCCGCCTCGGGCGTCACCAGGACACCCGCCGCGGAGGTGTGGATACGGCCCTGCGACTCGGTGGCCGGCACCCGCTGCACGCGGTGCACCCCGCCCTCGTACTTCAGCCGGGCCCATACGCCCTGGCCGGGCTCGGTGGCGCCCTGGCCGCCCTTGGTCTTCACGGCGACCTGGACGTCCTTGTAGCCGCCCAGCTCGGACTCGGTGGCGTCGATGATCTCGGTCTTCCAGCCCACGCGCTCGGCGTACCGCAGGTACATGCGCAGCAGGTCGCCGGCGAACAGGGCGGACTCGTCGCCGCCCGCGCCCGCCTTGACCTCGAGGATGACGTCCTTGTCGTCATTGGGGTCGCGCGGGACCAGCAGCAGGCGGAGCTTGTCGGTGAGCACCTTGCGCTGCTTCTCCAGGTCCTTGAGCTCAGCGGCGAAGTCCGGGTCGTCCACGGCGAGTTCACGCGCGGCCTCGATGTCGTCACCCGTCTGCTTGAAGGAGCGGTACGTGGTGACGATCGGGGTGAGTTCCGCGTACCGCTTGTTCAGCCTGCGCGCGTTGGCCTGGTCGGCGTGGACCGACGGGTCGGCGAGCTTCGTCTCCAGGTCGGCGTGCTCGGTGACGAGTTCCTCGACGGCCTCGAACATCTTGGGCTCCTGCTCCTGCGTGGGAAAGGGGAAGGCGTGCGACCAAAAACGCCGGTCCCGGCGCGCGCCCCTCTCACCTGCGCGGGGAGAGGGGTCGCGGCCGTGGACCGGCGAAAGGGGGCTCGCTACTTCTTGGAGCCGGAGGCCTTGCCGAAGCGGGCCTCGAAGCGGGCCACACGGCCACCGGTGTCGAGGATCTTCTGCTTGCCCGTGTAGAACGGGTGACACTCGGAGCAGACCTCGGCCCGGACGGTGCCGGACTCGATGGTGCTGCGGGTGGTGAACGACGCGCCGCAGGTGCAGCTGACCTGCGTCTCGGTGTACGCGGGGTGGATGTCGCGCTTCAAGGTGTCTCCTAGGTTCGGGAGGGCGCCGGGTCGCAGCCGCGGGATGCGGGAGCGTGAACCGGAGCCGACGTACCAGTCTGCCAGGACTGGCGCCATCCCCCAAAACCGGGGGCCGCCGTCATTTGTTCCCGGGGCGGTGACGGCGGCCCTCCGAAGGTGCGGCGGGGGTTTACGGGGAAGCGGCCGGGGAGCGGCCCTCGGGAGGGCGCTCACGGGGCGCTGACGACGTCCTTGGCTCGCTGGTGGCCGTGCGGTCCGTGACCGCCCCCGGGATCGGCTCGTCGTTCCTCAGGGCGTCCCAGACCAGCCGCGCCTTCTCCGTCTCGGGAACGACGCGGTTGGGGTCGGCGGGGTCGTACCGCACCGGCATGGTCACCATGTGCAGGCCGGCGGGGTCGATGCCCCTCAGGCCGCCCGCGAAGGCCATCAGGGAGTTCACCGAGCCCAGGCCGGAGTCGGTGGTGAGGGCCCTGGTGGCCGTGTCGGTGATGTCGTAGAGCTTCTTGGGGTCGGTGAGGAGGCCGATGTCGCCCACCTGCTGGACCAGGGCCCTGACGAAGGCCTGCTGGAGCCGGATGCGGCCGAGGTCGGAGCCGTCGCCGATGCTGTGCCGGGTACGGACCAGGCCGAGGGCCTGCGCGCCGTCGAGCCGATGGGTTCCGGCGGCGAGCTTCAGGTGGCTGTCGGGGTCGTCGATGTCCTCGGTGGTGGTGATCTCGACGCCGCCCAGCTCGTCGACGAGCTCCCGGAAGCCGCTGAAGTCGACCTCCAGGTAGTGGTCCATGCGCAGGCCGGTCATCGACTCGACGGTCTTCACGGCGCAGGCGGCCCCGCCCGTGGTGTACGCGGAGTTGAACATCACGCCGTTCGCGGCGGGGCGGGTGCCGCCCCCGGTGCCGGTGCACCGGGGGCGGTCGACGAGGGTGTCACGCGGGACGGACACCACGGAGGCCTCGTCCCGTCCCTCGTGGACGTGCACGATCATCGCGGTGTCGGAGCGTGCCGTGCCGTCGTCGGTACCGCCGCCGAGTTCCTTGTTGCCGCCGGAGCGGGTGTCGGAGCCGAGCACGAGGATGTTCTCGGAGCCGTCGTCGGCCTTCCCGGGCCGGTCGGAGCCGAGTAGCCGGTCGATGTCGACGCTCCTGATATTGCCGTTGAACGTGAGGTACACGTACCCGAGGCCGGCACCGCCGAGGACGACGAGAACGGCCGCGGTCCAGGCCACGGCCTTCATGCCCCGCCGCCACCCCCGACGGCCGTCCCCGGCCGGGGGACGGTCAGTCCGGCGTGTGCTCTCGGCAGACATAGGCCTCACAGCTCCCGTCCGCCCGGGTACCCCTCCGGCCGTACCGGAACCACGTCCGGAACCATGTCCGAAGCCGCGTCCGGAACCACGCCCCGGACCACAAGGGCCGCTCCCCGGATGTCCGGGGAGCGGCCCTTGTGAGGGGACAGGCAGGACGAACGTCAGTCGCCGTTGCCCGGCGTCGGCGACGTCTTCTGGATCTGCAGCAGGAACTCGCCGTTCGACTGCGTCTTCTTCATCTTGTCGAGAAGCAGCTCGATCGCCTGCTGCGAGTCGAGTGCGTGCAGCACCCGGCGGAGCTTCCAGGTGATGGCCAGCTCGTCGCTGCCGAGCAGGATCTCCTCCTTGCGGGTGCCGGACGCGTCGACGTCCACCGCGGGGAAGATGCGCTTGTCGGCGAGCTTCCGGTCGAGCTTGAGCTCCATGTTGCCGGTGCCCTTGAACTCCTCGAAGATCACCTCGTCCATGCGGGACCCGGTGTCCACCAGGGCGGTGGCGAGGATGGTCAGCGAACCGCCGTCCTCGATGTTGCGGGCCGCACCGAAGAAGCGCTTCGGCGGGTACAGCGCCGTCGAGTCGACACCACCGGACAGGATGCGGCCGGAGGCCGGGGCGGCGAGGTTGTACGCACGGCCCAGACGCGTGATCGAGTCGAGCAGCACGACGACGTCGTGGCCCAGCTCCACCAGGCGCTTGGCGCGCTCGATGGCGAGCTCGGCGACCGTGGTGTGGTCCTCGGCCGGGCGGTCGAAGGTCGAGGAGATGACCTCGCCCTTCACCGACCGCTGCATGTCGGTGACCTCTTCCGGACGCTCGTCGACGAGGACGACCATCAGGTGGCACTCGGGGTTGTTGTGCGTGATCGCGTTGGCGACCGCCTGCATGATCATGGTCTTGCCGGTCTTCGGCGGGGCCACGATCAGACCGCGCTGTCCCTTGCCGATCGGCGACACGAGGTCGATGATCCGCGTGGTGAGGACACCGGGGTCGGTCTCCAGACGGAGGCGGTCCTGCGGGTACAGCGGGGTGAGCTTGTTGAACTCCGGGCGGCCGCGGCCGTGTTCGGGCGCCATGCCGTTGACGGAGTCGAGGCGGACCAGCGCGTTGAACTTCTCGCGCCGCTCGCCGTCCTTCGGCTGGCGCACCGCACCGGTGAGGTGGTCGCCCTTGCGCAGGCCGTTCTTGCGGACCTGGGCGAGGGAGACGTACACGTCGTTCGGGCCGGGCAGGTAGCCGGAGGTCCGGATGAACGCGTAGTTGTCGAGGATGTCGAGGATGCCCGCGACCGGGATCAGGACGTCGTCCTCGGTGAGCTGCGGCTCGGAGACCATGTCGTCGCGGCCTCGGCGGCCGCGACGGTCGCGGTAGCGGCCGCGCCGTCCGCGACGACCGCTTCCGTCGTCGTCGTAGCCGTCGTCCTGCTGACGGCTGCCGCCCTGCTGCTGGCTCTGCGGACGGCCCTGGCCGCCGCTCTGCTGCTGGCTCTGCTGCTGGCTCTGCTGCTGGCTCTGCTGCTGGTCGTCGCCCTTGCCGCGACGGTCCCCGCGGTCGCTCCGATCGCTCCGATCGCCGCGGTCACCACGGTCGTTGCGGTCCCCGCGGTCACCACGGTCGTTGCGGTCACGGCCGCGGTCGCGGCGGTCACGGCGGCGGCCGTCACCGCCGTCGTTGTCGGACTTGGCGTCGCCCTGCGCCGGGGACTGCTGCGACTGCGCCTGGCTCTCGGCCTTCGCGTCGCTCTTCGCCTCGGCGGGGGCCTGCTCGGCCGCGGCGACCGGAGCGCCCGCGTCCGCGGTGGCTCGGCGGCGACGCGCGACGGGGGCCTGCTCGGCCGGAGCCTGCTCGGCCGGGGCCTGCTCGGCCGGGGCGGAGGCCTTCGAGGAGGGCTGGCCGGGAATGTCGATCTGCTGCTGGGCGGTGGCCTGTTCGGCAGGAGCCTCGGCGGCGGACTTCTTCTCGGCGGTGTCACCCGTACGGGTCCGGGAGGTGGCGCGACGCTTGGGCTTGGTCTCCGCCGCCTCGGCCGGGGCCTCGCTCTTCGGCGCGGCGGAGCCGCCCGACGCCTGGGCTTCCTTGATGACCTCGATCAGCTGGCTCTTGCGCATACGCGCGGTGCCCCTGATGCCGAGGCCGGATGCGACCTGCTGCAGCTCGGCCAGCACCATGCCCTCGAGGCCGGTACCCCGGCGCCGCCGGGAGCCGGCACCGCTGGCAGGCGCGGAGGCGTCCGTGGCGGGCGCGGCAGCGGTCTCCTCGACACGTGCGCCCATCAGATCGGTGGTGTCGCTCACGAAGGGTCCTTCCCTGGAGCGGACGTCGGCCTGTCTGGCTCGGCGACCGGTTGTGCTGTCCGGCTTCGGTTCTTGCTGTGCGAACCGTGCCGGGGCGGTGGTCCGCCTGAACGGCGGAAGGAATATCTGGTGATGGCGCTTCCCCGAGCCGTGGCATTCGATGTCACGTGGCGTGGTCGCACCGGTTCCGGAGCGTGCCCGGCGGGCCGTTCAGTGTCCGTGTGCGACGTACTACTCGCATACGAAGCAGAGAACACAGTTGGGCTTGGGGGGCTCCCGGAAGAATGTCTGTCCCGAGCGGGGACACGAGGCACCTCGCCATGGTGGGGTCGGGTGCAGACTTGAGGTTAACACTACCGGATCCAACAAACATTCCCCCTCTCCTTATCCGGCAACCGTGTGTCAGGTGGCGAGCGGAAGCACGCTCGCTCCCTGCAGATCGAGACTGAGCCGGTTGGCGGCCCAGTCGTTGCCGGCCAGCGCTTCGACCTTGTCGGCGGTGTCCGCGTCGGCCAGTGCCATGACGGTGGGTCCGGCGCCGGAGATCACCGCGGGGACGCCGTCCGCGCGCAGTCGCTCGACCAGCGCCGCGCTCTCGGGCATGGCGGGGGCGCGGTAATCCTGGTGCAGACGGTCCTCGGTGGCGGGCAGCAGCAGCTCGGGACGCCTGGTCAGAGCCTCTACGAGCAGGGCGGCACGGCCCGCGTTGGTGGCGGCGTCGACATGCGGCACGGTGCGCGGCAGCAGGCCGCGCGCGGTCTCGGTGAGGACGGGTTTGCTGGGGACGAACACCACCGGCACGACGGACTCGGCGGGCTCCATCCTGATCGCGCGGGCCGCGCCGCTCTCCATCCAGGAGAGGGTGAAGCCGCCCAGCAGACAGGCCGCGACATTGTCGGGGTGGCCCTCGATCTCGGTGGCGAGTTCGAGCAGCGCGGTGTCGTCGAGCCTGGCCTCGGCGCCTATGGTCACGGCGCGGGCGGCGACGATTCCGGCGCAGATGGCGGCGGAGGAGGAGCCCAGGCCCCGGCCGTGCGGAATGCGGTTGGCGCAGACGATCTCCAGGCCGCGCGGCTGTCCGCCGAGCAGGTCGAAGGTGGTGCGCAGGGAGCGTACGAGCAGATGGTTCTCGTCGCGGGGGAGGGTTTCACCGCCCTCGCCGGCGATGTCGATGTGCAGCCCGGTGTCGGCCACCCGGACGACGATGTCGTCGTACAGGCCCAGCGCGAGGCCGAGGGCGTCGAAGCCCGGACCGAGATTGGCGCTGGTGGCGGGGACGCGCACCCGGACGGCGGCGGCGCGGAACGCGGGACCGGCCATCGCTCGATGACTCTCCTTGAGCTGGGGACTGTGACGGTGACTGTCGAAGGACTGTCGAAGACTGTCAAATGACATTCGATGACGTGCAAAACCCCTGGGATCGCCGCCGACCAGGGTGGCCGGCCGCTTCCCGAACCCCTCCGAGCCCCTCTGGCCCATGGTCCGGACCACGGAGACGACGCGGGACCGCGGCATATGCGGCGGTGGGTTGAGTACAGACTATCGAAGGAAGGTTCTGTGTCGACATAGGGCGCACGGGAGGCGCACGATGCGTGCCTTAAGCCCCCTGTGCCCCCTCGCGGAGAACTTCCCCGGACAAGCGCCTTCTTACGCCCGTCCTGCCGACGCGTGCCGCCGCGGCGCCGGGTGCGGAACGCCCGGCGCCGCGGTGTCCGGAAGGCCCGGGGCGGCGCGCCCCGGCCTTCCGGCCACCGGAGGTCAGACCAGTCCGAGTCGCTCGGCGGCCGTCGCGGCGTCCACGGGGACGGTGACCGGCTGCGGCGCGCCGGCGACGGCCCAGTCCGGGTCCTTCAGTCCGTTGCCGGTGACGGTGCACACGATCTTCTGCCCCGGGTCCACCTTGCCCTGCTCGGCGGCCTTCAGCAGACCGGCGACCGACGCGGCGGACGCCGGCTCGACGAAGACGCCCTCCTGCGAGGCCAACAGCCGGTAGGCACGCAGGATCTCACGGTCCGTCACCTCGTCGATGAGGCCACCGGACTCGTCCCGCGCGGCAAGCGCGTACTGCCACGAGGCGGGGTTGCCGATCCGGATGGCGGTGGCGATCGTCGCCGGGTCCTTGACGACCTCGCCGCGCACGATCGGGGCACTGCCGGACGCCTGGAAGCCCCACATCCGGGGGGTCCGGGTGGCGATGCCGTCGGCGGCGTACTCCCGGTAGCCCTTCCAGTAGGCGGTGATGTTGCCCGCGTTGCCCACCGGCAGGACGTGGATGTCGGGGGCGTCGCCCAGCATGTCCACGATTTCGAAGGCGGCCGTCTTCTGCCCCTCGATACGCACCGGGTTGACCGAATTGACCAGCGCCACGGGGTAGTTGTCGCTGAGCGCGCGGGCGAGAGTGAGGCAGTCGTCGAAGTTGCCGTCGACCTGGAGGATCTTCGCGCCGTGCACCAGGGCCTGGCCCATCTTGCCCAGGGCGATCTTGCCCTGCGGCACGAGCACCGCGGAGACCATCCCGGCGCGCACCGCGTAGGCGGCGGCGGAGGCGGAGGTGTTGCCGGTGGAGGCGCAGATGACGGCCTGCGCGCCCTCCTCCTTGGCCTTGGAGATGGCCATGGTCATGCCCCGGTCCTTGAAGGACCCGGTCGGGTTCGCGCCCTCGACCTTGAGGTGGACCTCGCACCCCGTGCGCTCGGAGAGCACCTGCGCGGGCACGAGCGGCGTACCGCCCTCACGGAGCGTCACGATCGGCGTGGTGTCGGCGACCGGCAGCCGGTCCCGGTACTCCTCGATGATTCCGCGCCACTGGTGGGTCATTGCTGCTTACTCTCCTTCAACCCGCATGATGCTGGCGACACCGCGTACGGTGTCGAGCTTGCGCAAGGCGTCGACGGTGCCGCCGAGGGCCGCGTCGGACGCACGGTGGGTGACGACGACGAGGGAGGCCTCCCCGTCCTTGCCCTGCTGGCGAACCGTATCGATCGAGACACCGTGCTCGGCGAACACGGTCGCGACCTGGGCGAGAACACCCGGTTTGTCGGCCACGTCGAGACTGATGTGGTAGCGCGTGACGACCTCGCCCATCGGGGAGACGGGCAGCGCCGCGTAGGCGGACTCGCCCGGTCCGGTCGTTCCGGCCAGCCGGTTGCGGCAGACCGCGACGAGGTCGCCGAGCACGGCGGAGGCGGTGGGTGCCCCGCCGGCGCCGGGCCCGTAGAACATCAGCTGTCCCGCGGCCTCCGACTCCACGAACACGGCGTTGTACGCGCCGCGGACCGAGGCCAGCGGGTGGGCGAGCGGGATCATCGCCGGATGCACCCGCGCGGTGACGGATCCACCGTCCGCGGCCCGCTCGCAGATGGCCAGCAGCTTGATGGTGCAGCCCATCTCCCTCGCGGAGGCGAAGTCGGCGGCGGTGACCTCGGTCATGCCCTCGCGGTGCACGTCGTCGAGCCGCACGCGCGTGTGGAAGGCGATCCCGGCGAGGATGGCGGCCTTGGCGGCGGCGTCGAAGCCCTCGACGTCGGCGGTCGGGTCGGCCTCGGCGTATCCGAGGGCGGTGGCCTCGTCGAGCGCCTCCTGGTAGCCGGCTCCTGTGGAGTCCATCTTGTCGAGGATGAAGTTGGTGGTGCCGTTGACGATGCCGAGCACCCGGTTGACCTTGTCACCGGCGAGCGACTCGCGCAGCGGCCGGATCAGCGGGATGGCACCGGCGACGGCGGCCTCGTAGTAGAGGTCCTTGCCGTGCTCCTCGGCGGCGGCGTACAGCGCGGCCCCGTCCTGGGCGATCAGCGCCTTGTTCGCGGAGACGACGGACGCGCCGTGCGCGAAGGCGGTGGTGATCAGCGTCCGCGCGGGCTCGATCCCGCCGATGACCTCGACGACGACGTCGAGGTCGCCGCGTTTGACCAGGGCGGTGGCGTCGGTGGTGACCAGCTCCGGGGCGATGCCCTCGCGTACCCGGTCCGGGCGCCGCACGGCGACCCCGGCGAGTTCCACCGGGGCGCCGATGCGGGCGGCGAGGTCGGCGGCCTGCGTCGTCATGATGCGCGCCACCTCTGAGCCGACCACTCCGCAGCCCAGCAGCGCCACCTTCAGCGGACGCGTACGCATCATCCGACCTCGTTTCCTGATTACCGTCTAGGTTGCCCCAGTCTCACTCACCGGACGGAAGTTTCTTCCCTTTGTCCGGATCGTGAGACATCAATTTCATCGGGAAGCCGGAAGAACCGAAGATCTTCCGCTTTCCCGCCTCTGTCACTTCTGTCGCTTCTGCCGTTGTTCTGTATCTGTTCTGTTCTGTTCTGCCGCGCGCTTCCGCTGTTCCCTCTCCTCACCCGACGTCGAGACGGAGGAGGTCATCCTCGGTCTCGCGGCGGACGATGACCCGCGCCTCACCGTCCGCGACGGCGACGACGGGCGGGCGGAGCACGTGGTTGTAGTTGCTCGCCATCGACCGGCAGTACGCGCCGGTGGCCGGTACGGCGATCAGGTCGCCCGGCGCCAGGTCCCCCGGCAGGAAGGCGTCACGCACCACGATGTCACCACTCTCGCAGTGCTTGCCGACGACCCGGCAGAGCATCGGCTCGGCGTCGGAGCTGCGGGAGACGAGGGAGACGCTGTACTCGGCGTCGTACAGCGCGGTGCGGATGTTGTCCGACATCCCGCCGTCGACGGAGACGTACGTGCGCAGCCCGTCGAGCGGCTTGATGGTGCCGACCTCGTACACCGTGAAGGCGGTCGGGCCGACGATGGCCCGCCCCGGTTCGACGGAGATGCGGGGGGTCGCGAGGCGGGCGCCCTCACACTCCCGGGTGACGATCTCGGTCAGCGCCTTGGCGATCTCGTGCGGCTCGCGGGGGTCGTCGTCGCTGGTGTAGGCGATGCCGAGGCCGCCGCCGAGGTCGATCTCGGGCAGCTCTACCCCGTGCTCGTCCCTGATCTCCTTGAGCAGCCCGACCACCCGGTGGGCGGCGACCTCGAACCCGGACATGTCGAAGATCTGCGATCCGATGTGCGAGTGGATTCCGATGAGCTCCAGCCCGTCCAGCTGAAGCGCCCGCCGCACGGCCTCGGCGGCCTGCCCGCCGGCGAGCGGGATCCCGAACTTCTGGTCCTCGTGCGCGGTGGCGATGAACTCGTGCGTGTGCGCCTCGACGCCGACGGTGACACGGATCTGCACCCGCTGCCGTCTGCCGAGCGACTGCGCGATGTGCGCGACCCGGACGATCTCCTGGAAGGAGTCGAGCACGATCCGCCCGACCCCGGCCTCGATGGCCCGGCGGATCTCGGTCACGGACTTGTTGTTGCCGTGGAAGGCGATCCGGTCGGCGGGCATGCCGGCGGACAGGGCGGTGGCCAGTTCCCCGCCGGAGCAGACGTCGAGGTTCAGCCCTTCCTCGTGGAGCCACCGCACGACGGCCCGGGAGAGGAACGCCTTACCGGCGTAGAACACGTCGGCGTCGTCCCCGAAGGCGGTGCGCCAGGCCTGCGCGCGGGCCCGGAAATCGGTCTCGTCGAGAATGTAGGCGGGGGTGCCGAACTCCTCGGCCAGCCGCGCGACGGGGACCCCGCCGACGGTGAGCGCACCGTCCTCGTCACGGCCGACGGTCTGCGCCCACACCTTCGGGTCGAGGGCGTTGAGATCGGCGGGCGGTGCGGAGTAGTGCCCCTCGGGCAGGACGTCGGCGTAACGGGGCCCGGCGGGATGTGCGGAACGGCTCATTCTTCGCGTGCTCTCTCAAAGATGGTCGGGTGCGTCGATACCGAGCAGGGACAGGCCGTCTGCCAGCACCGTCCCGGCGGCTTCGGCGAGCGTGAGCCGGGCGCGGTGGACGGCCGAGGGTTTCTCCGCGCCGAGCGGCAGCACGGCGGGAAGCAGCGGCTGCGTGGCATCGGCGACGGTGACGAGATGCCGGGCGAGCCGGTCGGGGGCGCGGTGCCGCGTGGCGGCCGCGAGAACGCGGGGGTGGTCGGCGAGGGCGGTGAGCAGCGGCCGGGTTCCGCTCACGCCGACGGCGCCGAGCTCGGGACGGAACCCGAGGTCGGCGGCGTTGCGCAGGAGGGCGCGGGTCCGGGCGTGGACGTACCGCACCCGGAAGAGGGAGTTGCTCTCCCTCTGCTCCAGGTGCTCCGCACCGATCCGCGGCCGGTCGTGCGCCGCAGGCCGCAGCAACGCCCACCGCGCGGCATCCCGGCCGAGCGGCAGCGGGTCGGCGGGGGCGGGCACGGGACGGACGTCGATACGGGGGGCGTCGGGGGCCGCACCGGGCCGGTCATCGACGGGCCGGTGATCGACGACTCCGCCGCCGAGTACGGCGATCCACTCGGGCCGGGGGGGCGCGTCACCGCCGGCCCGCACCAGGCATCCCTGGGACCGCAGAATCCGAACGAGCACGTCGAGGTGAACGAAGGCACGCACCTCGGCCGCACCGTGCAGCAGTACCCGCTCCCCGCTCGCCTCCGGCAGATGCCCGTAAGGGATGCCACCGGGGCTGAGGATCTCCTCCACGAGGGCGAGGGGGGCGGCAGACCCTCGCAGGCTGATGTTGATGAACCCGGGTCCGGTGATGACGACATCACCGATGCCGTCGGCGCGAAGAAGGCGGTCCCGAAGAACCTCGGCGACGTGCTGCGGCGTCCGCCCGGCAGGGCGGGCCAGCTGAAGGGCGACGTTGGTGGCGTACTCCCCGCACCCCCCGGGCCCCGGCGGAGCGACGACGACCCGCTCGGGCACGGCCACCCGCAGCTCCCCCTCGTCGACAGCACAGCGCACCGCGCGCAGCACGGTACGGGAGAGCTCGACGGGGGTCACGGGACAAGGGTAGGGGAGGAAGGGGGTCGGGAGGCGAGCCGGTTCGGCCGTGATCCCGCCATGTGGACGCCCGAATGGACGGACCGGGCGGCGCGACTACCCCGGAGCGTGCCCGGCGGCCCGCTCGGCACCCCCGAGGCCACTGCCACCGCTCATCCCACCGCCGCTCCCGCTGGCCCCACCGCCACTCCCCCGCCTCCGCCGCTCGATCAACTGCCACACCACCCTCACGAGTTCAGTGGGCTCGAAGGGCTTGGCGAGGAAAGCATCCACACCGACATCGAGCCCGCTCTCGACCTCGTACTGGGTACAGGCACTGATGATGGCGAGCGGAAGGTCACGGGTTCGGGGGTCGGAACGCAGCCGGGCCGCGGTCCTGAGCCCGTCGAGCCGCGGCATGGCGACATCGAGGGTGACCAGGTCGGGCCGCACCTGATGAACGACTTCCAGACACTCGGCACCATCGGCCGCGGTCACGACCTCGATGCCCTCAAGCTCGAGATTGACCCTGATCAACTGCCGGATGACCTTGTTGTCGTCCACAACAAGCACTCGGCGCGACGCCCCTGGCACAACTCGAGAGTAGGTCGAGACCGGCCACCGCGTCCGCGTTTTCCCCACTTCCACCCCCAGGGGTGGCACCTCGAACACACGGGGTGACACCGGCCTCCCCGGCCCATGGAAAACCGGTTCATGACCACCCCGTCAGAACTGGTACTGTTCTATCCGTCGAAGCGATCACCGCAACCGACACGCCCCCGTAGCTCAGGGGATAGAGCAACGGCCTCCGGAGCCGTGTGCGCAGGTTCGAATCCTGCCGGGGGCACCTTGCATGAGGTGCCCAAAGACCCCGTCACCAGCGGAAACGCTGAGAACGGGGTCTTCGCGTATGTGCAGCCGTATGCCGCCGGAAGCAGCCGTTTGCCAGTGATCACGTTGTAATAGCGTGTTGATCTTGGAGGGTTCCGCGGCAGGTCAGAGTGTGTGTCGCACCCGTCTAGGCGTAGCTCTATGGACCGCTTGTGGACAGATCAGAGCCCGGGAGCCCTACAGCCCAGGGCTCCCGTCGATCTTGCGAGTCACGGCCCCTGCAGCGCTACACCACGTCACGGAAACCGTCACGTTCTGAGTTGGACGACGCCGTTCGGACGGCAGCTGGGACAGAGCACAAGCTTTCCTGAGAGACGCACGGTTCTGCGGAGACAGGGCAGGCAGACACTGTCCTTTCGACCACACAGCGATGGCGCTGCTGAACCTTCCGCCTGTCCCCGTAGCGCCAGAGACCGTCGTACCAGGTTCCATGCTCGTCAGATACGAAGTCGCGCCATGCTCGGCGAACTAGACACAGTGGGTCCAAGTCCCGCATCCAAAACCACTCGTTGTGTATGCGATAGCCGCTGAGCACCTGGTGCAATACCGCCTCACACGCTTGTGCGGTTCTCCCCTCCGGGGGAGTCCACGTCCACATCATGTAAAGCTCGACAGGGGAACCTGGCTGCAGCTCGGTCCGCAGCCGTTTGAACGGGTCTATCGCGTGTCCGATCTTGACCCGGTCGGGATGTCCCGCGGCGCCGATCACATACACCCGATCAGTCTTCGCATCCACATCCCGGACTGTAACTGCCAGCGATGACAACCAACTCGCAGACGGATGATCTCAAACCTGCGTTGCAGGCCAGACCACCATTTGCGAGTTCTGGGCACAGCCGTGCGAACCACCTGCGAGCAGGAGCCCCGGACCGTTCCCGGTCCGGGGCTCCTTCCTGCCGTTGTGTCAGTCAGTCTGCGGTTTACTCCTCCCCCAGGCCCTGCATGATCCGGTCGTTCATCTCCTGTTCCTGGCCGTCGATGCACTTGGCGTAGATCTTCAGGAGCACGTCCACCGAGTGGCCGGCCCGAGCGGCTACCTCCGGGGCGGGCACTCCCGAGTTGAGCCACTGGGAGACGCCCGCATGCCGGAGGTCGTACGGCCGGAAGGCGAGGACCGAGGACACCTGGTCGGGGACGAGCGCCAGTTCCCGGGCCTGCTTCCACGCTCGGGAGTACGACGAGGCAGCGATCACATTGCCCCGCTCGCTGGAGAACAACCGGCCGTCCTCCGCCGTGCCGAACTCGTCCAGGTGGTCGAGGAGCAGCCGCACGAGCGGGGGCGGAATCGGCACAGTGCGTACCTCTCCCTGAGCCCGCTGCTTCAACCCTCGCCGGTCGTGCGCCTCGCCGGAGTCGGTCCACGCCTTACCGGCCGCCGGACGGGTCTCCGCCAGCTCGATGCGGCCCCAGCCCTGTGCCGGAAGCGTGCAGTCGGAGCGGCGGAGGCCGAGCGCCTCGCCCGGCCGCATGGCCGCGTAGTACAGGCATCCGAAGAAGGCCCGCAGCCGCCGGCCGCTAGCCCGCTCGTAACCGCCCACGTAGGTGAGTGCGGTGAGCAGCTCTCGGGCCTGCCGCGGGTTGACCACCACCCGGCGGTCGACTTCCTGCACCGCCCGCTTGCCCCGCTTGCGCCGGACGCGGCTCAGCGGGTTGGAGGTGAGGTGCTCCAGCTCCACCGCGTATTCCAGCGCGTTGAAGACGACGGCCCGCCGACGCCGATAGGTCTGGGTGGCCGCGGGCTTGCCGTCCAGCCTCCGGCTCAGCCCGTCGATCAGCTCGTGCACACGGCTGATCTCCTGCAGCTCCCCCACCGGAAGCGAAGCCTTTTCGATCCACCGCACGGCAGAGGCGATCTCCTCCGGGCGCTCCCGCTCCCTGTGCGGCACGGGTAGGAGATACGAGCGCAGCGCCCGACGCAACACTTCGGGAGCGGGTCGCCCCCGTCCCGGCTTGACTAGGACGGGAACGACCGTCGCCAGGGCATCCGTCATGCTGTCCCGCTGCTTGGCCGACGTCTCCGCCCAGCGGGCATCGACGTACTTGGTCGCCAGGTCAAGGAAGGACAGCGCCGCCTTGCCGCCACGCAGGGAGTCGGGCAGTCCGGTCACCGTGTCGAACGGCTCGCCCTTGTCGAGCGCTCGCACGAGCTTGGCGCGGAAGCGGTCGGCCAGCGCCTTGGTCTTGTGCGACTCGCTGAAGGGCTGCCCGTCGACCACCCAGCGCACGAGGTAGGTCGGCTTCTTGGTGGTCTTGTTGACCGAGAGCTTCCACACGGAAGCCTTGTAGGACTTCACGAGGCCGCTCCCTCCGCACGCTCCTCCAACCAGTCGTTGAGCACGTCACGCCGGACTCGGAGCTCACCGTTCGGCAGACGGATGCAGGTCGGCGCGAGACGCAGCTCCCGCCAGCGGTAGAAGGTGCGCCGGGAGATGCCGCCCAGTTCGTCGAGCACCTGGCGCACGGTGAGCAGCTCAGCCGCCGCCGAGCGGGTGTCACGCGCCATGGGAGGCACCGCCCTCCCGCACCGAGGCAGCGAGGAGCGCCGCTTCCGGTGAGTAGCCGCGCCCCGCGTAACGCCAGTGGCCGACCGTGACCGTCGAGTGTTCCGACAGGCCGAGGGCGTCCCGCTGCTGCTCCGCGCGATGGTCGGCACGGGCCTGCCGGAGGGCGGTCAGCGTGGTCGAGTAGCGACGCGACTTGGTGGAGAAGTGGCCGCCGTATCCGAGCATGTGGGCCCAGCGCCGCAGCCCGAGCGGGGCGAACTCCGGCAGGCCGCCGAGCCACCAACACGTACTGATCATGCGCAGCACGTGAGCGCGGACCGGCAACATGACCATGTCCCGTGCGTGGTGGATCCGGCCGTCCACGGCGCCGGCGGTCTCCGCACCCTTGGTGGCGTACTTGGCGATGTAGCCCGCCACGGCCGCCGCGGAGGCAGGCCGCTCCCCCGCTGTCCGTCCGGTCGAGGTGACCGGCCGTACGTCGACCTGGGTGCCGAAGCGCAGCACCCGCGGCCCGATGACCGCCGAACCAGGGGCGGTCAGCCGCACCCTCCCGACCACGGCCCGCACCGAGTCGACGAGGAGCGGCACCGTGGCCCAGCCGGGCGGGTGCGAGTCGGGGCCGCCCGGGCCGTCGAGGCGGATCACGGCGTGGAAGTGGACCAGGCCCCGCCGCTGGTACTCGGCGACCTTCGCGTACGAGAGCCGGGCGACCTCCCCTAACTCCGTACGCGACAGGCCGACCCGCCGGGCGACCTCCCGCCGCAGCTCCAGCCCGAACCGGTGCCAGAGCCGACCTGCGAACGCGTGCCAGAGGACCGCCCCCGCGTAGTCGTAGCAGCGCGGGCAGAGAGGTTCGCCGAGACGAGGGTCGTCCGCCGGGTGCCGCTCCCGGCATCCGGCCGGGGTCCCGTGTGCGCAGTGGTCACCTGTCCGGCGAGGTCGGCAGGGTCGCACGCGCCCGTCACGCTCGCGGCGCGTGTGGACCGGGCCGAACCCGGGGGCGGTGAGCGTGGCGAACACCCGTGGGTGATCCCTCACCGCCTCGCGGACGCTCTTTCCTCCGACGAGACCGGCCCGGACGAGTTGGTACGTGTCCGCCCGGTACAGGGCCGAGCAGGTCGGGCAGACCGTCGCCCGCCGGTTGCCACACGCGGTGAGCAGGCGACCGCCGTAGGCATCCGATCCGTAGGAGAGCAGAGCGGCACCGGTCGTCGTGTCGTAGACGGTGGCTGCGCCGACCAGATGAATCGGGTTGGTGCAGCCACCGAGGCGGACGATGTTCCGGCGCCAGGCGGCGAAATCCGGATCCGAGGCTCTGGCGACGAGCGCCGAGACGCTCCGCGGAAGGGCTGTGGTCATCGCTGACCACTTCCTTTGCCACCGTCGCCGAACGCCTTCCCCATCACTGCCGAGATGCCCTCCGGCCGTGTCTTGGCGCTGAAGCGCAGCGTCGGGTTGGTGAGCCACACGGCGGCGGCGTGCCTGGGGCACAGCCACTGCTCGGTTCCGTCGAGTTCGACGAGGACGATCTGTTCCCGTCCGGCACAGGTCGGGACCTGCGCGTCACGCTGCCTGAGGTCGCAGGCGAGCGGCGGGGATTTGCGCGGACGATGCGCGGTGGACAAAGTGTGAGTGCTCCTTTCACTGCTCACGTGGCGGATGGAGTGGGTTCCTGACGAGGTCGGGTTTGGCGACTTCGCGCCCCGTCGGGAGCCCGTCGTACGGGCGGTCACTGCCGCTCCTCGGGAGGAATGCCGACGACGCCGTACGAGATCGGGCCGAAGTCACGGCGGGCGCCGAAGTAGCCCCGGCCGATGTCCTCCGCCGGCACACCGAGCGGAGCGGCGATGGACTTCACGCCGTCGAGGCGCGCTGCAGAGTCGGAGGCGTCGACCAGGATGACGATGGACGCGTGACGCGGTGCGACCACGTCCGGATGGGCGATCAGGAAGCCGATCAGCTCCCGCAGACCGGCCAGGAAGGCGGCTCGGTCACCGGAGCGGATGACGTGGTTGGACACAGGGAATCCCCTTGTCGGTCGGTGGTGGTGTGGTCAGAAGCGGAGTTGGCCGAGGAAGCCGTTCACTCCGTCGAGGAGGGCCTGCACCACGGGTGCGGCCACGGTCCGGGCGAGCAGGAAGCCGAAGGTTCCGCAGAGCAGCGCATCGGCCCACCTGAGGTACCGGATGCGCAGGAGGAACCAGATCAGCAGGCCGAGCAGCAGAACGGCCGACATGGACACCAGCACGGCAAGCCCCTCTCACGGTTCGACGTGCAGTTCGGACAGGACGGGAGTCAGGTGCGCGTACTCGGCGGCGACGGCTTCCGCGTCTGCTTCCGTGATCAGGTGGGACCGAGCGCGCTCCCAGCCGTCGCCGGAAGCGAGGACGGCGGTTCCGGCCTGCTCCGGGGCGATGGCCTGCGCCGCCTTCAGCGCGTCGGGGTTGAGGTCGCCGAGCGCCATCTCTGCGGTACCGGGGTCGGCCACGCGGTGGCACACCCGGCCGCCCAGTTGCGCCCGCAGAGCCGTGACACCGGGCCCGAGATCGGAACCAACACGTTGGCCGGCCACGACGAGGAACACCCCGAGTGCCGCACCGAGTTGGGCCAGCCGGATCAGCGCCGTACCGGCCGCGTGCGCTTCGTCCTTCTCGTTCCGGCTGGCCACGAGGAAGAGTTCCGCGATCTCGTCGACGATCACGACGACGGGGACCGGGCGTTCCTTGTCGGGCAGGCCCCAGATGTTCCGGACGCGGGTCGCCCGGCAGAGGGACATACGGTCGAGGGTCAGGTCTACGAGGGCGGTCAGCAGCCGCACTGCTTGCTCTCGGTTCGTCGCGAGGGCGGACAGCCGGGGCTCGTAGAGGGACAGTTCCATGCCGCCCTTGCAGTCGATGCCGACCAAAGCGACGGGCTGCGGGGCGAGGCCCGCCACAAGGGCATTGATCAGCGTCGACTTTCCCGAGCGCGTGGCCCCGACGATCAGCCAGTGAGGAACGCGCCGCAGGTCGACCACCCACTCGGCTCCGGTCTCCAGGGTGCCCACGGTCACCCGGAGCAGATGGCGGGGCCCTCGCTGCTTCGGCACCTGCGGATCTGCCAGTGGGTCGACCGCCGACGCGACGATCCGTACGACTCCCGGTTTCCAGGAGGTCACCCGCACCGCGTGCACCTGCCAGCTCTCCGCCATGGCAGGCGCCGCTTTGACGAAGTGCTCCGGCACTTGCCCCGGCAGCAGCCTCACGAGCAGTACGAAGCCGCCGGAGGTCGGGCGCATGAGCCCCCGGCGAGGCACCCGCGGCTGAGGCGGAGGCGCCCCCTTGCCGACGAGCCCGGACACCACGGTCAACGCCGGCCGACGGCTCACGGCGAGCCCGCAGCCCGCCATCAAGGGCCGCCAGGTCTGCACGACCCGGAAGGCCACAGCAGGGAAGCCGCATAACAACCACCAGGCACCGGGATAGCGGCTGCGTAGGGCCGGGCCCGCCAGAAGCAGACCCGGCACCAGCACGGCGGCCACCACCAGAACCCAGCTCGGCCACGTCACGTCGGCCGAAGTAGCGGAGGCCAGCTTCATCACTGCCCGGCCCCCTTGCCCGCCGAGGTGGCGGGAGCGCTCAGGGGCCGGATCTCCGCCGCGCGGAACGCGATCCCGTGCCGCCCGTCGTTCTCCCACGGCGTGGCGACCAGGTCCCGCACGGCCACGGGCATGCCGAGCTGCACACCGGCCGGCTCACCGGCCACGCTCACGTTCACGACGTCGGCCGACGTCCCCGCCATCAGGCAGAGACCGACCTGGTAAACCGTCTTGCCGGTCTCGCGGTCGACGCGAAGCTGACCGGTCTCACGGTTGGCCACCCGTGGCGCCGGGGGGACGGCGCAGATGATCCCCGTGTACTTCGCGGTGTCGATCGGAAGGGTTGCCACTGTTCGGTTCTCCTCATCGCTTGGGCACCCGAAGGGAGATCCTTCGGGTTGCTAGACCACCCGTAGTACGGGTGACTCAGGCAAGGTTGCCCACCCGTAGTACGGGTTGTCAACCGTCTTGCGATGAGAGAGGCTGTGCGTCCACGTCCACGAACGTGGACAAGCCATCCACGAGGACGGCCAGCAGCAGAAGGAACGGCCACGGAGGGCCCGCATGCCGCCGAAGAACACGCAGCCGAAGTACCGGCAGATCGCCGACTACCTGCGCGAAGGCATCCTTGACGGCACCTTCCCCTCCGGCCAACCCCTGCCCTCCGAGGAAGCGTTGGCGAAACAGTTCGGCGTGACGCGCCCCACAGTCCGCCAGGGCTTGAGCGAACTACGGGCTTCCGGTCTCGTCGAGGCCATCATGGGCCGCGGAACCTTCGCCCGCTCCCCGCACAGCCGGCCCAGTCACACGCGCCCGCGGGGCGTACGCCGAGCATCTGACGCCCGGTACATCGAGGCCGACGGCATCCGCTGGACCGACGCCGAGCCCCCGGTAGCCACCCGCACCGACGCCCCGCTCGCCCTCGCGGACCTACTCCGCATCCCGCCGGGCGAGCCCATGTTCACGTACGACGCGTTGCAGACCGCAGACCACGGCCGCCTCCGCCAACTCCACCGGACTTACATCCCGTTCTCGATACTGATCGACACGAAGTACGAGGAGGAGCCCCCACCGCCAGCCCCGGATCTCTACGCAGCGCTTACCGACCTGGGCCACGAACTCCACTTCACGGAGTACGTCCGCACCCGCATGCCCCTACCGGACCAGGCCCAGGCCCTCCGACTCGCAGACGGGGTCCCGCTGCTGCACGTCATCCGCGTGACCCTCACAGAGGCTGACAGGCCCCTCGCGCTAGAGGAATTCCACCTTCCGGGTGACGAGCTGGAGCTGTCGTTCCGGCTGTAGCACAGCCGAGTTGGCTCAGATTTTCTCTACGTCATCAAGGCGGCTCGCTCCGCTCACCGCGCGCGGCCCGCCCCCCGGCCGGGCCTGCGCTCCTGTCTCCGCCCCGCTCCAGCCCGGCCGGCGCCCGTGCCGCGCGGACAGCAATCAGCCGCCAATCTCGAGGTAGGTACGTCGTGGCTGGGGCGGTCGGCTCCACGGCTTTAGCCCAAGGCCGTGAAGTTACGGCTGCGGGGCTGATGGCAAGTGCGCTCTGATCTGTGGCAACTTCGGACGTGAGAAGCGGAGCCCCGGTAGAACTGGCAGTCGACCAAGACAGCCGTTCACAGCACCGGAGGCTCCGCTGTCCGATCAGTGTGTCATCACGCGTGAAATCACGGTAGCCAAGGGCCTGTTCGCCCCCGGGCACCTGGGAGAACTCACCCAGATCGTCCCGTTCGAGATGGTCGATGCGGCCCTCACCGAGACCGGTGCCGTCCAGCAACGACTGCGGAAGATCCCCGCCCGGGTGGTGGTCTACCTGCTGCTGGCCGCAGCGCTGTTCGAGGACTGCGGCTACCTGGCCGTCTGGCGCAAGCTCACCGCCGCGCTGGAGGCGATACCGGTCGCGAAGGTCACCGGCACGGCGCTCTGGGACGCCCGGACGCGCCTTGGTGTCCGCCCCATGCGGGCCCTGTTCGACCTGCTGCGCGGGCCGGCCACGGCGATCCGTACCGTCGGCGCCCGTTTCAAGGGCTTGCTGACCGTCGCGATCGACGGCACCTACCTCGACGTCCCCGACAGCCCGCTGCACCGGGCCCGCCTGGGCAAGAGCACCAACCAGTACGCGACCTCCGGCTACCCGCAGATCTGCCTGACCGCGCTGGTGGCCTGCGGCACCCGCGCGGTCCTGGACGCCGCCTTCGGCCCCCGGTCCAGCGGCGAGACCGTCTACGGCAAGCGCCTGACGCGCTCCCTGCACCACGGCATGATCGTCCTGCTGGACCGGGGCTTCTCCAGCAATACGTTCCTGGCCGCCGTCGCCGCCACCGAGGCCGCCTTCCTGGCTCGCGTCTCGGCCGCCCGCAAGCCCCCGGTCCTGGCCCGCTTCGACGACGGCTCCTACCTCTCCCGCTTCGGCGGCGTCGAGGTCCGCATCATCGAGTGCGAGATCACCATCACCACCAGCCAGGGCCGTCAGACCGGGCTCTACCGACTGGCCACCAACCTCCTTGACCACCACCGATACCCGGCGTCCGACCTGGTCAGCCTGTATCACGAGCGATGGGAAGTGGAGTCCGCCTACTTCGCGATCAAGAAGTCAATGCTGGGCCGGCGGGTCCTGCGCTCGAGGACCTGGACCGGCATCGCCCAGGAGGTCTACTCCCTGCTGAGTGCCTACCAGATCCTGCGGATCGCGATCGCCGACGCCACCGAGACCACACCCGGAGCGGACCCGGACCGGGGCAGTTTCAGCGTCGCGCTCCGATGCGCCCGCGATCAGATCGTCCAGGCCGCGGGCATCATCGCCGACACCGTGATCGACCTCGTCGGAACGATCGGCCGAGCCGTCCTGGACCAGCTCATGCCCGCCCGCCGCCTCCGCGTCAGCCCCCGCGCAGTGAAACGACCCCTGTCCCGATACGCGTACAAGAGCCTCAAGGTCGACCGACGCACCTACACGGCCACCCTCAGCATCAACATCTTGACGCCGACGATCAGTCCGTAACTTCACGGCCTTGGGCTTTAGCCACCTCCCCGGTCCGGGTCCCGCGTCGAGCAAGACCAGGGGGCCACTCGTGCACATTGCGGGCAGGTCCAAAGCCTGCCCGAGTTGCCAACCAGCGTACGGCCCCCTGATCATGCTCGACCCCAGACCGGGCAGGCCACCGGCCAAACCCGTTCCGCCGACCTCGTCGGCCCGATCAAAGCTCGTGACGAGGCCGAGCCTCGCTGTCATCATGTTTGCCTCACCCTATGAACGGCAGGCGGCGGAGAAGATGGCGAGCAGTAATTTGGAGAATTTGAACATTCCCAAAGCAATCAAAACCGTTCTGGGAAAACCGCTTGACCGATTGCCTGCGTTGATTACCGATCGATCGCTGGCCAATTCACATGAAACTTTGACCAGTCTTGCAAAGATTGCGTTGACACCGAGCGTCGGTATCTCTGTTGAGACCATCACTATGCCAAAGAAAAAATTTGGGCATAGGCCAATTGTAGTTCCAGACGTGGCGTCCAGGTGCCTCTACGTAGCTCTTGTGGATTCCATTGACAAGCAACTAGTAGGGCTTTGTTAGGTCTTGTGGTGGGGTTCGGGGGTTGGTGCGGGCTGGCCGCATATCGAGCAGGCGCCGGTCCAGGTGGCCAGGAGTCTCTGGAGTTCGCGGAGGACCGCGTAGAGGGTCAGGCCGGCGCAGGGACTTTTGGGTCGAGTCGGAGCATGGTGCAGAAGGCCTGGGCGAGGGAGGCGAGGGTGGTGTGGCGGTGCCAGCCGAGGTAGTTCCGGCCCTCGAAGTGGTCCAGGCCGAGACCGTCCTTGAGCTCGCGGTAGTCGTGCTCAACTCGCCAGCGGATCTTGGCGATTCGGACCAGCTCCCGCAGTGGGGTGTCGGCGGGCAGCGTCGAGAGCCAGTAGTCGGTCGGCTCGGCGGAGTCAGGTGGCCACTCGACGAGCAGCCAGCATTCGGGCAGCGCGCCGTCGGCGCTTCGCCGGATCGATCGGTTGGCCGGGCGGACCCGCAGGGACAGGAACTGCGAGCGCATCTCGGCGTTCGGGTTGTGCTTGGTGGCCTTGCTGCCCCGGCGCCACGTGATGGTGCGGGTAGCGGCTTGCCCGGCTGCCAGGGCCAGCGCGCGCAGGGTGGTGTGCGGCTGGGGGTAGGCCGGGACGGGAGGGCGGCCCTGCCCGGAGTACGGCGGGCGCTCGGGCCTCGCGTCGCCCGGGTGGGCGGAGGTGGTGGCCTTGACCGCGACCGCGTAGGCCAGACCGCGCTCGGTCAGGCCCTCGCGAAAGCCCGTGGCGTCGCCGTATCCCGCGTCGGCGACGACCGGCAGGTCCGGCAGTTCCCAGTCCCCGCGCACCTCGTCGAGCATGTCCAGGGCCAGGCGCCACTTCTCCCGGTGCCGTGCCGCGTCGGGGATACCCGCCTTGGCACGGCGGTGCCGGATCGCCTCGGCCAGCAGCGGGTCCTCGCCGTGCTTGGCGTCGTCCCAGCTCTCGGGCAGGAACAGGCGCCAGTCGACGGCCGAGGACGCGCGGTCGGACACCAGGTTGACGCTGACCCCGATCTGGCAGTTGCCGCGCTTGCCCAGCGCGCCGCAGTACATCCGTGCCACCCCCGGGGAGTCATAGCCGTCCTTGGGGAAGCCGACGTCGTCGATGGCGTACGCCTCCGGGCCGATGTGCGCCCCGGCCCAACGCGCAAGCTTTTCACGGACTTTGGAATAGTCCCAGGTGGAGGAGGACACGAACTGCTGGAGCTGCTGGTGGTCCACGCCCAGGCGCTCGGCCATGGGCTGCATGGACTTGCGTTTGCCGTCCAGCATCAGTCCGCGCAGGTACAGCTCGCCCTTGGCACGCTGGTCCCGGCGGGCCAGCGAGCCAAGCATCTGGGCCGCGAACGCCTCCAGGCGCGGGCGGACCTCTTCCATCTCCTCAGGTGTCACAGCCGAGAGGAAATCACGACCCCGCCCTTCCTTGGACACCCGGGGTACCTAACAAAGCCCTACTAGAGCCTGACAGTCGCAGTGAGGGGAACTGGGACCTCTTCGAGAAGTTCGCCAAGGACTCCCCGAGCGAGTACATCGTCGACATTGACATTGCGGCCTGCTACGAGTTTATTGACCATGAGATATTGCATCGTGAACTCCTAATGCGAACTTTGGATCACAACAAGGCTAATGCAATCCGTTCGTTCCTTAAGAGGTGCTCTTTCAACGGACGAGGCCTACCCCAACTCTCGACGCCAAGCGACCGATTGGCCGACCTTTACCTTAGCGTCTTGGAACGCCAACTGTTGCGCCACAAGCTGCCCGTAATCCGCTATGCAGACGATTTTCGCATCCGGGTCGAAAACTGGGAGATGGCTAATGGAGTAATCGAGTACGCGGCAGAGTATGCACGCGAATTGGGGCTCATCCTGTCGTCGGACAAGACAGGCATCATACGAGCCGAGGCTCACAGGGCGCGAGCCAAGAACAGAGAGATCCTGCAGAAGAAGTACTTCGACAGCGCAAAATCCCGCCTCACCCTCGTTCAACTGGTACAGCAAGACTACGATGATGAAGAAGTCATAAAAATTCCACCCGACGATGAAAAAGCGTTGAAGGAGTCAATGCGGCGCATCATTGCCGACTGGAAGGCCTCGATTGCAGGGCGCCAGCCCGACATGGAGACCTACAGGGCAAAAGAGCTCCGGCGCATGATCCCCCTCGCCATTACGGTTCTCCAAAAGGACGACCTTCGGATTGAGGCTGAAGTCTTCACGAACCTCATATTTCGGGAGCCGGTACGCCTGGAACGAGTTTGCAAATACATCCTCAGTCGCATGGATTCGTTTTCTGAGACTGAAGACAACTGGTCTCTAATACGGAAAATAATTGAAGCAGGGAGGATTGGACCGTCAGGACGAATTTGGTTACTCCACGTTGCAGGGAAGCTCCATAAGGGAAGCTCTGCAGATTGCGATTGGGTACTTAACTGGGCTGGAGAGCAGTGCAGCGACCGGCATGAAATGGTGAGGGCGGAAGCCGCATGGGTGTCAGCTAAATTCGGGACGTTGACCGATGACGTGACCGTGGAGCTACTGAAGACGTCCACCAAAATCTCAGAACATGCGATTGCGGCAGCCATGGGCCGTCAAGGGAATCTCAATGCTTCCCTTAGGAAATCTGTTGTCAATGCAGGTTCACTGAATCGCGAAACCTTCTCCTGGGGAGAGCAGAATTGACCGCTTGGCGGCTTACGGAAAGCGGTGAAAGTGTGCTGCGAAGGGTGAGTATCCTAGGGACTAGGCCGTACGCCAGCACTGATCAGGAGGGCATTCGAGCAGCGGTGGTCTCCTGTGCCACGCTGGTCGAAGCTCACGTAGATAAGGTGATCAAGAGCCTGTTTTCAGCTGACGCCGCCATGTCCTTTCCCTTGGCGCGCGCGCTGCACCGAGAGGTAGAAGACTCAATTTTCCGAACGTGGGACGCCAGGCGCAAGTGGCTAAACGCTGCTTTCGACATCAACGTATCCGGAGATAAAGCTTCTCAGGACTTTGATGCAGTCATCGACCTACGAAATAGCATCGTGCATGGCGACGGCCAACTTACCGATCTACAGGTAAGTAAGTTTAAGGATCTTTTTCGCTTGAAAGAACAGTACTCGCGTGTCCTATCCGCCCAAGTGAACGGAAGGATAATCACCTTTTCTTCCGAAGTGGCGGTCAGGTCTGCTATTGTGTCGCGAGATTTCGTCCTACATTTCGACAAGGTATTACTGACCAAGTTTCCAACTATTGCGGTTCCCGTGTCCTGACGCCTAAAGGGAACTCGCCGCAATCAACGAAGCCGGTTACCATTCCGGAAGAAGCTCTACCTGTCCACCCGCGCCAAAAATGCTAATGGGAATGGTGTCCTCACTTACGATCGTCCATCCACTACTGCTCATGATTCGGTAATCGATAGAGTCTGTTCGACTCCTCCATTCTGCGAAGCCTTCGTCGTCGAGGCCTGCGTCATCTATTGCTCTACTGCCGTGCCGCAGGGAATACAGCAGAGCGTCGAAACAGGCTCCAAGAACATCGGCTGTACCCGCAGAATCATCGACGGAGCTGAAGGTAAATTCCACATGATGAGGATGACTTACGAGCATGTGAACAATTAGAGGGCGGATTCCTCGAAGTTCATTCCACAGGTGACGAACATCAACCGCGCGGTCTCGCGAGTAGAAGTCTGCATGCCAGAACAGTCCCTCGGCGTTCTCAAGGTCTTCCGGCCACGATGCCCACGGGCGCCGGCTAACTCTTACTTCTAGACCTACCCCATACTGAATATCTGCGTGCCGAATGAGGCGTTGCGCAGTAGAATGCTCTCCTGCAATCCATCCGGCCGTCATGGCATCTCTGAACTTTTCCGGACTCGGCAGGATGCGTTTATTGTATGCATCGCAAGCGATAAAAGCGCCCCGCTCTAGATCGCGAAGAGTCTGCTCAATGCGACCCAGGTCATCCCTATGCGGTTTGCGAATATGGCCAATCCGGTGGCGCACCCTCTTCAACTCCTCTTGGCGCCCACTCCAAGAGCCACTTTCCAGTAGCGCATACTCAAACTGCCCCCAATGATTTTCGATAACCTGCAAAAGTTGACTATAGTCAAGATAGGCGAGCGGGTTTTCACTATCGGCAGTTGGCATGTGTTTGTATGCTGCGTCTTGCGCCTGTCGGCCTGACGCAGCCCGCAATTTATCAAGCCAATTCGCGCCATACAGAGCACGTAGCTCTACATAGATGAGTTCCCGCAGCCACGCTTCCAACTGCCACCACCGGGCGTAGAGAGCCAAGGACTGCGCAGGCATAACGCTGGGAACGACAGCACGCAAGGCGTCGTAGCTGTCCGAGCCGAGCCAACTTTCCAGCTGTCGACGTTGTTCTTCGATCGGGTATCCGGCACTCATAGCATGTTTCTACTACACAACTACGGCCGATGTGCGCTGTTTTGACCGACGCGATCGATCATAGGCGGCTCCAGACACGTCAGTTCATGGGTTCAAGAGTGCAGCCAGCCCCTACAGTCCGGCGGCCCGGTGCTCTACAAGCTGGAGGACGTCGGCCGGCGCACCTGTCGGTCGCTGTGGAACTGTGCCGAACGGCACCTCTGGTGGACGTGGGCAGACCGGCCACCCGAACCGTTGGAGGTCTGCCCGGTCCCCAGCCTGTTCCGATGACATCCAGCGCTGACGCCAACGAGGGCGGACGGCGGCGGCTATCGCACCCAGCGCTGCCTCCACTGTGGTGCAGCTCAACGGCTGTTCCCGCGCTACCGTGTTGAGATGGCTGTATGCCTGGGTTGGGCTGGGGAAGAGGGGGAGCATGCCGCAGAGCGCCGGTAGCAAGAAGATCAACCCGCGTGCCTACATAGCACTGGCCGACGCACTAACGGTGATCTTCTGGAACAAGCCGCCCTTTGAACGGTACCTGCGGGGGATGCTGCAAGAACACAGCGAGTTGTTGGCGCGGCTCGACTTCAGCACTACCAAGCGGGAGACGTCCGGCCACCTCGTCGACCTCCTCCGGGTCAATGAAGCCAGGTACCGCGATCTGACCATCAAGCTCATGCTCGACGTCGCGGAGATGAAACGGTTCCCGAACCTGGAGCAGCAGGTAGATCGGGATGAGATGGTGGCCCGTGCTGAAGCGGCCGTGGCCGATCTGCGCGAGTGGACTGAACACCAACGGTCAGTCATCCAGGAGCACGAGGAGCACGCCGCCACCATCGCAGACAGCGCCAGGCAGGCTGAGCAAGCCCGGCTGTTCAATGCCGATCACGAGGCCCTGCAACTGCGCTTCTTCGAGATGCACGCTGCCGCCGACCCGCACAAACGTGGTACCGACTTTGAGCGCTTCATCAACAAGCTGTTTGGTCTCTACGACCTTGAGCCCCGGGCGTCCTACAGCCTTGACCATGAGCAAATCGACGGGGCCTTCACCTACGCCACCGACCACTACGTCCTTGAAGCCAAGTGGTGGAAGGAACCCATCGGCCGCTCCATGCTGGACATCTTCAAGAACAACATCGAGCGCAAGGGCAAGAACACGCTGGGCCTGTACATCAGTATGAGTGGCTTCACCTCCGATGCCCTGGCCGTCTACAGCTACAGCACACCCTTCATCACGATGGACGGCAGCGACTTCATGGCGGTACTGGAGCAGCGCATCCGCTTGGACGACCTGATCGCCCGGAAGCGGCAGCACGCCAGCCAGACCGGCCACTGCTACTTGCCGGTGTCGGCCATCTTCTCCGGCACGGACTGAGCCAGCAGCCCAGCGTGGTGGGAAGCCGCGCGGAGCTGGCGCACCACAAACGCACCAGATCGAGCGGGGAACCACGGTGAAAGCAGCGGTGCCAGGCCGAGCCCCTTGTCGAGCGTTCGCCCAGGCCAGCGCTCGAACCGGCCACGAATGATCGCAGCTTCCCAAGCTGAGGGCTCAAAGCTGTCGGCACGGGCCTGCCCTGCGGCTTGCTCTGGTCCGCGAGCACAACGGTCACAAACGTCATGCCCAGGGGGGGCGTTGCGCACTAGTCTCCGACTATGGCAAGCACGACATGCGGATGGTGCGGACGGCTGGCTCACATGAGACCGGTCGGCGGTGCCGAAGTGGTCCCCGATCAGGACAGCCGTCTCAACATGGGATTCGAAGCCTATCGATGTGCCAACTGCCACCGGCTGGTCCTCGCCTACGGGTGGACCGACTTCAAGCCTACGAATGATTGGGACGACGCATCTTCTGATCTCTGGGACCATCCTCAGGCCCAGCAGCCACGATGGCTTCCCCCGGCGAAGTCCAACAGGACGTTCCCAGATGTCCCCGCAGCAATCGAGTCGCTCGCGGTTGAAGCGCACGACTGTCTCAGCATCAAGGCTGACCGAGCTGCCGTGGCACTTGCCCGTGCAGTGGTCGAGGCGTCCGCGAAGGAAAAGGGTGTCATCAGAGGGAGCCTGATCGCGAAGATCGACGAGCTCCACCAACTAGGGCTGCTACGCGGGCACATCAAGGAAGCAGCACACGAGGTGCGCTTCGGCGGCAATGAGGTAGCCCATGGCGATCTCACCCCCGTTGATCACGAGGCGGCCGAAGAAATCTTGACACTCATGGATGAGGTGCTGAACGACCTGTTTCAGTCCCCGGCTCGCGTGGCCCGTGCCCGTCAGCGGCGCCTGGAACGGTCCCAAGCAGGCCCTGCATCGGTGAACACCACCGCGTCAGAAGGACAGCCCAGCACCTGAGCTCTTGACGCAGCACTCACGGCAAGTTTCCACGGACCATCGCAGCCGCTCAGTGGTGCATCTCGTCGCGAAGAGGTCGCGTGCCACAACCGTGCCAGATGCAGGGGTCAGCCACGGTCAACACCGGTGCTTCATGAGCGAGTACCCGCCCGCTTCCTGGCCCGGTGAAGTCGCAGCTCAGGAGGGAAATCACCCAGCCTCTCTCCTAAAGCGGGTGTCAAGGCCCGACGTCATTCCGCGCGGTGCTGAGCGAATACCTGCTGCTGCTCGTCCCGCCAGCTCCAGGTGGCCGGCCGGGAGAAGGGCAGGCTTCGGGCAAGGCCGGAGAACTGGTCGGACGGCTCCCGGCTGGCCTTGTTCACCACGATCGCCGAGAGCATCGGTGCTCGTCCGTCCTCGTTGCGGTGGAGGCAGACATCCTTGAGCAGGTAGGTCATGACTCCGCGGTGAGGCGGGACGGAGTCGAAGCCCTGTGCCGCCAACTCGGCGCTCAGCTCCCCGTACGTGATGGTCTGTCCCTGCCGGGCCCGCTTCCGCAGGATCTCCACAGCCGCTTCGACCGCTGCCGGGTACTCCGGGTCCTTGATCCTCATTGCCCCTCTCCCATCGCGTGGACACTGCCCAGCCCGCGCATGGTACCGACCAGGCACCGCCCCGTACTGCTGGAAGCGGACGAAGAGCTCGTGCCAGACCGTGCAGGGAACCATGGGGGAATGGCGGGGACCAGGGCGCCAGCCAGTCAAGCCCCAGGGCCGCTCCATCACAGGTCGGCTCAGCAACCACTCACGGACAACCCAAGCTTCCCAAGAACAGAGGCCGTCGCTGCCGATAGCCTGGGCTTGTGCCGGTAGATCAGGCGCAGATGGGCGCCTTCCAGTTGCAGTGGGACCTTGTGGGGCATGGTTGGGCGAGGTGTTACCTGGCCGATGACTCCAACCATGTATCACTGACGGTCAGTTACTGCACCGACGCGTTGGCCGATCTCGTGGCAGCGACAAGCGGGTTGTACGGGCAGGGACGTTCATCCCGGTTCTTCTTCGACGCCGAGCCGCAGGAGTTCCGCTGGGTTCTCCGCCAAGCCGAGGAAGCCATCGGCGTGACCATCTACAAGTTCCCTGATGTCGCGGTGAGCCCCGACCTACCAGACTCCGACGGCACGGTGATCTGGGAATCAGCGTATCCGCGTCGCGTGTTCTCCCACGCCGTCCTGGACGCCGCCCAGAACGTGCTTTCGGAGCACGGTGAAGCCGGCTATCGCGCAAAGTGGGTACTCCATCCCTTCCCCATCGGCCTGGTCCAGGACCTCCGCAGATTGCACCTTCGCGACGACGTCTGCGACCTGCCCCATGACCTGGCGCGACCCTAGGCGACCGTACGACCGTCATACGCTGCGCTCATAGGGCTGCAGCACCCTGGAGCGCAGAGTTGCCCCGACTGCCGCACCACAACCGCACCAGATCGAGCGGGGAACAGCGGGGAACCACGGTGAAAGCAACCGGGCCCGACGAGGCTGCATAACAGCCGTTCGCCCAGGTCAGTGCCCAAACCGGCCGCGATTGATCGCAGCTTCCCAAGCTGAGGGCTCAGGAAGCGTCGTCAAGGGCTGGCCATCCTGGCTTGCTGTGGTCGACGGCAGCGCCAGCGCGGTGCAGGCCGGTGGGGGTGCAGCGAGACATACGCGTGCGTGGTCGGTCGGCGCACCCGCCGTCGTGGCTGACTGTCGTCGACTGAGGGTGCGGACGGGTCATATCGAAGTGCCGACCGTCAGCCGAGCGCGCCGAAGCTGGGCCGTCTCTGGGCCGTCCGAGGCCGCTCGGCAGTGGCCAATGACGACCACCAAGCGCACGGGCCCACCGTCTCTGAGCAGGGAAGACGCAGGTCGCCAAGATCCCCGACAAGACCCAGGGCAAGAAGACACCTGTGAGAGAAGAACCTTGCCCACGTGTGACCGCGCAGGTCACGAGCGGCTGTCCAACGGCACAGCGTGTGCATCATGAGGCATGGGGATTGATCTGGAGCTGCACTCATCACGGCCGGCACGCAAGAACTGGCGCGCGACACTCCTGCAGAGCTCCTACGGGCATGGCGACGCTCTGGCCGACGCCCTCGGCTCGCTTCAGTTCCTCGGAGTACCCGGGAGGCTCACTGCCGTCGATCTGTACGGGGATACGTTGATGAACGAGCAGGAGGCCGCAGCCGCCGTCCGCGAGATTCGCGATCTGAAGCAACGATGCGGTGACGAGCGTCAGCTCGCCGCATTGGACGACCTCGCAAGGATGCTGAGTGAGTGCGCAGCTACTCGAGGCAGTTACCTGTGGTTCGCGGGCGACTGAAGCTCACCTCACGCCTGCCGGAAGACTGTCTAACTGCGTGACAACGCCGACGGACGGCGGCGGACAAGCGCGGACACCTGCGGACCATCGGATCAGGTGAGAGGCACACCGACCTGAGTCAGACGCCTACCCAAGTTACTTCGGGACGAAGAGGGCGTGGGTTCACGTATCAGCGTAGAGGCTTCCTGCGCAGCTTGGGGAGGGGCTTGGCGGGACCGAACTGCCAGTCGAGACGGCTGCCAGGATTCTTCTCGACCTTCAGCATGACCGACTGGGAAGCGGAGAACTTGAGGACAAGTCCAGCGCGGAACCTTCCATCTGCTTGCCTGTCCCAGACAAGATCACTGTTTGTCCTGGCCCACACCGCCGCATCCACGAACCGTGAGAGCAAGGGTGGTAGCTCGGCGTCCTTCTTCTTGTCCTCGTCCATCAACTCTTCCCCCACGCTTCTGAAAGATCGGCACCTTGACGATCTCAACGTTCGTACGTCTCTCGGCTTCCAGCTCCCGCTTCCTGGTCTCGGACGCGCTCGCACTCTAGGACACGACAGACCGGACCCGCTGACGATTCCGGGCAGTTCCGCTCTACCGTGGACTTGTCCACGTTGTCGACGAGTTGGCTGCCCTCCTGGTCGGCGAGCAGGAGCCTGATAGCGAGCCTCGCTGGGCCGTGACGACGGACAGCCCGATCGCGGTGTGTTCGTCGACCCACAGCCCCCGCCACATTCCGCTCGCCCTCGGTATCACACTAGGCCAAGCCTGGTCCCTCGCGGACGCGCTTAGCCGACGTGGTTGACATCCCCGGCTGACATCAACGACGACATACGTGTGTACTCCGGGGCGGCCACTCGTGGTCGTCCCGTCCTGGGGGTGCCCCGGGCTTACTGGCCGCAGATCGAACTCCTAATGCGGTGGTCACGCATACCTGCGGCCTGCCGTTCGTCCGGGCTGCGGCGCTGGGGCGCCGGTCCCGGCCGAGCGGCAGGCCGAGGGACGCATCGAGAGGCGCAAGGACAGCGACGAGCCCCTTGCGGCAGTGCCAGGGCACAATGCCGCAAGGGGCCAGATCTTCTGATCGCGGGCCTGCGTTCGAATCGCGCCCACCAGGCGTCCGAGGTGCAGCTCAGGCCGCAGGTGCTTCCCGCCGGGTGGTCATAGATGCTTCGGCCGCCGTGCCGCATCGCTCAGCTTCCAGTCCTACCATGATCAGCTTTGCCAACATTTCCGCTGCCTCAGGGCGAACTGTACCGAGTTGCACCAGGCCGTCACCGAAGACGTTCACGTCGGCGACCAGACCGGGGAAGTCGGTGTCTAACCCGAGCAGCACCAGCTGATCGGCCAGAGTGCCGGCGCTTCGCCGGGCACGGTTCCAGCCGCGGACATACGACACGCCGGGTGAGAGATCTTCCGCGCGCCGGGCCACCACTCCTCGCCGGTCGGTCATGACGTCAATTCCTTTCCTCGTGTTCGTTGGTGGCAGTCGGCGTGTGCCCAGGGTCCTCACGGTCCACGCGGAAGCCGCTTGCGAGCGCCAGGCGCAGGAGTTCTGCGAGGCGTTCGGCCGTGCCGGGGGATACCCGGCCCAGCTCGACGAGGCCGTGTCCGAAGGCGTTCAGGTCCGCCCGCAGGTAGGGGAAGTCCTTCTCCAGGCCCGCGCGGACGAGGGCGTCCCGTAGTGCGGTGGTCGCGTTGCGGGCCGCGTACCATCCGTCGCTGTCGAGGGGCGACCAGGTGGCAGCGTCGTGCCCGCTGGTCGGCTCACCCTGCATCGGTGGTCGGCTCCTCGGGGAGCGCAGCGACTGCCGCGTACGGAGTCGGGTACTGCTCGTCGAAACGGTCAAGCCTGGCGAGGAGTTCTGCGGAAGCCACCAGCGCAGTCGCCATGGCGACCGGTCGCAACGGGTTGGCTTCCGGTCGGCGCATCGGTGCGCGGAGCCACTGGTAGCGGTCGCCGGACAACGGGATCGGGCCGGGCACGACGACGGCGCACCCCTGGCCGAGGTACCGGTAGGCCGGCGGGGAGGAGGTCTCTCGTGCGAGGTAGTGCGTGAAGGACTCGTGGCTCTTCGAGCCGAGGAAGAAGCCGACGCGCTGTGCCTTGCGGTCGATGACCGAGGGCCCGAACGGCAAGCCGCTGCGCATGAGCCGGTCGAACATCTCCAGCCCGAGGCGCTGTTCCACGCTCACCACGTCGAAGAAGCGGCCGGTTGCCAGCAGGCAGGGCGTTCGCGGGTCGTCCGCCCACATTTCTCGGCACGCCGCCGGATCGTCCGCCGCCGCAGACAGCCACTCGATGCCCCGCCTGGTCATCCTCTGCACGTTGTCTCACCCTCAGTAGGACTACGGTGCGGCCCTGGTGCCGCTGTGCGTCCAGATTCGTGGGCCAGCCCTTGACCTGGGCAGATGACGAGAGGTGACGGGGGATGACGCGGATGGGCATGACGCGTCACCCCCTGTCCTCCCCGTTCCTCGCAGAGGATCCCTGGTTACTGCCTGCACGAAGCGATGGCCAGCACGTACAGTCAGTGACGGAATCCCGAGTCGTCACACCGGCATCACGCGAGGAGTGAAGGCCGCCTTGAAGCCGACCAGTGTCCGCTTACGTGAAGCTCGCACGGGCCGGGGCTGGAGTCAGCCGCGGTTGGTCAGGGAGTTACGTCAGGCCGCTGCCCAGCGTGGCCACCAACTCCCGTCGGACGCCAGTGTGAAGCGGCGTATCGCGAGTTGGGAGAACGGCCACAGCGCCCCGGACGACTTCTACGGCCCGTTGCTGTGCGACGCGTTCGCCGCCAGTGCCGTCGAACTCGGCTTGAGCCACGGCCAGCCCCAGGACAGCGCCCTACTTGATGCCGCGTATCCCGCCAGCCCGGACGACGCCATCCAGACGGTGCGCCAACTGTGGCGTGCCGACCTCAACCAGTACGACCCGTTGCTCACGGCGGAGCCGTCCGAGCCGGCGTGGAATGAGGCATCCCTGCGGTGGCTGGTCGCGCCCGAGCCCGGCGTACCCCGGCAGCGGACCGAAGGCACCCGGGTCAGTCTCGGCGACGTGGCAGCCATAAAGACCACCGCGGACATGTTCGCCCAGCTCGACGACCAGTTCGGCGGAGACCACGCGCGTCATGCGGTGATCCAGTACCTCAGCAACGACGTGGCCCCACTCCTACGGGGCCGATACACCGAGCAAGTGGGCAAGGCCCTGTTCTCCACCGTGGCGGAGGCGACCCTCCTTGCCGGGTGGATGTCCTACGACGCCTGTCACCACGGACTCGCCCAGCGGTATTTCCTCCAGGCCCTCCGGCTCGCCCAGGACGCCAACGACCGCCGGCTCGCGGGAAGCATCCTCTCCGCGATGAGCCATCAGGCGACGTTCCTGGGGCGGTATACCCAGGCCGCCACCCTCGCCCGTGCCGCTCTCATGGGGATCTCTCCGGTAGCCACGCCGACGTTGCGTGCGCAGTTCCACGCGATGGAAGCCCGCGCACTCGCGCGTACCGGTGACGTCGCCGCCTGCGAGGCCGCCCTGAGCGCGGCGACCAAGGCTCTCGAAAGCCGGAACAACGAGGACGAGCCGGAGTGGATCAGCTACTTCGACGATGCCGAGCTTGCCGCTGAGGCCGCCCACTGCTTCCGGGACGTCAACAGCGCCCGCCGAGCCGTCGTCCACGCAGAGAACGCCATGAGCGGCAGCCACGTACGGAGCGACTTCTTCGCGACCATGGTCCTGGCGGATGCCCATCTGCGGGCCGGGGACGTCGAGGAGGCGTGCCGGGTGGCACTCGATGCGCTGGATCTCGGGGAACAGCTCAAGTCGGCGCGATGCGTCAGCTACCTTGCCGAGTTCCGCCGGAACCTGAACGCCTCCGGCCAGAGCAGCGCAGCCCGTGACCTTGCAGAGCAGGCCGGAGAGAACAGGTTATGGACTGCTGCGGGGTGATAGGGCCGCGCCGCACCAGAGCTACCGATCACGCCGGGAGTGACAGCCGCTCCTCAGAAAGGGCCCCACTCCTTACGTCCCTCTCCCGTCCGCAGAGAGCGGACCCGTCGAGCAAACTCGGCCGCAGAGCGCTCACTCACGCCGACCTGGTGACCGAGCCACGCCACCATCATCAGTTCCCGGAGGTCGGCCAAGGTCTCGTAGCCGGGCCAGTTCATGAGGTCGAAGCCGTACCGGTGCACGAAGTCGGTGTACTCCGCCACCGTGTGCCAGCCGTACCGGTCGTAGAAGAGCGGGGTCTGGATCAGGTCCCACTCGCGTGGAGCGAGGGCGAATCCGTCCAGGTCGATGAGGACGGCGTGACCGTCCCGGTGACGAAGGATGTTCCCGATGCTGGCATCCCCGTGGATCATCCCGTAGGGGAGCACGAAGTCCAGCCGGTCGTACTCCTTGCCGAGCCTCGCCGTCCGCTCCTCCAGGAAGGAGCGGTCTCCTTCGGAGACGGCATCCAGGCCGTCCAGCGAGGCGGACAACTTGGCCATAGGGTCGAAGTACGGCAGGCCCAGCGACTCGGGTTCCTCCAACCAGTGCAGTCGGCGGAGCAGGCCCGCCAGCTCGCCGACCGTCGCGTACTCCTCGCGCTCCTGGACGCTCTCCCAGAAAGTGACGACCAGGCCGCGGACGACGATGGGCTGAGCCATATCGGCCGGTACCCGGGTGGCGGGGAAGTCGACCGTTTCCAACCAGCGCGCCACGGCCACGGCCCGTTCCATCTCCGGCAGGACGGCGGGATCACGGGCGATACGGACGATGATCGGTAAGGAGGCCAGTCGGTAGACCGCGTTGGAGCCCAGTCGCAGCAACTCCGCCCCGGTCGCGTCTAGTCCGGCCGCCTCGCACGCCTCGCGCAGGACGACTGCCACGCCCTCCGCCGTGAACTCCATACCGCCGCCGACCGGTCCCCCGCTACTGCCCGAGATCATGCCTCCGACGATACGGCGCAGCCGCACCCCCGGACAGGGCGCCCGCGTAATAGGGACGTAATGATCTTGAGCGGGGCGGCGCTTATCTCCCGCTCCCCCGCAGGTCAGCGCACCCGGAGCCCTTCGCACTCCCCTGGCCTCCGGAGCCGTGTGCGCAGGTTCGAATCCTGCCGGGGGCACCTTGCATGAGGCGCCCAAAGACCCCGTCACCAGCGGAAACGCTGAGGCCGGGGTCTTCGCGTTTGTGCAGGCGGATGCCGCCCGGCTCTGGCGCTTCTGCACAGTCCGATAGACAGCAGGCCCGACTAAGTGGTCGGCTCCGGAAATCCTTCGGGGGTTGATCAGGCGGCCAGGGCAACAGAGGATTCTTCTGGCCGGTCGGCGGGTGCGTGCCGGTCGAGTCGGGCCAGCAGATCGTCCAGGTCGGTGGTGGTGAACTTCCACTGGAACGGCTGTGCCGTGGCGTTGTAGCGGTCTTCGAAGGCGCGAAGACGGTTCCGGACCTGGGACAGGTCCGTGAAGTCGTTGGGTTGGACGACCTTTCTCTGGACGATGGAGAAGAAGATCTCTATCTGGTTAGTCCAGGAGGCGTGTACGGGGGTGTGGACCATGACTGCGTTCGGAAAGGCCGTGGTGAGACGGTCGATGGCCTTCTTCCCCCGGTGGGAGGAGCCGTTGTCGACGATCCAGAAGACACGTCTGGCGCTCGCGTAGGGCTCCTGGGCCATGACCTGGGTGACCAGGGTCATGAAGGGCACGACTCCGGTTTTCGGCTCGCAGCGGCCGAAGACCTTCGCGCGGTGGACGTCGTAGGCAGCCAGGTAGGCCAGCGCACCGCCGCGGCCGTACTCGTGGTTGACCCGCATCGCCCGGGCCTGCCCCGGGGCCAGCGTCGGATGGCAGCGGCAGCGGGCTTGGACGGAGGTCTTCTCGTCGCTGGAGATGACGTACTCGTTCGGCCCGAGCGGGACACCCTCGAACGTACGGGCGTACAGGTCAAGGACACGCCGGGCCTTCGCGCGGAAGTCCGGGTCACGGATGAAGATCCAGGACCGGTACTGCCAGGGCTTGAGCACGTCCTCGCGCAGCCAGCGGCGGACCGTGGACGCGGAGACGGTGTCGGTGATCCCGCGCGCGGTCAGCTCGGCGGCCAGTTCCGGGCAGGACCAGCGCGACAGCGGCACACCGGTCTCGGCGGGTAACTGGCAGGCCAGCGCCTTGGTCTCGGCGATCTGCACGGGGGTGAAGCGAGCCGGGCGTCCTGAGCGTTTACGGTCGGCCAGGGCCGACAGGCCGCCGTGGGCGAACCGGCCGCGCCAGGCACGAACCGTGTCCAGGTGCAGGCCGGTCTCGTGGGCGATGCGCGCGTTGGAGCGTCCCCGTGCCGCGTGCAGGACGATCTGCGCACGGCACCGCAGCCGGTGTTCGGTCTTGTGGCCATAGGCCAACTTCTTCAATCGCTCGCGCTCGGCAACGGTCAGGACGATCGGGCAGGCCGATGCAACGGGCATGTCAGACGGGCCGATCGGGAGAAGCGGAAGACGACGGGTCGCGGCTCTCCGGGCCTGCGCCAACAGCCAACAGAACTCAGCTTTCCGCGACCGCCGACTCGAGCAGGGACAGCGTTTGGTTGTCCGCGTCCACGTCTGCGCGGACGCCGAGAGGCAGCGGCAGGTTCGGCGAGGTGTGGCCGAAGTCGACCTGGGCGAGGACGGGGATGTCACGCTGCGCCAGAACGTCGAGCACAACGTCGCGCAGACCCACCTGGTCTCCGCCGCCCTCGTAGGGCGTGACCTCTCTCGGGATGCCGACCACCATGCCCGCGATCCGGTCCAGCACCCCGGACAGCCGCAAGACATGCAGGTCGTTCCAGATCCGCGTGACCGGCCGCTGTAGCTCTTCCCAGAACAAGACGGCGCCGTCGAACCGTTCGGCGGGCAGAGCGAACGGTGTCGCCTGCAGCTGGACCAGGCGGTTCAGCAAGCCGCCGACCAGTGGTCCCTGCGCGCGGCCCGGCCGCCAGGTTTCCCAAGCCTCCCTTGCCGGCAGCGCGCCCGGCGCCTCGGCCTTGGTGAGCACACGGGCGTAGAGGTCGACGAGTTCGGACCGACGGGCCTCGTCGCCCAACGTGTACCAATCGCTGCCGAAACCGTGGGTGACGATGTCGGCGTGGAAGCCGACGAGGCCGGTCTTGGCGTACAACGCCATGTGCAGCACCGAGATGTCGCTATAGCCGAGGATCGGCTTCGGGTCGGCCCGGATCGCGTCCAGATCGATCAAATCGAGATAGCCGATGGTCGCCTGTCCACCGGTATGCGCGACGATGGCCCGCACCTCCGGGTCACGGAGTAGACCATTGAGCTCGGCGGCCTGCTCCGCCGGAGTGCCCGACGCCCACCAGCGATTCTGCGCTGGGTCGACCATTGGGCTGACTCGCACGCGGAAACCCATCCGCTCCAATATCGCCACACCGCGGGCGAGCAGTGGTTCCTCACCCGGCTCAAGCTGGCCCGAGGGCGCGGTAACGACCACGAGGTCGCCGGAACGTAGCGTGCGGGGCCGAAGGATCACAGACATGGGGCCTCCTTGTTGATCAACGATGGCGAGCAACAAGGCCAGTGCCGCCGATATTCCGCCTCCCCGACGTGATCAAAGCCCCGGAACCCGGCTGGGCCCACCGACCGCCTCCACGCGGACACCTTCGACTGTGCCTGACAGCCCCACTTCGCCACCCCAGACACAACGGACTGATGTGGAATCGCGCCCCGATGTCAACCCCCGAAGGATTTCCGGAGCCGACCACTAAGCTTCGCTTTTATCCCTGAGGGTGGTGGGTCGCGGGTCTTGCGGCTGTTTTGACTGCGGGATGGCGGGCTGACGGACCACTGAGGCGTGCACTCGCCCGGGACCCGCAGCACGTCCACGCCCACGACGGACGCCGTCAGCGCCGGCGAAGTTCCTCAAACCAGCCCTGAAGCTGGTCGGTGAGGGCGAACTTGTCGCCGCAGGCGACTGTCTGCAGGAGCATGGCAAACACGGTCGCTGCGGCAGGGAGGCCGGCCGGGCTGCCCAGGACGGGGAAGACGATGCGGACGCGGTTGGCGACGTTCGGCTGGAGCAGTGTGTAGGCAGTAGTGCATGCCGGCATCGAAGCCCCGCGGAGCTCGGCCCCTCCCCTCCCAGTCATCGCCTGAGCCTGCCGAGTCCCGTCTGGAGGCTGTTTGGACTCAGCCGCCGCTCTTTCGGCGGAACGACCGCTGGCTCGCGGCCGGGCCGCGCGCGCCGTGGACCTTCGACTTGCCGGTGTTCGCAGCGAGGTCGGCGGCGTCCGCCTGCAGACCACGCTTGCGCGCCAGGGCCTCCCGAAACTTGCGCTTCAAGTCGTGCTGGCCGTCGTCGTCGGGCGTAAGGGCAGGGCTCTCGCCGTCGACCGGCTCCGTACCTTCGGGCGATGGAGACTCTGCAGCCATGGTGACCTCCTGAGGCCGGGCAGTGGAAAGCACAGCTTGTCATGCCGGGCACTGCTCGAGACACCCGCGTCAGGTGATGCGGTGGGTGTCGACGTGGGCCTTCTGCAGTTGGGGCAGGACGTTCATACGCCGCACCACTTCCAGGCGGTGCCGCGGATGTCGATGGGGTAGCCGCCACCGTGCACGGTGCCCGCCCTCTCGACGACGGTGACGTCGAAGCCTTAAGCCGCCTGTTCCCGTAGAGCGTCGATGGCCTCCGCGATGTCCCTGACCACGATGTCGGGCTCGCGGAGGTCACTCGCCCAGCTCCGACCCGTGCTCACCCACATCAGTTCGCAATCCCACCTCTCGCGCCCCTTCAATGAGCGACTCTGTCGGGGATCTTGGGACTTGGGTTCATTTCCCTTGCCGCCACCAGCATTCCCAGGTCAGGGTCTGTCAAACGAACGGCTCTGTCTCACATGCGGTGGTAACGGCAAGTGGCTGCCGTGGCCGGCAGTAACACTCCCAGACCAGCACGGGTGACGCGACCGTGGACACCGTGCCCGTCCCGCTCGACGGCGCGTCTGCCACTGCTCTCCTCGGAGCTCGGACCAGGCACATCAGCGATGACGCTCTGTCACCACCGCGTGTGGGACAGAGCCGAACATTTTACAGTCCCTGTGCGGGGATGCAGCCGAGGCCGCGTTGCACCGTGCAGGGTTCGAGACGCACTCATTCGACACGAAGGCGGAGGTGTATCACGCCGCGTTCATTGCCCTGTCCAAGGCTGAAAATGTCCATGCCGGCCGGGCCCCTCGCACGCGCCACGCTCGGCGTTCTCAGCGCAGACCCGCTGCGGTGCTCCGACGTGATTCGCACCCGTGGCCGCGCTCCCTTCACCTACGAGACCACCGTCCCCCTTACCGGTCCCGGGACACGCCTTGCCATGGCCGCTCGTCATGCCGCGCGCGATGGCCACCGCATCTGCCGTCAGGTTCAGCGGAGACGAGCAGTGGCACGAAGCCGCCAGCCTCATGGTGGAGGCCGTCTGGTACATGAGTGTGGCCGCTGGGCTCCCATCGCTGCACAACCGTCGCGGATACCGGGAGTTCCATTCGTCCCACATGGACGGCTCACTCCCCACATAGTCCTGACTCCTGCAGCAGGGGCGCAGGCGGCGGCAAGACCCCGGAGCCGTGTGCGCAGGTTCGAATCCTGCCGGGGGCACCTTGCATGAGGTGCCCAAAGACCCCGCCATCAGCGCTTTCGCTGAGGACGGGGTCTTCGCGTATGTGCGGGCGGACGCGGCTCGATATCGCGCCCGCCGCCTACGGCCCGCCTTCGAAGAAGCCGGACTTCAGGTCCCCGATGACGGCATCGAGTGGATGCCCACTGACGATCAACGGTCCGCTCCAGGGCGCGCTGAGTGCGAAGAGCAACGCCAGGCTCAGCCCGACCACACTCGCCACACCCACGACGAGCAGTGACGTTCGCAGGCTGCTGCGGAAGACCAGTGCGCCGGAGTTCACGATCAAGGCCAGTCCGCTGACCAGAAGCGTGACGACGTAGAGCGTGGGAACGTCGCGCGAGGCGGCCGCGATGCGGGCGCGACGACTATCGGTGACACCGTCCAGGGAAACCACCAGCTCCGTGCCTGTCGTGCTTCCCACCTCGGGCCGGGCTGCCTCGGTGCGCACGCTCCGCTCCAGCCGTGCGATCGCGCGAGCGGTGGCCGGGTCGTCACCGGACGCCGCTGCTGGACTCTTCCATTCCTTGGCACGCGTGGTCTGCAAGTAGTCCAGCAGCGCCGCATGGACCGGCTCCGACTGGACTCGCGGACTTGTCGCCGCCCATGCCAGGCGGGAGGCCGCGGCCGCCTCGTCGCTCACCAGCCCCTCGGCTGCGCGCAGGTAGCCGGCCTCGCTGGCCAGTGAGAGTGCCGCAAAGATCGCGAAGGCAGCGCCGAGTGTCGGCATCAGGGGCGTGGCGATCTGCGGCACCCGGTCCCGTTCCTCGACCGGTACGAGCATCCGGACGCCGATCCGCGCCACGGCCGCGACCAGTAAGGCAAGTAAGAGCCCGCCCACAACCAGCACCACCGCCGGCAGCGAGGTCAACCAGTCCACCACATCACCTCCAGCACGTTTCCACGAGCACCCCACGCGGCGACACATCGGCCCCCGTGGTCTGGAGCTCCTCGTCGATCACTTTTGATGAACGCTCCATGGTCACAGGTCGAAGGTCTTCGACGCTCGCGACGCCCGGCACGGCATCTCGCTTCGTCGGCCAAACAGCCGAGTACGGCCCAGTACGAGGCTGTACTGACAACGACCGCCGCGCCCGTCTCACTTTCCGTCTCATTCAGCCTGGCTCACCGTCGTTCGGCCGAGACCGGAAGCCGGTCCCCATCCGGTGGCGAGCCGCCCATGAACGCAGGTGAACGCCCCCGTACACACACCCACACCCAGCCAGCACAGTTGGAAAGGGCTGCGTCGGCTGATCCTCGCACCCCTTCATCGGCTGTCACGGCAGCTGCAGTTCCTGCTCGCCTGCCCGTTCGTGCTGGTTGACTGGGTGCGAAGGTGGCTCCGGGCGCGGAAACGGCCACCGCGACGATGACCGTTTGTGAAGACGGATCAGGACGTGGTGGCCGTGGAGGTCACGGTAGCCGGTGCGGCGTGGCGCGGTGGCGCGAGTGCCTCGGGGCGGTGGCGGCCGCGGTGGCCGGCTGTTTCCCCCGACGGGAGTCCCGGCTGTGGGCACGGGAGTTGGCCGAGGCCATGGCCATGGACCTGGGCCTGGACCTGGACCTGGACCTGGACACCCGCAACTGCTGGACGCTCCCGGAGACACTGGGACATGCCGGCCCGTCCCCGGCTGCAGCGTTCATGGCGCGAAGGCCCTGCGGCGGCGGGTGCGCCTCCCACCGCCGCAACGAAGGGGAGGGCCGGACGGTCCGGCCCTCCCCCTGTGTGTGCCGGGAGTTACTCGGTGACCTCGTGGTCGTGGCCCTCGTGCAGGCCGCCGCCACTGCCCGCCGAACCCTTGGTGTTCCGCGGCGCCACCGGCTTGCTCAGAAGACCGGTGTCCCAGGCGTACTGGCCCGCCGCGTTGGCAATGACGTCGATGTTGACGTCGAACGCCTTCATGTTGATGTTCTTCAGGTTGTCGCAGGCGGCGTGGTAGCAGGCGTCGTACGCGACACCGGCCTTGCCGCCGTACACCTTTTTCTGCTCGGCCGTCTTGACGCCCTCGGCGCCGGTGAAGGTGCCGCCCGAGGGGATGCCCACCTCGATGAACGGCCCGTAGTCCGACCGGCCGGTGAAGTCGGTGCCCTCGTGCGGGGTGCGCCGGCTGTCCAGGTAGTCGGTGATCTGCCGCTCCAGCTGCGCCGAGCCCTCCGGGCCGGGGCCGGCACCGACCTGGTCGGAGTCGTCGCCGTCGTAGACGAACTGGGCGTAGTTCGGCGAGGCGATCATGTCGAAGTTCAGGTACAGCTTGACCTTCGCGAGGTCCGCCGCCGAGAGGCTGTTGACGTACGCCTCCGAGCCCAGCAGGCCGAACTCCTCAGCCGACCACCAGGCGAAGCGCACCTTGTTCTTGGTCTTCTCGTGGGCGAGGTTCAGGGCCACCTCGAGGATGCCGGCGGAGCCGGAGCCGTTGTCGTTGATGCCCGGGCCGTCCGCCACCGAGTCCAGGTGGGCGCCGAACATCACCACGTTGTCGGCTGCGCCGCCCTTGGTCTCGGCGATCACGTTGTAGGTGCGCCGGGTCTCCGAGAAGGTGCGGACCTCCAGGTTGACGGTCACTGCGCCGGCGGCGGCCTTGGCCGCGAGCGCCTCGCCGTCCGCCTGCGTGACGCCGCCTGTCGGGATCTTGGCGACGGACGGGTCTCCCAGGGTGCCGCTGAGCGCGCCCTCGGTGTTGTTGTAGATGATCGCGCCGACCGCGCCCGCACCGGCGGCGGTCTCCTGCTTCTCCGCGAAGGTGCAGCCGCCGCGTTTGATCAGCGCGATCTTGCCGGTGAAGGTCTCGGAGGCGTAGTCCCCCGGCTCGCAGCCGGTGGTGTCGTCGACCGGCACCACCGCGACCGGGGCGGTGATGCCGCCGACCGGACTGTTGGCGGAGTACGTCATGGCGGTCACCGGGACGTCCTGCTGCTGCGGCGACACCACCCGCAGGCTCTGCGCCAGCGTCTCGGTGAACGGGAAGTCGAACGCGTTCCGGGTCACCGAGTACCCGGCCTTCCGCAGCAGGCCTTCGACGTACTCGGCCGACTTCCGGTGCCCCTCCGACCCGGCCACCCGGGTGTTCCCGTTCTTGTCGGCTATCCGCTGGAACTGCTTCAGATGCTCGTAGGCATCCTTGGCGTCGCTCTTCTTGACGAGCTTCTTCGCGAGCTTGGCAGCCTCCTTGGCAGGGTCGCTGTGGGCGGAGGCGGTGCCCGAACCGATCAGCAGCAGCGGCGTTATGAGCCCTGCGACGGATACGGCGACTACCGTGGTGCGGCGGTTCCGAGCGTTCAAAGCGCTTCCTTTCGGCGGTCCATGAGAGAGGGGCGTAAAAACCGAAAACAGGCCGAACGACGTGCAGCGGTACTCCGGGCAGGCAGGCAGGGATGGCTGGATCGCTCTGTCCCCTGCCACCGGCAAGGAGAAAGGTATCTGCTCACTAAACGCTTGGTAATGGGTTGACGGGAATCTTCGGCGTCGCCGCCACCCGTGCGCACCGATCGGCCGCCGACCCGACGAAGTTGACTGGGAGTCACCGGTGCTGACCAGTGCCGCATCGGGCAACGTTCGCCCCGTGGTGATGTGTCGCCCGGTTGCCGTGCCGGGTGGTGCCGGACGGCCGGAATGATCACGTCGCTGAACATGTGTGGGTGGCGACCACGACGATCACGGTGCTCGCCATGACGACGGTCTCGCCCAGCGGCATGCGCTTGAGGGGCTCGGGCCGGATGGAGTGCCGGTCGAAGGTGGCCACCGACACCATGGCTATGACCATGACGGCGACGAGGGTGACCATGGGGACGTCGGAGACGACGGACGCCCGAAGACGATGCGCAGCACCGTAGAAGGCGCCGACGAGGAACGTGGACAGGCGGGTCCGGGCGCCTGAGCCGCTCCGGACGCCGCACCCTGTGCCCTGTGCCCTGCGGAGAGGTCTGTCAGGCCGCCCCGGCGGCGGTGAGCACCTCGTCCGCCAGCGGCTTGTCGAGGGCCGCGTGGACCAGGCCGTCCGCCAGCCGCGGCATCTCGCGGGCGGGGACGAGACTGCTCAGCCTGTCGGGTGAGGTCGGCAGCCCGAGCCGTCGGGCGCCGTCCAGGGCTTTGCGGTCGATGTACGGCGCGTACTCCGGCCACACGCCCTGCACATCACGCAGGAAGATGTCGGCCCCGGTGGGCCCGATCCCGGGTATGTCCAACAGGGCCTTCTTCGGGTCGGGTTCCTCACGCAGTCGGCGCAGATCGCCGCCGTAGCGCTCCCACAGCAGTTCGGCTCCCTTGCCCAGCATCGTGGAGGTCCGCTCGTCGTAACGCCGATAGCCGCCCTCGCCGAGTGCGTCGACGCGCTGCTGCCAGGACGCGTCCGCCATCGCCCGCGGGGTGCGCATTCCGGCGTCGAACAGCGCCCTGGCCGCTGCCACAGCGGTGTCGGACCTGATGGGAGCGCTGAGGAGCACCGCGAGCACGAGCGTCTGGTACAGCGGCGCGGGGGTGTTGCGCAGTCGGATGCCCGCCTGCGCCGCATAGGTCCGCCGCTGTCGGTCGAGCAGTGCGCGCGCCACTGCTTCGTCCGTCGCGCCGGTCGTCTTTTTGCCGGCCTTCCCCGTGGTTTTCGTCGTCATAGCCTGGTCACCTATTCGACAGTTCAACGGTTCACCTGTTCGACGGTTCACCGGTTTTCCCATGCGAGGCATCACCCACCTTGTTCGAGTACCCCACCTCGTTCGATGAGTTCCGGCCGGGTCGCGGGTCTGTTCCGGTGACCGTCACAGGACGTCGTACGACGGCGTCCGGCACGAGAGACCCCGGAGGACACCATGACGACCACACCGAGTGACCCGGCCACCGCGCTGCAGTGGCTGCTGGCCCAGCGGGTCCGGCGGGCCCAGGAGTTGCTGGAGACCACTGACGACAGCGTGGGCACCGCGACGACGCTGCGCCGGCACTTCAACCGCACCGTCGGGGTCCCTCCGGACACCTACCGCCGCGCCTTCCACAGCGCACGGTCCGGCGGGGAGCACGCCGGCGGGGAACATTTCGGCTCCGCGCCGCGCTGACCATGATGTCCGGCCGGATATCACGGACAGGACACACTCATTGGGCACAGCGGACAGGACACCAGCCGGAGTTACCGGGCCGGCCGGCGCGAAGGAGTGCGAGACGGATGACGACGACAGGGAGTGACCTGCCCACCGCGACCGAGAACCCCTCGTTCGTGACGGCGTGCGGGCGCAGGATCGCGGTGCGGTGTCTGCGGCTCGCACCCGCGGACCGTCCTATCAGCAGGGTCACCCTGGACGTCGGTCAGTACCAGGGGGGCGAGCCGGGGACATGGGCGGCGCTCACCGCCGACGAGGCGCGTGCCCTGGCCCGTCTGCTTCTCCGGCACGCCGGACTCGCCGAGCGGGGCGACGGCGCCATGGAGCCGTCGCGGCAGGGTGTCGTCTCCTCCTGATTCCAGGACGTCGCCTCCCGGGGAACCGGCGGCGCGCGCACGCGGCCCGGCGGTCGGCGCGGGGCGGGCGAACACGCTCAGGCCACGGTGACCACGGCTTTGCCGCGGGCGTGGCCCCGCTCCACATGGCGCACCCCCTCGGCCGCGTCGGCCAGGGGGTAGCTCCGGTCGACCACCGGGGTGAGCGTGCCGGCCTCGATGAGCGCGGTGACGGCGAGCAGGTCCTCCTGGGTCGGCCCGGCCGGAGCCGCCGGGAGGATCGGACGCAGCCGCTGCCGGACGAACGCGTCGACCGTGCTCACCTGCAGCAGGAAGCCGACGGCTCCGAACACGCGGCCGGGTGATCCTCCCCCGTTGGCCACCAGGGTCCCCGTCGGGGTGAGCGTTCGGCGCAGGCGGCTCAGTGGGCGGTTGCCCACGTTGTCCAGGATCACGTCGTAGCGTGCGCGGCCGTCGGTGAAGTCCTCGCGGGTGTGGTCGACGACGTGTGCGGCACCCAGTGAGCGCACCAGCTCGACGTTGCGGGTGCCGCACACCCCGGTGACCTCCGCACCCAGAGCCGCGGCGATCTGCACGGCGAACGTGCCCACGCCGCCGGCGGCCCCGTTGACCAGTACCCGCTGCCCCGCCTGCGCCCGGCCCACGGTCCGGATGCCGCGCAGGGCGGTCACCGCGCCCATGGGCACGGCCGCGGCCTGCTCGAAGGTCAGGCTCGCCGGCTTGGGCACCAGCAGGTCCGCCGTGGTGCGCGCGTACTCGGCGAAGGAGCCCGCGCAGAAGCCCAGCACCTCGTCGCCGGGGCGGAGCCCGCGCACGCCTGCGCCGACCGCCTCCACCTGTCCGGCCGCGTCGATCCCGGCGATCCGGGACTTCGGGCGGGTCAGTCCCACACCTCCCAACAGCCGTGCCACGTACGGGTCGCCGCGCAGCATGTGCCAGTCGTAGGGGTTGAGCGCGGCCGCGCGCACGCGCACCAGCACCTGACCGGTCCCGATCTCGGGCCGGTCGGTCTCCGCCAGTCGCAGGATGTCCGGCGGGCCGAACCGCTCCTGAACGATCGCTCGCATCGGGTCTCCCCCACTCCCCATCACCTGGTGATCGATCACGGTTCACCGTCCTCGTCGGGTACGACGCCGGACGACCAGCGGTGAGCATCAGCGACGGCACCAGGGATGACATCAGAGGTGTACGGCGTACACCTTGGGCGCACCATAGGTGTACGCCGTACACCCGTCAAGGAGGAAGGGGAGACCTGCGGCGAAGCGCGTCGCGCGGGCGGCCGTCGACACGGACGGACGGACTGACCCCGCCGGCAGGTGCCGCAGGGCCCTTCGGCGATGGGTCAGGAAGCGTCCCGGAGCCGGAGCCGCTCGAGACCGTCCAGCGTCAGGTCCAGAGCGAACTCGAACTCGAACTGGTCGTCGCAGCCGGCGCCGACGACGGACTCCTGGTCGTGGGCGACCGCCCTGGCCAGTGCCGTGATGTGGGGGTAGCGGGCGGCCATGTCCTCGGGCGGCATCGCGTCCGGATCCGGCTCGCGGCCGGGGGTGCCCTCGAACAGCTCCTGGGAGAAGCCCAGCAGGCGGCTGCCCATGACGTGCATCGTGTGATGGACCAGGTCGATCGAGAAGCCACCGGTCCGGAAGATCCCGATCATCGAGTCCAGGTACTCCATCACCGCCGGGGTCGGGGTGGCCCGCGCCTTCGTCCGTGACTCGATGACCGCGGGCGCCCACGGGTGGCGCAGCAGCATGCGGCGGGCCGACAGTACCCGGTGGCGGACGGCGGTCTTCCAGTCGGCGTGACCGGCCGGCGGGTCGATCTCACCGACGAGGACGTCGATCATGCCGTCCAGCAGCTCGTTCTTGTTGGCCACGTGCTTGTACAGCGCCATGGGCACGACCCCGAGCGCCTGCGCGATCCTGCGCATGCTGAGCGCGTCGACCCCGCCCTCGTCGGCGAGGGCGACGGCGGTGCCCAGAATCCGTTCCCTGCTCAAGGGGGTGCGCTGCCGTGCGGGGGCGTCGGCCTGCGTGCTCGTCTCCACCATTCCCTCTCGTGCGGGCAAGGCCCGGAGCCGGGCCGTCCTCCCCCATGGGGACGGGTACGGCGTACGCCGCGCACCCTTTCCTCCGCCCGCGTTCGAGTCCACAGGGACGGACACCGGGACGGACGGCGCGCGGCCATGGTAGCTCCCGGCCGCCACGACGATGCCCGGCGACCGTGTGCCGTCCCGTCAGGAGGTGTGACGGCCGAGGTGGACGAGTTCCCGGTTCAGTTCGGCGAGGAAGCGGGTCACTGTCGTCAGTTCCTCGCGGGTGAAGCGGGAGCGGGCGGTTTCGGTGCTCCGGGCCAAGGGGCGGAAGAAGTCTCCGGCGACGACTCTGGCCGCCTCCTCGTAGTGCAGATGGACCACACGGCGGTCACCCAGGGCGCGTACGCGGCGGAGGTGGCCCGCTTTTTCGAGGCGGTCGATGCACGCCGTCACCGCGCCCGAGGTGAGGTCGAGCCGGTCGCGCAGTCGACCGGGAGTCATGGGGCCTTCGGACGGGTCGGCGTCCAGGATCGCGACCAGTGCCTGGACATCGGTGAGGTGGAGGCCCTGTTCCTGGGCGAACTCGTGGGCGATGCGGTTGAACTCGGTGTTCATCCGGCGCAGCAGCACCGCGAACGCCTGCATCCCGGTGGGGTCGTCTCCCGGAAAGGACGAGGAGGGGGTTTCGGTGCCGGACATGCGGTCAGTATATATTCATTCAACCATTGAGATACTTGATGGTTGAGGTTTACTTTCCCGTTCTGTTCCGTTCTGTTCCGTTCCGATGCTGCTTGGGGATTCGATGAGAACCACACCACGCTGGGGCCGGTGGCTCGTGCCGCTCGTCCTGCTGATCGTCTGGCTGGGTGTGGGCGGCATGCTCGGCCCCTACGCGGGCAAGCTGGGCGAGGTCTCCACCAACGACCAGGCCGCGTTCCTGCCGCAGAGCGCCGAGTCGACCAAGGTGCTCGAAGCGGGTGAGTCGTTCGAGCAGGCCGGGGCGTCGCGGACGGTCCCCGCCATCGTGGTGTGGACGGTCGACAAGGGCGGGGACGGCACGGTCACCGAGGCGCAGCAGGAGGCGGCCACCCGGGCGGTCGGCAAGCTCGCCGGGCGGCCCGGGTTCGTCGGGGCTCCGTCGCCCGCCCTCGTCTCCGACGACAAGCAGGCCATGCAGTCCGTCGTCCCGCTGAAGCCCGACCTCGAGGACGACCTGTCCAAGGTCCTGGACGAGATCCGGGAGGCGGCGAACAGCGTGCCGGGGACCACGGCGCAGATCGCGGGGCCGGCGGCGAGCCAGGCCGATCTGTCGGACGCGTTCGCCGGGATCGACGGACTGCTGCTGGGCGTGGCGCTCGCCGCGGTGCTGGTGATCCTTCTGCTGGTCTACCGGAGCGTCCTGCTGCCGTTCCTGATCATCCTCGGGTCCGTCTTCGCCCTCGCCCTCGCGTGCGCGGTCGTGTACGCGCTGGCCGACCGGGACGTCGTCCGGGTGGACGGCCAGGTACAGGGCATTCTCTCCATCCTCGTGATCGGCGCCGCCACGGACTACGCGCTGCTGCTGACCGCGCGCTTCCGCGAGGAACTCGCCGCGCGCGGGGACCGGGTCGCGGCCGCGGCGGCCGCGGTGCGCCGCTCGTTCGGGGCGATCACGGCCAGCGCCGCGACCGTGGCGCTCGGCCTGCTGGCCCTGCTCGCCAGTGACCTCACCAACAACCGCGCTCTCGGGCCGGTCGGCGCCATCGGCATCATGTGCTCCGTGCTCTCCACGCTCACCTTCCTGCCGGCCGTGCTGGCCCTGCTGGGGCGCAGTGCCTTCTGGCCCTCCCGGCCGAAGGAGGCCGACAGCGCGCCCTCCGTGGACGGCTCCGTGGACGGCTCCGTGGAGAAGCCCGGTGTGTGGCAGCGGGTCGCCGCGACCGTGGACCGGCGGCCGCGTGCGACGTGGGTGGTGACCGCGTTGGTGCTCGCCGTCTTCGCGGCCTTCTCCCCGGCCCTCTCCTCGAAGGGCGTCCCGCTCGACGAGATCTTCGTCGGCGAGGCCTCCTCGGTCTCCGCCCAGGAGACGCTCGGCAAGCACTTTCCCGGCGGCTCCGGCAATCCCGCCGTCATCGTCGCCGACGCCGACCGTGCCGCTCAGGTGACGGCCGCGGCCGAGAAGACCGAGGGCGTGGCGTCGGCCGCCACGATCTCCGCCTCGGGGCGCCCCGGGGGCGAGCCGCTCGTCGCCGACGGCCGCGTCCAGATCTCCGCCACCCTCGAGGCCGGGGCCGACAGCGACGCCGCCAAGGAGACCGTCGAACGGCTCCGCGAGAACGTGCACGCGGTCTCGGGGGCCGACGCGCTGGTCGGCGGCTACACGGCACAGCAGTACGACACCCAGGAGACCGCCGCCCGGGACCGTACGGTGATCGTGCCGATCGTGCTCGCCATCATTCTGCTGATCCTCGTCCTGCTGCTGCGCTCGCTGCTCGTACCGGTGCTGCTGGTGGCGACCGTGGGACTCAACTTCCTGGCGACGCTCGGGGTCTCGGCACTCGTCTTCGAGCATCTCCTCGGGTTCTCGGGCACGGACGCCTCGGTACCGCTGTACGGGTTCGTGTTCCTGGTGGCGCTGGGCGTCGACTACAACATCTTCCTGATGTCCCGGGTCCGGGAGGAGGCGCTCACGCACGGCAGCCGGCAGGGCGTGCTGCGCGGGCTCACCACGACCGGCGGGGTCATCACCTCGGCGGGTGTCGTCCTCGCGGCGACGTTCGCGGCCCTGATGGTGATTCCCCTGGCCTTCCTGGTCCAGATCGCGTTCATCGTGGCCTTCGGCGTCCTGCTCGACACCCTTGTGGTCCGCTCGCTCCTGGTGCCCGCGCTGGTGATCGACATCGGTCCGCGGGCGTGGTGGCCGAGCGTCCTGGCCCGCAAGGGCGACGCGGGGGCCGGTGCGGGCTCCGGGACCGGAGCCGGAGTCGGTGCCGGTCCCGTCTCCGACGCCGGATCCGGTTCCCGGTCCGGCTGAACGGGCGCGGACACCGCGCTGCCGCCATGATCGGACGAGAGGAAGCGGAAAGCGGCCTCGGGCGAGCGCGGAGGAGACGGACGTGGGCACCGACGCGGGGATGAACGCGGGTAGGGACGCGGGCTCGGACGGACAGCGGGACGGGGGCGACGCCGAGCGGTTGCACTGCCTGGTCACCGGCGCCTCCGGATACGTCGGCGGGCGACTCGTACCGGAGCTGCTGCGGGCCGGCCACCGGGTGCGGTGCCTCGCCCGCACCCCCGGCAAGCTCCGCGACCATCCCTGGGCGGGCGACGTCGAGACCGTCCGGGGCGACGTCACGGATCCCGGTTCGGTCGCCACGGCCCTGCGCGGGATCGATGTCGCCTACTACCTGGTGCACGCCCTCGGAACCGGCTCCGGGTTCGAGGAGACCGACCGGCAGGCGGCCCGGACCTTCACGGAGGAGGCCCGGGCCGCCGGCGTACGGCGCATCGTCTACCTGGGCGGGCTGACCCCGCGCGGTGTCCCGGAGCGGTCCCTGTCCCCGCATCTGCGCTCCCGCGCCGAGGTGGGGCGGATCTTCCTCGACGGGCCGGTGCCCGCCACCGTGCTGCGGGCCGCGGTCGTCATCGGGTCGGGGTCGGCGTCGTTCGAGATGCTGCGCTATCTGACCGAGCGGCTGCCGGCCATGGTGACCCCCAGCTGGGTGCACACCCGGATCCAGCCGGTCGCAATACGCGATGTGCTGCGGTACCTCGTCGGCTCGGCCGGCATGCCCGCAGAAGTCGACCGGGCGTTCGACATCGGGGGGCCGGACGTCCTCACCTACCTCGAGATGATGCGGCGGTACGCCGTCGTGGCCGGACTGCGGCGGCGGCTCGTCGTGTCGGTGCCGGTGCTCACGCCGGGGCTGTCCAGCCACTGGATCGGGCTCGTCACCCCCGTACCCGCCTCTCTGGCCCGGCCGTTGACGGAATCGCTGCGCCACGAGGTCGTCTGCCACGAGCACGACATCGCCCGGTACGTGCCCGACGCGCCGGGCAGTCCGCTGCCGTTCGACGAGGCGCTGGCCCTGGCGCTGCGGAGGGTGCGGGAGGCGCAGGTCGCCACACGCTGGTCGTCCGCGAGCCTGCCGGGGGCGCCCAGCGACCCGCTGCCCACCGACCCCGACTGGGCCGGCGGCAGTCTCTACCAGGACGAGCGCCAGATGCCGGTCGAGGCATCCGTGGAGTCGCTGTGGAAGGTGATCGAGGGCATCGGCGGGGACAACGGCTGGTACTCCTTCCCCCTCGCCTGGGCCGTACGGGGCTGGCTGGACCGGTTCGTCGGCGGTGTCGGCCTGCGGCGCGGACGGCGCGACGCCGAGCGGCTGCGGGTCGGGGACTCGCTGGACTTCTGGCGGGTCGAGGAGATCGAGCCCGGCCGGCTGCTGCGGTTGCGGGCCGAGATGCGGCTGCCGGGCCTGGCATGGCTGGAGATGTACGCCGGCACGGACGACGAGGGCCGCACCCATTACCGGCAACGCGCCCTGTTCCACCCGCGGGGGCTGCCGGGCCACGCCTACTGGTGGTCCGTCGCCCCGTTCCACGCCGTCGTCTTCGGCGGCATGGCCCGCAACATCACCCAGGCGGCCGCGAAGGGCATGAGCGCGCACGGGGCCGATGCGCGCAGGGGACGCCGCGAAAGCCACGAGCCCGCACGGGGCGTACGGGGCGTACGGCGCGCCCGGCGCCTGCGCCGCGGGTGACGAGTCCGGCGGCAGCGTGCCCGGCTCCGCATCCATGGGCCGGGAACAGCCCGAAGGGACGACGGGAAAACAAACAAGGCCTCATGCACGACCAGGAGCAGCCCCATGACCGTCGCGGTCGTCCTGTTCACCTCGGATCTGCGTCTGCACGATCACCCGCCGCTGCGCGCCGCGCTCGCCGCGGCCGACGAGGTGGTGCCGCTCTTCGTGCGCGACCCCGGTGTCCACGCGGCCGGCTTCGACGCGCCGAACCGCGCCGCCTTCCTCGCCGACTGTCTGCGGGATCTCGACGCCTCACTGCGCCGGCGCGGCGGCCGGCTGGTCGTGCGTACGGGGCCGGTGGTCCGGGAGGTCGGCGCGGTCGCCGCGGAGTGCGGGGCCGCGGAGGTGCACATGGCGGCGGGCGTCAGCGGCTACGCCCAGCGGCGGGAGGAGCGGCTGCGGGAGGACCTCGGCCGGCGCGGGGTGGCGCTGCGGGTGCACGACGCCGTGATCACCGCCGTCGCCGCCGGGGCCGTGACGCCCGCCGGGTCCGACCACTACGCCGTGTTCACCCCCTACTTCCGCCGCTGGTCGCAGGAGCGGCTGCGGGGAAGCTGCCCGGCGCCGCGCACCGTGCGGGTCCCCGAGGCGGTGCGCGGCGAGCCGTTGCCCTCCCGTGACGGTCTGCCCGGCCTCTCGCCCGGCCTCCCCACCGGGGGCGAGACGCGGGGGCGTGAACGGTTCGCCCGATGGGCCCGGTCCCGGATGCCGGCGTACGAGGAGGGGCACGACGATCTGGCGGGCGACGCGACCTCCCGGCTCTCGCCCTACCTCCACTTCGGGGCCCTCTCGCCGGTGGAACTCGTCCAGCGGGCCCGCTCGCGGGGTGGAGCCGGGGCGGAGGCGTTCGTACGCCAGTTGTGCTGGCGCGACTTCCACCACCAGGTTCTGGCGGCGCGGCCCGAGGCGTCCTGGCGGGACTACCGCCCCCGGCACGACCGGTGGCGGACCGAGGACGAGGCGGCCGAGGACGTCGCCGCGTGGCGGGAGGGCCGTACCGGCTATCCGGTCGTGGACGCGGCGATGCGCCAACTGCTCCACGAGGGCTGGATGCACAACCGGGCACGGCTGCTGGCGGCGAGCTTCCTGACCAAGACGCTGTACGTGGACTGGCGGGTCGGCGCCCGGCACTTCCTGGACCTGCTCGTGGACGGCGACCTCGTCAACAACCAGCTCAACTGGCAGTGGGTCGCCGGGACCGGCAACGACACCCGCCCGAACCGCGTCCTCAACCCCGTTCGCCAGGGCCGGCGTTACGACCCGGGCGGCGCCTACGTACGGCGCTGGGTACCCGAACTGAAAGACGTGGACGAGCGGAACGTGCACGAGCCCTGGCGACTGCCGGAGGACCGGCGTGCCGCCCTGGACTACCCCGCTCCGCTGATCGGTCTCGCCGACGGGCTGACCCGCTTCGCACACGCCCGCGGCCTCGACTGAGCCCGGGCTCCGTACTCCGCGCCTCGGGGTGAGGACTCGGAAACGGGGCGTTCACCGCGCGGGGAATCCCGGGGGCAAGGGATTCCCCGCGTCTGCAAGCGCGGACGGGCCGATCGAGCGGGGCGACGGCGGTCGCTTCGTCCCCCTCCCGGCCTCGTCCGGCCGAGGACCTCTGCGAACTCCGGATCACCCTGGAGCCGGGCGGTTTCTCCGGCGCGATCGAGGATCCCTCCGTACGGCACGATCCGGCGGTCGTCGCCACCGGACCGGAGCGCCGGTACGCGCTGCGCGAGCGGCCGTCGGCGCCGGATCCGCGTGTCACGGTCCAGGACGAGCGGTTCCACGCCTCGGCCTGGTGGGTGTTCACGATCCGGTTGTCGCCCATGTGTCCATGGTGGCGCACAGGGCTTCCGACCGGACCGTGCCGCCCCGATGGCACCTCGCTCCCACCCCCTGCTCGCACCTCGCTCGCACCCCCGCTCGCCCCGCCGTCGGCACGACCGATTGATCGCCGATCACACCCTGACGGTTCATGTATATAAATGCTGTTCACTGTCTTGATGAGGTGGGCTGTCTGTGCGTAGAGTCCGGTCACCTCGCCCGTACGCACTGGACGGAGCCACTCGTGTCCAAGCAACTCCGTAAGCCAAGAGGAGGGCGGCAGGCCGGCGTTCTCGCCGCCGTTCTCGCCGTGACCGCTGCCACCGCCACCGCTTGTTCCTCGGGCGGCACAGCCCAGCAGGACGACTCCCAGCCCTTGGAGGTCTGGATCCGGCAGGACGCCGGGAGTCCCGCCGCGGAGTCGGCCGAGACCCTCACCAAGGCCTTCACCAAGGAGAGCGGCATCGAGGCGAAGCTGGTCGCCGTCGGTGTGACGGACTTCGAGACCAAGCTTCAGCAGCGCACCGCGCAGAAGGACCTGCCGGACGTCGTCATCAACGACACGGGCCAGCTGGGCAACCTGGTGACCCAGGGGCTGGTCCGCGAGGTCGACCGCGAGGGTGTGGCCGGGAGCGCCGATCTCGCCGACCGCGCCTGGGAGGCCGCGCAGGGCTACGACGGCAAGTACTACGGCGTGCCCTTCAACTCGCAGGCCTTCGCGCTGCTGGTGCGCAAGGACTGGCGGGAGGCCGTGGGCGCCGACGTTCCCAAAACCTGGGACGAACTCACCGAACTGGCCGTGAAGTTCACCGACGACGACCCGGACGGCAACGGCAAGAACGACACCGCCGGCATGGTGATACCCGGGAGCACCACCCGCGGCTATCTGACCTGGTGGTTCTCGACCATGCTGTGGTCCGGGGGCGGCGACTTCGTCAAGGAGCGGGGCGAGGGCTACGTTGCCGCGATCGACGAGCCCGCGTCGGTCGCGGCGGTCGAGAAGCTCCAGGCGATGTTCTGCGACTCCAAGGTCGCGCAGCCGGGCGCCAGTACCGCCGACTCCTCGGCCACACACACCTTCTTCGAGAGCGGCAGGGGCGGCATCTACCTGACCGGCCCGTACATGCTGCCGCGCTTCGACGGGTCGCTCGGCAAGGACAAGTACGAGGTGATCGCGCCGCCGCCGGGTGCCGGCGGCGAGGCCGTCCTGGCGGAGGGCGAGAACGTCTACATGATGGCCGGCTCCGGCAACGAGAAGGGCCAGCAGGCGTACGCCGAGTTCGCCGCCTCCCCGGCCGGCCAGAAGATCGGTCTCGGCGTCGACAACGGCGGCATCATCGTCCGGCTGCCGGTCAACACCACGGTCGACGGGGCCGCCGAGCGGAAGGACCCGCGCTGGGAGACCTTCCAGGAGGTCTACAACGAGTCCGGACGCAACGCGCCGGCCCTGCCCAACTGGTCCGCCGTCCGGCAGATGTCGTCCGAGGGCCTGAACGGCGTCGTCTCCACATGCTCGCGCGACGCGGGCAAGGCGATGGGCGAACTGGCGGGCGAGCTGGACGCCGAGCTCGAGAAGCAGGGGGCCAAGGGCGAATGACGGTGCCCGAGGCACGGACGTCACCAGGTCCGGACACTCGGCGTCCGCTCCGCGCGGGCCCGTCGGCGAAGGTGCGGCTGCGACGGGCCGCGACACCGTGGCTCTTCCTGGCCCCGGCCCTGCTGCTCTTCGTGTACTTCAAGTTCATCCCCATGGCACAGGCCGTGCGGATGAGCTTCGAGGAGGTCCGTCCGTTCCTCGGCAACACCTATGTCGGCGGCGCGAACTACACCGAGATCGCGGGAAGTTCCGACTTCGGCGCGGCGGTGTGGCACACCCTGGTCCTGGCCGCGGCGACCACCGCCGGGTCGATCGTGCTCGGCCTCGCGTTGGCGCTGCTGCTGGAGGGGCAGACCCGGAGCCTGTGGTTCGTCCGGTCGGCGATCTTCCTGCCGGTGGTCACGGCCATGGCGGTGGTGGCCGAGGTGTGGCGGGTCATGTACTACCCGGCCGAGGGCGGGGCGCTGAACTCGGTGCTGTCCGTCTTCGGCCTGGGGCCGAGCGAGTTCCTCAACTCACCGGACAGCTCACTGGCGTCCATCGCCTTCGTCGGTGTCTGGCGGGGCGCCCCCTACGACATGATGATCTTCCTGGCGGGGCTGGCCGGTGTGGACCGGGTGCTGTACGAGGCGTCGGCGGTCGACGGCGCCTCGCGCTTCCGCCGGATCTGGCACGTCACGCTGCCCGGTCTGCGGCCGGTGTTCGCGATCCTGCTGACCCTGGCGGCGATCCGGGGCCTGCGGATCTTCACCGAGGTGTTCCTGCTCACCAACGGCGGGCCGGACGGCTCGACGGAGGTGCTGCTGACGCTGACGTACAAGCTCGGACTCGAACGCAACGAGCTGGGTGTGGCGGCGGCCGGAACCGTGCTGCTGTTCCTGGTTCTGCTGGTGCTGACCGTCGCGTCGCGACTGCGCAGGAGGGAGGCCCGATGAGGAACGAGACCGCGCTCGGCCTGCAGGAGGCGCGCGGGCCATGGGCCCGGGCCGCCCGGTTCGTCCTGTACACCGTCCTTTTCGTGATCTTCGCGGGGCCGTTGCTGGCGCTGATGATCGGCGCCTTCACCCCGACCGTGGACCCGACGCAGTTCACCCTGTTCCCCGACCGGCTGTCGCTCGACAACCTGGAACGGGCGATCGACCGGGGCGTCCTGGACTACCTCCTCAACTCCTTCATCGTGGTCGGCGGCGGCCTGGCCCTGCAGGTCCTGGTCAGCGTCTTCGCCGGCTACGCCCTGGCCCGTAAGCGCTTCCGCGGTTCGGCGACGGTGCTGGTGATCGTCCTGGCGACGATGATGCTGCCGGAGGAGGTGCTGGCCGTACCGCTGTCGGTGCTGCTGGCGGATCTGCCGGTGGTGCACATCAGCCTGGTCGGCTCGCTGGCCGGCATGATCGTGCCGGTGGCGGCGTGGGGCTTCTCCATCCTGGTCATGACCGAGTTCATGAAGGAGATCCCCAGGGAGCTGGAGGAGTCGGCGAAGCTGGACGGCGCGGGCGAGTTCCGCATCTTCTGGCAGGTCGTGCTGCCCCTGTGCCGCCCCGCGCTGGGCGTCATCGGCATCTTCGGTTTCACCATGATCTGGGACCAGTACATGCTCCCCCTGCTGGTCGCCACCGATCCGGCCCAGTACACCCTGCCGCTGGCCCTGCGCTCCATGCGCTCGGACGACCAGGTGGGCATCGGCGTACTGCTCGTGGGCGCGTTCCTGGCCATGCTGCCGTCGGTACTCGCCTTCCTGGCCCTCCAGCGCTCGTTCATCCGGGGGCTGACGTCGGGGGCGGTCAAGGGGTAGGGGGAGGGGGGAGGGACGGTCGGGGGCCGTCCCTCCCCCCTCCCCCACGCAGGGCGGGCCGGCGCGCTCCCGCTCCCCGGCCCGCACAGGTGCTCCGGGAGAACCTGGGCATGGCATCGGTGGTCTCCCGGGAGGAGGGTGCCGAACGGCGCACCGCGCGTCGCCGCAACGCCCCCGGGCCAAAGACCGCTGTCGGCGCGGTGGGTGACCGGGATCGGGAGCGGAGGGACATGAGCGAGTGGCAGGTGAGCGGAAGGTTCGCCGGTTCGGCCGGGGAAGTGCGCTGGGGATCGTGGGGCGAACCGGGTCAAGATCCCGTGGTGTTGCTGCACGGGACGCCCTGATCCCGCACGCACGCTGGGAGAACCGATCGCCGGCGCCGGGCATCTCGTCCAGGAGGACGCCCCGCCGGACTCACCGTCATCCTCAGCTCGTTCCTCCGAGAGGTGGTCCGCTGACCCGGTTCCGGGTCCGGTCAGGTCCGTGACCGGAAGGTTGCGGTTCCGGGTCCGGTTTCGGGAGCCGGCCCGGTCGGGTTCGACATCGGGGCGGGCGGGGCCGGGGTGGTCGTGGAGGCGATCTCGACGTGTTCGCCCTGCCGGATGCGGGTGTAGAACCATCGCGCGTCGCTGACGCTCAGGCCCAGCCAGCCCGTTCTGGCGTCGAGGGCGCCGAGGGATCTGGTGTCGAAGGCGAGGGCGCCCGCGTAGACCGGCGGCCGGTCGCCGGTGCGCAGCTCCACCACGTACGGGACCTTGGCCTCGTAGCGGTTCTCGGCGCTCACGTCGCCCCGCAGCAGCATGACCTCGTGCTTGGCCCGCACGGTCAGTTCGCGGCCGGGTGTCAGGAGGGTGGCGAAGGAGCGCGAGTCGACGCGCATGACACGGCCGTCGAACGTGAGGGTGTGACGGCCCAGATCCAGGACGGCCTCCTCTGTGCCGGCCGGCCGGTCGGTCGCCGCCTCAGGGGCCCGAGGGCTGGACGTCGGCGTGCCGATCGTCGCGGACTCGGCCGAGGTGCGCGGGTCGCGGCCGGGTTCCTCCGCGTGCACGGTCAGTCCGACCGTCGCCAGCATGCCGGCCACCGAGGTCGCCAGGCCGAGGCGGACGGTGGTCCGGCGACGGCGGGAGCGGCGTCGCGCCCGGGCGCGGACCTCGGCGGCCGGTACGGGCGGCGGAGCCTCATGCGCCTCCGCCAACTCGCGCAATACTGCGGCGAGTTCATCCGACACGGCCGCCCTCCCTCCAGGCCGGCTCCTCGGCCTCGTCCACCGCCAGCTGTTTGGCCAGTGCCGCCCGTCCCCGGGACAGCCTGGCCTTGACCGTTCCCACGGGTGCACCGGTCTCGGAGGCTACCTGTTCGACACTGAGGTCGCACAGATGGTGAAGGACGACCGCCATGCGCTGGTGCTCGGGCAGTTCGCGCAACGCGGCGACCAGCGCGGCGCGTTCGGGGCCGGGACCGGGGGTCGTTTCCGGCGGCGCGGAATGGCGCACCAGTTCCACCCAGCGTCGCGCGCGGCGCCAGCGGCTGACCGCGAGACGCATGGCGACCGTGCGTACCCACGCCTCGGGCGCCCCGTCGGCCTGAAGCTTGTGGCGTCGGTCCCAGGCCCGTACGAACGCCTCCTGGACCACGTCCTGAGCCTCGCCCAAGTCCCCGGTGAAGGCGAAGAGCTGCCCGGTCAGACGGGGGAACGCGGCCGCGTAGAAAGCGTCGAACTCGTCCTCGGTCATGCCCTCCACCGGTGTCCGTGAATGTGCTTACGACCGGCCGCCCCTGACATGCACACAGGTCCAACAGATCACGCACATGGAAGCACAGCCCTGGAGGAAGACGCGGAACACGGGTCCCGGGATCCATCAACCGCCATACGGGTGAATATCGTTTCCCTGTCCCGCAACCGTCCATGACCGTGGGCGACCGTCCATGACCGTGGGCGACCGTCCATGACCGTGGGCAGCCGTCCACGGTCGTCTGCCGCCGGGCCCGTCCGCCCGCTCAGCCCGCCCGCTCAGCCCGCCCGGCCCACCCCGCTCAAAGCCGGGCCCACGTCTTCCGGTCCCGCGCCATCGCGTGCAGGGCCTCCACGTCGGCCGGCTTCAGTGCGCCCCCCGGATCACCCAGACGCTCCACCTCGTCGTCCGTCAGGACGCACACCTCGCGCGGTGGGGTCCTCACCGTCACGCGTGACGCTCCGACCAGGACGAGCACCGGGCGGACCTCCGCGGTCAGGGCGTACGAGACCCGGTCGGCGTCGGCGCGGACGCGGCGCAGCACGGGGTACGGCTCGCGGCGGCCGAGGGTGACCAGCGGGTCGGCGACCGTCACCCGCTGTCTACGGGCGTACACGGCGTGTACGGCGTACAGGCCGCCGGGCCCGATCGCCAGGTGATGGACGCGGTCGCCGCCGGGGAGCGGAATCGAGTGCAGGACGCGTAGCCCCAGGCCGTCCATGCGGTCCAGGGCCTCGCCCACCGTCCGCTCCGCCTCGAGGGCCCGGTGACGCGGGTCGGGGCGGAGGCGGTGGGCGAGGCCGGGGTCGTGGTCGCGGTCGCGGTCGAGAGCGACCAGAAGAGCCTCGCCGGGGCGGTTCGGGGCGAGGTCGTCGTCGGGGTGGAGGGTGAGTCGCGCCAGCTCGGCGGGGGTGGGGACCGGGGGCGGGCCGACCGCGACCGGGCCGGTGAGGAAGGGGCCGAGCGCTTCGAGCACCTCCGCCTCGCGGTCCTCGCCGAGCAGGTTGACCCTGGCCGCGTCACGGTCGTACCAGGCGACGTTCCTGCCGTCCGGGAGGCAGACGTACAGCCGCTCCTGGCCGTGCCGCCAGGTCGGTACGACGCGCAGACCGTTCATGCACCAATCACCCCACCCTCCATGGGAACAGGCGGGGTGCTCCAGGGGCAAGAACACGGCTATTTTGAGAGGACTTGGGCGGTGACGCTGGGGAGGCACCGTTGCATACCCGCAGGAAGCAACCCGACGTACCCGCACCGGGTACTCCATGGGACGAGATCGTGCCCGGTCTGTGGATGGGAGGGCACGAGTTCAGGGGCCGGGCCGGACAGCTGGAGCTCGCGGCGGTGCGCCAGGAGTTCGATCTTGTACAGACGCTGCTGCGGCTGCCGGGGCACGGACCGGCCCCCGGGGTCGAGCACCACGTGTGGCCGATCCCGGACGGGCCGCTCGACGGGACCCAGCTCCTGGGGGTCATCCGGCTCGCCGAAGCGGCGTGCGAGGCGCTGGACGACGGCCGCAAGGTCCTCGTGCGCTGCTATCACGGATACAACCGCTCCGGTCTGGTCGTCGCACACGCGCTGATACGCCGGGGCAGCTCCGCCGAGGAGGCGATCCGGCTGATCCGGGCCCGCCGCTCGGTCTGGGCCCTGCACAACGAACTGTTCGTCGACTACCTGCGGACCGGGCTGACGACGGCCAGGCTGCTGGAAGAGCTGTCGGAGTAGGGGGCGGGACGCCGTGGGGTGTACGCGTCACGCCGGCAACCCTGGCGTTCCCTCAGCACGAGGCTGTCACCAGCGGTGATACGCGGCGACCCGGACGGCCGTCCCCGATGGCGCACCAAGGCGGGCGAGGGCGGAGGGCTGCTCCTAGTGTGGCGATTGATCACCTTGGACACTTTCGCCCACATATGGAGGTGCTTCATGTCACGGCCCTCCCCGCACTCACCGCGCGCGTCGCGCTCCCTCCTTCTCCGCCGCCTGCCGATGACACCGGCCGCCGGCGCCCTGGCCCTCGCGACCGCCGTCGCCCCCGCCGCCGCGAGCGACGCGCCGGACGACGGCGACCCGTCGGGCTGGAGCCAGCAGGGCGGCAACGGCGACGGCGGCACCGGCGAGGGGAACCATGACGGGGTCGGCGGCAACGACGGCGGCAACGACGGCCACCAGGCCGGCGGCAACCACGGCGACCACGGCCGGTACAAGGATGTCGGCACCGCCCAGTCGCTCGCCCTGCGCACCTCGCCGGACCGCGGCGCGAAGGTCATCCGGTACGCCCACAAGGGCGATGTCGCGTCGATCTACTGCAAGGTCGGCGGGGACGACGTCCAGGGCAATCCGCTCTGGTACCTGCTCACCGACGGCACCTGGGCCTGGGGCGCCGCCCGCCACATCGACAACATCGGGCCCGCGCCACGCTGGCGCTGACGGGCACAGCACGCAAGAGGGCGCATGTGGGTAAGTTCCGGACATGAGCAAGGCCGGAATCTCCCTGGCGACGGCTGATCCGCCCACGCCCACCGCTCCCCTCCCCCGGCGCCGTGGCGTCGAACTCGCCCTCATCGTCCTGGCCGTCCTGCTGTCGGTGTACGGCTACTGCGCCGCCGGCTTCGCCAGGAACGGCTCCGTCCCGCCCGGCGCCGCCGGTTACGGCGCCGGGCTCGGCGTGCTCGCGCTGGTCGCGCATCTGGCGGTGCGCCTCCGGGCACCCTGGGCCGACCCGCTCCTGCTCCCCATCGCCGTCCTGCTCAACGGGCTCGGCCTGGTGCTGATCTACCGGCTCGATCTGGAGACACCGGGCGACGAGGCCGCCCCGACCCAGTTGGTGTGGTCGACGCTGGGCGTGGCGCTGTTCATCGCGGTCGTCCTGCTGCTGCGCGACCACCGGGTGCTGCGGCGCTTCACCCGCGTGTGCGCCGCCTCGGGGCTCGTCCTGCTCACGGCGCCGATCCTCTTCCCTCCGGTGAACGGGGCCCGTATCTGGATCCGGGTCGCCGGGTTCTCCATCCAGCCGGGAGAGTTCACGAAGGTGCTGCTCGCGGTGTTCTTCGCGGCGTACCTGGCGGAGAACCGCGGTGCGCTCACCTACGCCGGCCGCCGGTTCTGGCGGCTGCAACTGCCCACCGGGCGGGTGCTGGGACCGATCGTCGCCGTGTGGCTGGTGAGCGTGGTCGTGCTGGTACTGGAACGGGATCTCGGCACGTCGCTGCTGTTCTTCGGTCTGTTCGTCGTCGTGCTGTACGTCGCCACCGGCCGTACCGGCTGGCTCGCCGTCGGCCTGCTGCTGGCGTCACTGGGCGCGGTGGCCGTGGGCCGGCTGGAACCGCATGTGCACAGCAGGATCGAGACCTGGCTGAATCCGTTCGCCTCGATCGAGGCGGGTGAGGGCCCGAACCAGCTGGCGCAGTCGCTGTTCGCCTTCGCGGAGGGCGGACTGCTCGGCACCGGGCTGGGGCTCGGGCATTCCGTGCTCATCGGCTTCGCGGTCAAGTCCGACTTCATCCTGGCCACGGCTGGTGAGGAGCTGGGTCTCGTCGGGCTCTCCGCGATCTTCCTGCTGTACGGGCTGCTGGTGGAACGCGGCTACCGGACCGGCCTCGCGCTGCGCGACCCGTTCGGCCGGCTGCTCGCCGTGGGGCTGGCCGCGATCGTGGCCCTCCAGGTGTTCGTGATCGCGGGCGGGGTGACGGGGCTGATCCCGCTGACCGGAATGGCCATACCGTTCCTGGCGCAGGGGGGTTCGTCGGTGGTCACCAACTGGGCGATCGTGGCGCTGCTGGTCCGGCTGAGCGATTCGGCACGCCGCCGGGGGGACGGATGGCCTGTGCCCGACGGGTCGGGCGGGGGCGCGGGTTCATGACGCGGCACATCCGGCGGGCCGCCGTGTTCTGCGCGCTGCTGCTGTTCGCCCTGCTGGTGAACGCCGCCCGCGTCCAGGTGCTGCACGCCGATGCCTACGACGACAACCCGGCCAACCGCCGCGACACCATCGCCCGTTACCACCAGCCGCGCGGGGACATCCTGGTCGACGGCCGCCCGGTCACCGGCGCGCGGGACACCGGGGAGCATCTGCGCTACGAACGGACTTACACCGAAGGCCCGTTGTACGCGCCGGTGACCGGCTTCGCCTCGCAGGAGTACGGGACGACCCTGCTGGAGCACACGGAGGACGGACTGCTGGCGGGCACCGACCCGCTGCTTCAGCCGCTGCCGCTGTGGAACGACTTCACCCGCTCCCGCAACGCGGGCGGCGACGTCGTCACGACGATCCACCCGGCCGCCCAGCGGGCCGCGTACGAAGGGCTGCGCTCGCGCAAGGGCGCGGTGGCGGCGGTGGAGCCGTCGACCGGGCGGATCCTGGTGCTGGTGTCCGTCCCGTCCTACGACCCGGAGCTGTTGTCCGGGAACGGAGCGGCGGCACGGCGGGCCTGGGCCCGGCTGAACGCCGATCCGGACAAACCGATGCTGAACCGGGCCGTACGGCAGACGTATCCGCCGGGTTCGACGTTCAAGGTGGTCACCGCGGCGGCGGCGCTGGACGCGGGCACGGTCACCGACCTGGACGCGCCGACGGACTCCCCCGACCCGTACACCCTGCCGGGGACGACGACACGGCTGACGAACGCGTCCCGGGGCTGCGCGGACGCCTCGGTGCGGGAGGCGTTCACCTGGTCCTGCAACACCGTGTTCGCCAAGCTGGGGGTGGCCACGGGGCTGACGGACCTGACGGCCACGGCGGAGGGCTTCGGGTTCAACGAGGAAGGGCTGCGGGTGCCGTTCCCGGTGGCGCACAGCACCTTCGACACCACGATGGACCGGGCGCAGCTCGCACTGTCGTCGATCGGTCAGTACAACACGCGGGCCACTCCCCTGCAGATGGCGATGGTCGCGGCGGCCGTCGCCGACAACGGGCACGTGCGGGAGCCGTATCTGGTGGAGCGCACGACCCGGGCGAGCGGCGGCACGGTGTCGGCGGCCGGCCTTGGGCAGTCCCGGCAGGCCATGTACCCGTCGACGGCGCAGCGGATGCGGGACCTGATGCGGGGTGTGGTGGAGGAGGGCACGGGCACGAACGCCGCGATCCGCGGCGCCGTGGTCGGCGGCAAGACCGGCACCGCCCAGCACGGCATCGGCAACTCCGGTACACCGTACGCCTGGTTCGTGTCCTGGGCGCAGGGCGACGGGGACGCGGAGGCGAAGGTCGCGGTGGCGGTCGTGGTGGAGGACGCGGCGGCCGGCCGCCGGGAGATCAGCGGCGGCGGCACGGCGGCACCGATCGCCCGGGCGGTGATGGAGGCGGTGCTGAGGTCGTAGGCATCGCCGTGCGGATCACCTGTTGAGATGAGGACTGCCGAACCCGCCCCTCCCCGTCTACCGTTCGGCCCATGACGGAAGCCACCACCGCGCACGAACTCGCCCAGGTCGACATCGCCCGGCTCAAGTCCCCACTGGATTCCCCGCAGTTGAAGGACTTCGTCGACAACCTCGACCCGGTGAACGCGGACGCCGAGGCCGCCGAAGGCTTCCTCTGGCGGCTGCTCAGCGAGGGCGGCAACGCCACCGACGTGTCCGTCTTCGGCGACCCGTGGCTGATCGTGAACATGTCGGTGTGGCGGGACACCGACACCCTGACGGCTTTCATGTACCAGGGGCGGCACCGGGAGATGCTGGAGCGGCGCAGGGTGGGGGTCTCCCCACGCCCTTGAGGCAGTGGGGGAGGTTCGAGCAGGTGCGGGAGGCGATGACGACTCTGTGGTGGGTCCCGGAGGGCCACCGCCCCACGGTGGCGGAGGCGCGGCTGTTGCACCTGCGCGCCCACGGCCCGACGCCCTACGCGTTCACGCTCCGGACGTCGTTCCCGCAGGGAAGTGCGGAGCCCGTCCCTGGCGAGGTGCCGGACGGGCCGGGCTGCCCGGTTTGGCGCGGCCTAGCGACGACGGTCGACGGCGGTGAGGTCGATGTCGACGGGGAAGGGAACGGTCAGCTTGAGGCGGTTGCGGAAGATGCCCGTGGGTACGTACGACGTGGTCGCCGGGTCCAGCTCGTAGACGTAGACGACGGGGAGGCCGTCGTTCTCCTCGACACGCCAGAAGTGCGTGATACCCGCGGCGGCGTACTTGCGGGGCTTGGTCTCGCGATCGCGGTCGACCGAGTCCTCGGAGACCACCTCGACGGCCAGGATGACCTCCTCGGGCAGGAGCCGGGTCCGTTTGGGCCCGGTGTCGGCACCGGCACGGGCCACCAGCACATCGGGCTCCGGACGGTTCCGTTTACCGAGCGTCACCGTGAATTCGCGGTAGACCTCGAATTCGTCCGGCACCTGCTCGAAGAGTGAATTGTCCAGCAGGCGGATCGTGCGCATGTGGAAGATGGTCTGCGGACTCGTCAAGACGAGGTTCCCGTCAATCAGCTCCGTGTGCGGAGGCAGGTGGGGAAGCTCGTCGAGGTCGTCCGCCGTCCAGCCGCCCTGGGGCGGGCGCGGCCACTGGTAGTCGTCGTCCAGGTCGGAGTCGCGTACGGCGCTCATCATTGCTCCCATGCGCTGGAGTCTGACCGGCACCGTCAGCGTACCCAGGGCGAACGCCGATACGGCGCTCCATGAGGTGATCCGGCGGGTGCGCCATTGACGCCCGCGCGCGGGAGCGTCCGCCGACAAGTCGCGCGCAGGGGATTGACGGGCTTGCTGACAAGCAGTCTCATAAGTGACGTGACCCGCCGGTAACCCGCTACGCCCACGAGGTGGAACCGCCATGACGACCCAGCCGCTGACGGATGCCGACGCCCTCGACGGGCTGCGCGACGCGCTCGGCCTGCTCAAGGACCGGGAGCAGGTGGCCGAGCGGCTGCTCGACGCCTCCGCCAAGCACTCCTTCGACCCGGACAAGGAGCTGGACTGGGACGCGCCCTTCGCGGAGCGCCTGTGGTTCTGGCCGCCGGAGCTGGTCTCGCTGTACGGCACCCCGCTGTGGAAGCGGATGAGCGAGGAGCAGCGCGTCCTGCTGTCGCAGCACGAGGCGGCGGCGCTCGCCTCGCTCGGCATCTGGTTCGAGCTGATCCTGATGCAGCTGCTCGTGCGGCACATCTACGACAAGGCGGCCACGAGCGCGCATGTGCGGTACGCGCTCACCGAGATCGAGGACGAGTGCCGGCACTCCAAGATGTTCGCCCGGCTGATCACTCGCGGCGGCACCCCCTGGTACCCGGTGAGCCCGGTGCACCAGCACCTCGGACGGCTGTTCAAGACCATCTCCACCACGCCCGGCTCCTTCACCGCGACCCTGCTCGGCGAGGAGGTACTGGACTGGATGCAGCGGCTGACCTTCCCGGACGAGCGCGTCCAGCCGCTGATCCGGGGCGTCACGCGCATCCACGTCGTCGAGGAGGCCCGGCACGTGCGCTACGCCCGTGAGGAGCTGCGGCGCCAGATGGTGACCGCGCCGAAGTGGTCGCAGGAGTTCACCCGGGTCACCTCCGGCGAGTTCGCCCGCGTCTTCTCGGTGGCGTTCATCAACCCGGACGTCTACACGAACGTCGGGCTGGACAAGCGTGCGGCCGTCGCCCAGGTCAGGGCCAGCGCGCACCGGCGGGACGTGATGCAACAGGGCTCGAAGCGGCTTACCGACTTCCTGGACGACATCGGTGTGCTGCGCGGGACCGGACGGCGGCTGTGGAAGTCGTCCGGACTCCTGGCCTGAGCGCTGCCGGCACAGGCGCCGGGCGGGCGCCGGAACAGCCGTCGAGGGCGGGCGGTTACGCTGCGGGGCATGACCCCGCCGGCCCCCACCCCCGCCTACCGGCGCCTCGGCGTCGAGGAGCGGCGCAGACAGCTGCTCGACGCCGCGCTGTCCCTCTTCGCCCACCGCGCGCCCGACGAGGTGTCACTGGACGACGTGGCGGAGGCCGCCGGGGTGTCGCGGCCCCTGGTGTACCGGTACTTCCCGGGCGGCAAGCAACAGCTGTACGAAGCGGCGCTCCGGTCCGCCGCCGACGAGCTGCGGGACTGCTTCGACGAGCCCCGCGAGGGCCCGCTGCTGCCCCGGCTGGCCAGGGCGCTCGACCGGTACCTCGCCTTCGTCGACGGGCACGGCACCGGGTTCAGCGCGCTGCTGCAGGGCGGGAGCGTGGTGGAGACCTCCCGTACGACCGCCATCGTCGACGGGGTGCGCCGGGCCGCCGCCGAGCACATCCTCCGCCATCTCGGGGCCGCCGAGCCGGGGCCCCGGCTGCGGATGACCATCCGGATGTGGATCACCGCCGTGGAGGCGGCCTCGCTGATCTGGCTCGACGAGGACAGGCGGCTGCCCGTCGGTGAGCTGCGGGACTGGCTCGTGGAGCAGTTCCTGGCCGCCCTGGAGGTGACCGCGCGGCGCGACGCGGAGACCGCGGTCCTCGTCCGGGCCCTGTCGGAGGACGGCTGACCCGTCGGACGGACGGCCGGTGGACGCCCTGCGTGGGGGCATGGCCGACACTGGTGCCGTGAAAAGTCAGGACACCCCCTTCGAGGGCGGGCCCATGGACGGGCGCGTTCTGCCCGTGCTGCTGGGCATCACCGGGCACCCGCCCAAGACGTACCGCATCCCCGTCCCGGCCCCGGACTGCGGCCCGCCCACGGTGCTGGTCTACCGGCGCGTGCCCCTGAGGCAGAGCGGCCGGCTCGGGCTGCCCCAGGGGTGGAAGTACCTGTACGACCCGGACGGGGCGGCGACGGCCGACCGCCCGAGGTGGCCGTGGTCCGGGCGCACCCGCGATCCGGCCGCCGATCCAGACGCCACGCCGCGTGGCAAGCCGGACGACGCCGACGGGTGACGTCGTTGCGCCGAACCGCGCACATCCGGCGAGCGGACCCGGCCGGGCCGCCGGATGCTCACGGTGCGGAGCGGAGGAGCCGCCCGCGTCGGAGGTGATGACGTGTCAGGAATGCTTCTACGTCTGGCGTGTACGGCGGCGGTCGCGGTCGGCACCGTTCTCGCACCCGGGCCCGCGACGGCCCTTCCCCAGCCGCCGGGGAGGACCGCGGCGGATTTTTCCGGGGACAGTGCGGCCGCCACCGGGGCGACACCGCCCGCCGACCGGTCCGTCGCCGAACTGCTGACGGACCTTCAGCGGCTGTACCACGAGGCCGGGAAGGCCACCGAGGCCTACAACGCCACCGAGGAGCGGCTGGCGAAGCAGCGCGCCGAGACACGACGGCTGGACCGTGCCCTCGCCGCCGCCCGGCTCTCCCTGCACGACAGCCGGGGTGCCGCCGGGCGGCTGGCCCGGCAGCAGTACCAGAACAGCACCGGGCTCTCCCCGTACGTACGGCTGCTGCTGGCCCGCGATCCGCAGCACGCGCTCGACCAGGGGCATGTGATCGGGCGGCTGGCACGCAACCGCGCGGACACGGTGGGCCGGCTGACCGGCAACGAGCAGCGGGCCGCGGCGCTCGCCCGGCAGGCCCGCAAGGCGCTCGACGACCGGCTCGTCCTCGCCGAACGGCGCGGGAAGCAGCGCGACGCGGTGCGCGAGCGGCTCGACGAGGTCGAGGAACTGCTCGCCTCGCTCACCCCGGGCCAACTGGCGGCGCTCGCCGAGCTGGAGCGGACCGAAACGGCCGAGGACCAGGCGGAGTTCATGGCTTCCGGAGCCCTCGGCGCGCCGAGCCCTCCGGGCACTCCGGGCACTCCGGGTGCTCCGGGTGCTCCGGGTGCTCCGGGTGCTCCGGGTGCTCCGGGTGCTCCGGGTGCTCCGGGCGTTTCGGGTGCTCCCGGTGTTCCCGGTGTTCCCGGTGGCGGGCGCACGCCCTCCGCGGTGGGCGACCGGGCCCTGCGGTACGCGGTGGAGCAGATCGGGAAGCCGTACGAGTGGGGCGCCGAGGGCCCCGAGGCGTACGACTGCTCGGGGCTGACCTCCGAGGCGTGGCGGGCGGCCGGGACGCCGGTGCCCCGGACCAGTCAGGAGCAGTGGGCGCGGCTGGACCGGGTACCGCTGGACGGACTGCGGCCGGGTGACCTCGTCGTGTACTTCCCCGACGCCACGCACGTCGCCCTCTACCTCGGCGACGGGATGGTGGTGCAGGCGCCGCGTCCCGGCGCACGGGTGAAGGTCTCCCCGATCGCGGCCAACCCGGTCCTGGGCGCCGTACGCCCCGACCCGGACGTGGAGCCCTTGCGGCACTATGTGCCGCCCGAGCTTCCCGAGGGGGCGACGGAGGGACCCGACCAGGGGGACGCGCCCGGTTAAGCTCCCACGGCCCCCGAGACCTCCGCCAGGTAGGCACCGGCCTTGTCCGGGTCGTAGAAGAAGTTCTCGAGGTCGGCCGGGTCGTCGAAGCAGTTGACGAACCGGTCGGCGACGGGCTGGAGCCCGCCGGCGGCGCCGAGGACGTCGAGGACGTGCTCGGGCGGCGGGGCCAGCATGGCGTTGGTCCACTTGGTGACGTGCTGGGCGGTGTCCCAGTACCGGTCGAAGGTCTGCCGCATCCACGCCTCGTCGAACGGCGCCTCGCCGCGCTCGACGATGGAGGCGAGGTAGGAGGCGGCGCACTTGGACGCGGAGTTGGAGCCCTGACCGGTGATCGGGTCGTTGGCCACGACCACGTCGGCGACGCCGAGGACCAGGCCGCCGCCGGGCAGCGTGCCGACGGGGTTGCGGACGGTCGGGGCGTAGCGGCCGGCGAGGGTGCCGCCGGCGTCGGTCAGTTCGACCTTGGTGGCCCGCGCGTACTCCCAGGGGAGAAACGTCTCCATGAGTTCCAGGGTCAGGGAGAGGTGCTCCGCCGGGTCCTTGACCTCCTTGAAGGCGTCCAGCGGGCCGCCGGGTATGCCCTCCCAGAACAGGATGTCGGCGCGGCCCGACGTGGTGAGCGTCGGCATGATGAACATCTCGCCGACGCCGGGGACGATGTTGCAGCGGACCGCCTCGGTGTCCGGGTGCTCCGGACGCGGGTCCATCCCGTGGACGTAGGCCACCGCGAGGGCACGCTGCGGCTCGGCGTACGGGGAGCGCGAGGCGTCGCGGCCGAACATCTGCACGAGCTCGCCCTTGCCCGCGGCGACGAGCACGAGGTCGTACGTACGGGAGAAGTAGTCCAGGTCGCCGACGGCCGCGCCGTGGATGACCAGCTGGCCGCCGCGCTGCGCGAACGTGTCCATCCAGCCCGCCATCTTCACCCGCTGGTCGACCGACTGCGCGAACCCGTCGAGCCTGCCCAGCCAGTTGATCGCGCGCTGCGTCGGGCCCGGGTCGTGCGAGCCGGGGGCCGCGACCGAGACACCGAGCCCCTGGATCTTCGGGGCCTGGGACTCCCAGAAGTTCAGCTGGAGATCGCGCTCGTGCTGCAGGGCCGTGTGGAACATGCACTGCGTCGACATCACCCGGCCGGTGCGGATCTCGTCCGCGGTCCGGTTGGACATCAGGGTGACCTCGTACCCGTGCGACTGAAGGCCGAGGGCGAGCTGGAGACCGGACTGGCCGGCTCCGACGACGAGTATCTTCCGCATACGGGGTTCTCCTGGCTGGACGAGGGCTTCCGGTGACCGGGCGGGGTTCCCCGGCTGCCGGGCGAGGGCTTCCGGCAGCCGGACGGGACTTCCGGCTGCCGGGCGGGACTTCCGGGCTACTCCGGGGTTTCCTCGAGCGCGTGACCCACCAGGGACAGGAGGGTCTCGATGACCGAGATCCGGCGCCGCGCATCCATGATCATGACAGGTATGCGGGAGGGGATGGTAAGCGCCTCCCGCACGTCGTCCGGCTCGAACAGCTCGGTCTCGTCGAAGTGGTTGACCGCGACGACGTACGGCAGTCCGCAGCTCTCGAAGTAGTCGAGTGCCGGGAAGCAGTCCTTGAGCCGGCGGGTGTCGGCCATGACGACCGCGCCGATCGCACCGCGCACCAGGTCGTCCCACATGAACCAGAACCGCTGCTGACCGGGGGTGCCGAAGACGTAGAGCACCAGGTCGTCGTCGAGCGTGATCCGGCCGAAGTCCATCGCCACGGTGGTGGTGAGCTTGTCCGGCGTGGCGGTGAGGTCGTCGGTCTCCGCGCTCGCCTCGGTCATCAACGCCTCGGTCTCCAGAGGCCTGATCTCCGAGACGGTCCTGACCAGCGTGGTCTTGCCGACACCGAAACCGCCGGCCACCACTATCTTCGTGGCGATCGGGGCGCGGGTACGGTCCGTCTGCCAGGGCAGCAACGGTTCGTCGCCCTCGTCGAGCGGAGTGACGCCTTGAACGGCCTCAGAGACGGCGGAGTCCACTCAGCACCCTTTCCAGCAACGCGCGGTCCGGGCGGCCCGTGCCGTGGCCGGTTCCCGTTCCGTAGACACGGATCTTTCCCTGGTCCGCGAGGTCGCTCAGGAGCACGCGGACCACGCCGAGCGGCATCTTCAGCAGCGCGGCGATCTCGGCCACCGTTCGCATACGGCGGCACAGTTCGACGATGGCCCGCAGCTCCGGCATCAACGTCGACTTCAGCGAGCCCTTCGGCAGCTCCTTGCGCTCCTCGGCGGCCTCCAGCTCGGCGGTGCTCGCCACGAAGGTCTCGACGAGGAGCACATGCCCGAAGCGGGTACGGCCGCCGGTGAACGAATAGGGGCGGACCCTCGCGGGTTTGCGGTCGCCGCCACGGACCGGGAGGTTCTTCCTGGGCTTACCGCTCAACGGGGACTCCCGGTGGACTCGTTCTCCAGGGCTGTGTTCTCCATGGCTGTGTTCTCCATGGAGATGCGCAGTTCGCTGCGGAGCTCGGGGGTCAGGACATGGCCGGCCCTGCCCACGAACAGCGCCATGTGGTACGCCACCACGCTCATGTCGACGTCCGCGGAGCCGTGCACACCGAGCAGCGAGCCGTCACTGATCGACATCACGAACAGACTGCCCTCGTCCATCGCCACCATGGTGTGCCGGACCTGGCCGTAGTCCATCAGCTTGGCGGCGCCGATGGTGAGGCTGCAGATACCCGAGACGACGGTGGCCAGATCGGCGGCGGAGCCGCGCGGGCCGGTGCGCTTCCCCGCCCGCACTCCGGGCGCCCCGGCGGTCCGGGCGCCCTCTCCCGAATCCGCCCGGGTCTTCGCATGATCTGGGTCCGAGGAAAGCAGCAGCAGGCCGTCGGAGGAGACCACCGCGACCGAGAGGATGCCGGGAACCTCCTCGACGAGATTGGTCAGCAGCCAGTGCAGGTTGCGGGCTTCACTGCTCAGTCCGAAGGTACTTGGCGCGGTCAACTCGTTGCCTCCTCGACGGTGCCCCCCGTGGCTTCTTCGGATGTGGCGGCGTCCGCGGTGGACGGCGGTCGGTGCGGGCCCGTCTCCTCGGTGATCTCCACCTCGACGTCCCGGCGTCCGGCGTCCGCCCCCCGGCGGAAGCCGCCGAGACGGCGGCGCAGGGCTTCGGCGTCCACCGAGCCGCTGCGCTGCCGGGGTGTCTCGACGGGTGCGGTGATCTTCGGTGTGCGCTTGGGCAGGCCCTTGTCGGTGACCGGTTCCGGGGCGTCGGACACGCGCGTGTGCTCGGCGACGGGGGCCGGTGCGGAGTCACGCGCGGGTACCGGTGCGGGCCTGGTCGGCGGCACCGGAGCGGGCCCGGACCCGGGTTCCGGCGTGGGCTCCGGCCGGGCGGCGGGAGCGGGGACGGCCGCGGCCTGCGGGTCGGCCGTGAGGTCGACGGCCACGGGGGCGTCGTCGACCGGGTGGCCGGGGTGGGCGGCCGGGGTGTCGGCGCCGGGGACCGCTGCGGTCCCGGCAGGCCTGGAGGCCCCGGCGGCCGGCCGTGCGGGCTGCTCGTCGGCCGCCTGCGCGGGCGCCGGGATCAGCAGCTCCATGGTGATCTCGGCGGGCCGTTCGTGCGTCGCGTCCAGGCCTTCGGCGGTGCCGTCGACGGCTTCGGCCGCGTCAGCCGTCACGGAGGCGGTCCCAGGGGCAGTCCCGGAGGGGGGCCGGGAGGGCGTCGGCTCCGTGGCGTCGTCCGTCGCGGGCTCCGCGGACCGCTCCCCGGCGCGCTCGTCCGCGGGCTCGTCCGCGGCAGGTTCCTTCGCCTCGGCTTCTTTCGCCGCGGCTTCCTTCGCCTCGGCTTCCCGCGAGGCGGGCCGCTCCCCCGTGGCGGGTTCCTCCGCCGCGGGCTGCTCCTGCCGTCGTACCGTCTGCTCCGCCAGGGCGACCAGCGGGTCGCCCTCCTCCGTGCGGCCGTGCAGGACGTTGGAGTTGGCCTCGGCGTCCGCGCCGGGCAGGGAGACACGGGGTGAGCCGTCTGCGACGGGACCGGAGGCCGGTACGGCTCCCGGGGTGGCGGCGGCCAGCAGGGTCATGGGCAGGACCACGACCGCGGCGACACCGCCCTGCTTCTGCTCCCGCAGCTGCACCCGTACCCCGTGCCGCTGGGCGAGCCGGGCGACGACGTACAGGCCGAGCCCGAGGCCGTCCTCGCCCTCCTTCTCGTAGGGTGCCTTCGGGTCGAAGTCGGACAGGCGGGCGTTGAGCCGCTCCAGCCGCTCCCCGGTCATGCCGATGCCCTCGTCCTGCACGGAGAGCATGACCTCGCCGCTCTCGAGGAGCCAGCCGGAGACTTCGACGGGCAGGTCGGGCGGGCAGAACGAGGTCGCGTTCTCCATGAGCTCGGCGAGCAGATGGCTGACGTCGTCGGCGGCGAACCCGGCGATGTGCGCGTGCGGCGGCAGCGAGGCGATGCGGACCCGCTCGTAGCGCTCGATCTCGCTGACCGCGGCCCGTACGACGTCGACGAGCGGTACCGGACCCGCCGAGTGCTGGACGTGTTCGGTACCGGCGAGGACGAGGAGGTTCTCGCTGTGCCGGCGCATCACCGTGGCGAAGTGGTCGAGCTTGAACAGGGTGGCCAGGCGGTCCGGGTCGTCCTCGCGCTCCTCCAGGCCCTCGATGACGCCGAGTTGCCGTTCGACCAGGCCGAGGGTGCGCAGCGCCAGGCTGACGAAGGTGCCGCCGATGCTGCTGCGCAGCTGCTCCAGGTGGGCGGCTGACTCGGTGACCTGGGTGCGCAGTTCCTCGCGGGCGTCGGCCATCCGCTGTCGCTGCGCGACGAGATGCTTGCGGTCGGCCTCCAGCGTGCTGATCCGCCCGGTGAGCTGTGCGGCGTGCGCGTGCAGGGCGTTGACGGAGCGGACGACCTGGGCGAACTCGTCGTTGCGCCCGGTGAACGCGACCGGTTCCTCGCCGACGGGGTTCTCCGCACCGGCGAGCCGGGCGGAACCGCGGCGCAGCACGGACAGCGGACGGGTGAGGGTGCGGGCCATGGCGGTGGCGACGCCGACCGTGAGCAGCATGAGAGCGCCGAGGAGGGCGACGCGGATCTCGAGCGCGGTGACATCGTCGTCGCGCAGCTGGGCGAGGTCCTTGGTGCGCTGGTCGAAGAGGGCGGACTCGACTCCGCGCATCGCCTCGACGCGGGCGGTGAGTGCGGCCGCCAGTTTTTTGGAGCTGGTGGCGAGTTCCTCGTCGGAGAGGGTCGGCTCGTCGGTGAGGTTCTTGAGGTACTTCTCGGCGGCGTCGACCTCGGGGCCGGTGACCGTGGAGTCGTACGAGGCGCGGGTGGCCTTGGGCGCCGTCTCGCGGAAGCCGGCGAGCGCGGCGTCGGAGCGCACGCGGGCCTGGAGGGCGGCCGCGGTCAGTGCGTCGCGCCGCTCGGCGTCGGCGTCCGACGTGGAGGTGGCCGTGATGGGCAGACCGGTGATGGGGTCGATCACGGTCTGGGTGGTGCTCGGCACGTTGAGGGCGGCGAGCAGCAGCCCGCGGGTGGCGGCGGCCTGCTGGACGGCGGTGTCCAGCTCGGCGAGCGCGTAGGAGCCGGAGCCGGCCCGGGGCGGGGTCTCCTCCGCGAGCTGCTCGGCGAGCCGGTGCAGCTGGGTGATGGCGGTGGAGTACGCCTGGTGCGCCTCGATCGCGCTGCTCTTGCCGGTGAGTGCGGCCCTGCGCAGGGCCGCGATGGCCTCGAGGTCGTCGCGCATCGCGGCCGGGGTGCCGGGGTCGGCGCGCAGTTCCTCGACCTGCCGGTCGACGCGGGCGCTGTGCTGCTCGGCGGGTGCCTTGGCCTTGGGGCGGCCGGCCGCGATGTAGGACGTCACGTCGTCCCGCTCGTCGGCGAGCGAGTGGGCGAGGGCGAGGGCGTCCTGGGTCTGCTCGGCCCGGGTCACCAGGTTCTGGGAATCGCTCAGCTGCCCGGAGGCGGTGAGCAGGGAGGGCGCCCCGGCGCCGGCGATCGCCGCGGCCACGACCGCGACGGCCACGATGAGCCGGTTGCGCACGTGGGTGGGGCGGCCCCGGCCGACGGTGGGCTTCTGCTCAGCGTCCCCCGCGGGGGACGTCTGCTTGCCTGTGCGACGAGGCCGCGTCTTCTGCACCGGTGCTCGCATTCCTGACTCGTGTACCCGGGGGTCGGGGTGACGTTCCGTCAACAGGTGCCTACGCCCTGCCCGTGTCGAGGGCATACGCCCCGGCGGACGGCCGGTCGCGTTCGGGCAGCGAGACGCCCCCGTCGCTCCCCGACCCTCCCAGTGCCCATGGGCACCGCACGCGCATCACCTGACCCGCCACTCGAAGGAGTGAACATCGGAGGTGAGTTGGGGAGCAAGTCGCGCGACCTCTCGCAGCGGCCCTTCGCAGCACGCCGGTTGGACGTCTGCGGCGGCCGGTGGCAGGATTCGCCGCCACGCGCTTGCGGAGCACTGCAATCCCACCCAAACGCGGCGTCTGACCTGCACGACTGCCGGTATTCGGCGAGCAGTGGGGGCCTTTGGGGTCCCTTGTGGAGGGGTCGTGCAGACTGGCCGGATGCGTACGGAACTTGTCTCGGAGCCCAGTGACGCGGCCCGCCCCAACGAGGACTTCGCGAGCGTCGGGCTTCCGGCCTCCGGGCAGGGCGGTTCACTGGTTCTGCTGGACGGGGTCACGCCGCCACGGGACGGCGCGGGGTGCCGGCATTCGGTCCCCTGGTTCACCGCGCGTCTCGGCGGGGCGCTGGCCGAACTGACCGTTTCCCTCCAAGATGTCCCCCTGGCGGACCTGCTGTCCCGGGCCGTTTCCCGTACGGCCGCGGCACACGCGAAAACCTGTGACCTTTCTCACCCCCGTACGCCCCAGGCGACGGTGGTGCTGGCGCGCTGGTCACCGGAGTCGGTCGAGTACCTGGTCCTTTCCGACTCGGCCCTGCTCGTCGAGTCCCCGGGCGGCACGGTCACCGCACTGCTGGACGACCGGCTGGCCCGGCTGCCCCGCTCGGCGCTGGCCACGGACACGCTGGTGGACTCCACCCTGCGCAACAGGGAAGGCGGCTTCTTCACCGCGGCGGCCGATCCGTCGGTCGCGGTGCGCGCGGTCACGGGGACGCTGCCGCGCGCCGAGGTGCGCGCCCTGGCCGCGCTGACGGACGGGGCCACCCGATGGGTGGAGAGGTTCCGCGAGGGCGACTGGGCGGACTGTCTCGCCCTCGTCCGCAAGGAGGGGCCGCAGGCGCTGGTGGACCGCGTCCGGGCCCTGGAGCGGGCGGACACGGACCGGGTGGTGCTCGGCCGGAGCAAGACGCACGACGACGCGACGGTCGTGTACGTGGAGTTCTGAGCCCCGGCTTCGCGGGAGCTCCCCCCTTTCTCCCGCTCCCTCACCCGGCCTCCGCTACTTCTCCATTCCCCGGTTCAGCTGGTGCAGCAGCCGGGCGAGTTCCGTGACCTCGCCCGGGTCCCAGTCGGCGAGGCCGCGGGCGTAGCGCGCGCGGCGGGCCTCGCGGACCCTGCTCGTCCGGCTCCGGCCCTCCGGGGTGAGGTCGACCAGCCAGGCGCGGCCGTCGGCGGGGTCCGGTTCGCGGGTGACGAGCCCGAGTTCCTCCAGCGCGTGCAGCTGGCGCGACATGGTCGCCTTGCCGACTCCGATGAAGGCGGCGAGTTCGGTGGCCCGCTGCTTGCCGCACTCGTCCAGACGGACGAGCAGCCCGTACGCGGACGGCTCCAGGTCCGGGTGGACCGCGCGGGACATCTCGCCCTGGCTGGCCCTGGCGCGGCGCAGCAGAACCGTCAACTCCCGTTCCAGGGCGAGGAAACCAGGCTGGTCCACACCGCTGTCGGGCACCTGGGACGAGGTGTCCTCGCCGCCGCTGTTTCCGCCTTCGTGCACGTCAGTCCCTGCCTCGGTTTCACCGGTCGTCCATGTCTGCGCCAGGTGGCGATGCCACTGGGGTTCCGCAAGTATTTCGCAGACGTGGGTTGCGGCAGGACATCGCGGCCGGCCACCGCCTCGTCACCGGGACGGCCGACCGGGCGGGGGCACCGGCCGATGTCCGTGCCCCGCGCCGTCGTCCGGGCTGCCGCACGGCGACGGCCCGGATCCCGTGAGGGAGGTCCGGGCCGCCGCCCGTCCGGTGACGCCGTCACACCGCCACCGGAACCTCCGGCGCCGCGCCGTTCGTCGCCGGCGAGAGCGCCAGCTCCAGGACCTGGCGGACGTCGGTCACGGCGTGGACGTCGAGCCCGTCCAGCACGTGAGCGGGGACGTCGTCCAGGTCGGGTTCGTTGCGCTTGGGGATGATCACGGTGGTGATCCCCGCCCGGTGCGCCGCGAGCAGCTTCTGCTTCACCCCGCCGATCGGCAGCACCCGGCCGGTCAGCGAGACCTCACCGGTCATCGCCACGTCCGTACGGACCAGGCGGCCGGAGAGCAGCGAGGCCAGGGCGGTGGTCATCGTGACGCCGGCGCTCGGGCCGTCCTTGGGCACCGCGCCCGCCGGGAAGTGGATGTGCGCACCCCGCTCCTTCAGGTCGCCGACCGGAAGCTCCAGTTCGGCGCCGTGGGACCGCAGGAAGCTCAGCGCGATCTGCGCCGACTCCTTCATCACGTCGCCCAGCTGACCGGTCAGGGTCAGTCCGGCGGCGCCCGTCTCCGGGTCGGCCAGGGACGCCTCCACATAGAGGACGTCACCGCCGGCGCCGGTCACCGCGAGCCCGGTGGCGACACCGGGGACGGCGGTGCGGCGCTCGGCCGGTTCCTGGGCGGACTCGGGCACGTGGTGCGGCCGTCCGATCAGAGCGCGCAGATCACCGTCCCCGATGGTGAGGGGCAGCTCCCGCTCGCCCAGTTCGTGCTGGGCCGCGACCTTGCGCAGCAGCCGCGCGATGGACCGCTCCAGGGTGCGGACGCCCGCCTCGCGCGTGTACTCACCGGCGAGTCTGCGCAGCGCGCCCTCGTCGAGGGTGACCTCGTCGGGGGCGAGCCCGGCGCGCTCCAGCTGGCGCGGGAGCAGGTGGTCGCGTGCGATGACGACCTTCTCGTCCTCGGTGTAACCGTCCAGACGGACGATCTCCATCCGGTCCGCCAGCGCCTCCGGGATGGCCTCCAGGACGTTGGCGGTGGCCAGGAAGACGACGTCCGAGAGGTCCAGCTCTACCTCCAGGTAGTGGTCGCGGAAGGTGTGGTTCTGCGCCGGGTCCAGCACTTCGAGGAGGGCGGCGGACGGGTCGCCCCGGAAGTCCGACCCCACCTTGTCGATCTCGTCGAGCAGCACCACCGGGTTCATCGACCCGGCCTCCTTGACGGCCCGCACGATCCTGCCGGGCAGCGCGCCGACGTACGTACGCCGGTGGCCGCGGATCTCGGCCTCGTCGCGGACGCCGCCGAGGGCGACCCGGACGAACTTGCGGCCCATCGCGTGGGCGACGGATTCTCCGAGGCTCGTCTTGCCGACGCCGGGCGGGCCGACGAGGGCGAGCACGGCTCCGCCGCGGCGGCCGCCGACGACCCCGAGCCCGCGCTCGGCACGCCGCTTGCGCACCGCCAGGTACTCGGTGATGCGCTCCTTCACATCCGTCAGACCCGCGTGCTCGGCGTCGAGCACGGCCCGGGCGCCCTGGATGTCGTACGCGTCCTCGGTGCGCTCGTTCCACGGCATCTCGAGCACCGTGTCGAGCCAGGTGCGGATCCACGAGCCCTCGGGCGACTGGTCGGAGGAGCGCTCCAGCTTGTCGACCTCCTTGAGCGCGGCCTCGCGCACCTTCTCCGGCAGGTCCGCGGCCTCGACGCGGCTCCGGTAGTCGTCGGACTCCTCGCCCTCCTGTTCGCCGTTCAGCTCACGCAGTTCCTTGCGTACGGCTTCCAGTTGGCGGCGCAGCAGGAACTCGCGCTGCTGCTTGTCGACGCCGTCCTGGACGTCCTTGGCGATGGACTCGGCGACGTCCTGCTCGGCGAGGTGGTCGCGCAACTGCTGGGTGGCGAGCTTCAGCCGGGCCACCGGGTCGGCGGTCTCCAGCAGGGCCAGCTTCTGTTCGGTGGACAGGAACGGTGAGTAACCGGAGTTGTCGGCGAGGGCGGAGACGTCGTCGATGGCCTGGACGCGGTCGACGACCTGCCATGCGCCGCGCTTGCGCAGCCAGGCGGTGGCGAGCGCCTTGTACTCGGTGACCAGCTCGGCCACCTGGCCGGGGTAGGGAGCTCCCTTGTTCGAGCGAGGTGAGGAACCAGGGGAGGGCTCCGGCACGGTCTCGTCGATCCGGGTGCCCTCCACCCACAGCGCGGCACCCGGTCCGGTCGTCCCGGCGCCGATCCGCACCCGGTCCCGGCCCCGGATCAGGGCGCCCGGGTCGCCGTCGGCCAGCCTGCCGACCTGCTCGACCGTGCCCAGGACGCCGGTGGCGGCGTAGGTCCCGTCGATGCGTGGCACCAGCAGGACCCTGGGCTTCCCGGGCTCCGACGTGGCGGCGGCCTGGGCGGCCTCCACCGCGGCGCGCACCTCGGAATCATTCAGGTCCAGCGGGACCACCATCCCGGGCAGCACGACCTCGTCGTCGAGCGGCAGCACGGGCAGGGCGAGCGATGTGGACTCAGTAGCCATGATCTCCCCTTCGGCAGTCAAGTTGAGTTATACCGACTCAATGGTCCTGAGCCCTTGATTGTTCCCGGGCCGCGCGCGGTCGCGTTCGCTCTCAGCGATCATCCGGCGGCATCCGGCGGCCGGGAAGCGAGGAGCGCCCCTTCGGACTCCCGGGGACCGCCGGGCGCCGCCCGGGACCGCTGGGCGCCGCCCGGAATACCCCGGAACGACGGGGGGCGTCCGGCTGGACGAGGAGTGCTGCCAGGATGAACGCATGTCCACCCCCTACGACATTCCCGAAGTCCTGGACCGCCGCGAGGGCCCGTACGGGGAGGTGGTGCTCCGCCGGCACGGCGGCCTGCTGCAGATCATCGCGAACGGCTGCTTCCTGATGGACACCTCCGACGGCCGCTCGGAGCGCCGGCTGGTCGACGCCGCCCTGACCGCGCTCGATGCCGCCGACACTCACGCGGGGCGCGGTCCGCGAGAGGACCCGCACGTCCTCATCGGCGGACTCGGCGTCGGCTTCTCCCTCGCGCACGCCGCCGCCGCACCCCGCTGGGGCCGCATCACGGTGGTGGAGCGCGAACCCGCCGTCATCGACTGGCACCGCGCGGGTCCCCTGGCCGAACTCTCCGCGCGTGCTCTCGCCGACCCCCGCGCGAAGATCGTCGAGGTCGATCTGGTGACGTACGTCCACGAAACGTCCGACACGTTCGACGTGCTGTGTCTCGACATCGACAACGGCCCCGACTGGACCGTCACCGAGGGCAACGACGGGCTCTACGCCCCCACCGGACTCCGGGACTGCGCGAGGGTGCTGACCCCCGGCGGAGTACTCGCGGTGTGGTCCGCCCGGCCGTCCACCGATTTCGAGGGAACCTTGCGGAATGCCGGGTTCCAGCAGGTGCGTACCGAAGAGATCCCCGTTGCCCGGGGCGTTCCTGACGTCGTGCACCTCGGCGTCCGCCCTGGATAGCAAAGCCGCGATGACTCCCCGTACGCTGCTGCACGGACGCGGATCATTCAAGCGTCAGTCGCAGTCATGCGCAGAGACGGATTCACCCCACGGATTCCGGAAAGCACACTTCAGGGGCGGGCGATGGAGCAGACACACACCTCCCACAACGGCACGGCGGCGGCCACACCGGGCGCACAGCGCCGGGTCCTGGTGGTCGAGGACGACGCGACGATCGTGGACGCCATCGCGACCCGCCTTCGTGCCGAGGGATTCCTGGTGCAGACGGCGGGCGACGGTCCGTCCGCCGTCGACACGGCGGAGGCCTGGCAGCCCGACCTGCTGATCCTCGACATCATGCTGCCGGGCTTCGACGGCCTGGAGGTCTGCCGGCGCGTGCAGGCCCAGCGGCCGGTGCCGGTGATGATGCTGACCGCGCGCGACGACGAGACCGACATGCTGGTCGGGCTGGGCGTCGGCGCCGACGACTACATGACCAAGCCGTTCTCCATGCGGGAACTCGCGGCACGCGTGCATGTGCTGCTGCGCCGTATGGAGCGGGCGGCCCTGGCGGCCTCCACCCCGCGCAGCGGCATCCTGCGCCTGGGCGAACTGGAGATCGACCACGCTCAGCGCAGGGTGCGGGTACGCAGCGAGGACGTTCATCTGACGCCCACCGAGTTCGACCTCCTGGTATGCCTGGCGAACACGCCCCGCGCGGTGCTCTCCCGGGAGCAGTTGCTCGCCGAGGTCTGGGACTGGGCGGACGCCTCCGGCACCCGGACCGTCGACAGCCACATCAAGGCGCTGCGCCGGAAGATCGGTGCCGAGCGCATCCGTACCGTGCACGGCGTGGGCTACGCCCTGGAGACGCCGACGCCATGAGCGACGGGCCGGCCGCACGGAGAGGCCCCGGGGACCCCGGCCCCTGGGGCGGCGTCCGCCCGTTCTCCATCAAGACCAAGCTGGGTGCGCTGGTCGTCATCTCGGTACTGATCACCACCGGGCTGTCGATGATCGCGGTGCAGACCAAGACGGAACTGCGCTTCATCACGATCTTCTCGATGATCGCCACCCTGCTCATCACGCAGTTCGTGGCGCACTCGCTCACCGCGCCGCTGGACGACATGAACGCGGTGGCCCGGTCCATCTCGCACGGCGACTACACGCGCCGGGTGCGCGAGCACCGCCGGGACGAACTGGGCGACCTGGCCCAGACCATCAATGTCATGGCCGACGAGCTGGAGGCCCAGGACCATCAGCGCAAGGAGCTGGTGGCCAACGTCTCGCACGAGCTGCGCACTCCCATCGCGGGTCTGCGCGCGGTGCTGGAGAACATCGTCGACGGCGTCACCGAGGCCGACCCCGAGACCATGCGCACGGCGCTGAAGCAGACCGAGCGGCTGGGACGTCTCGTGGAGACGCTTCTCGACCTGTCCCGCCTGGACAACGGGGTCGTCCCGCTGCGGCGGCAGCGGTTCGAGGTGTGGCCGTACCTGTCCGGCGTACTCAAGGAGGCCAACATGGTCGCCTCAGCGCGCGCGGGCATGACCACCGGCTCCGGCGGCCATACACGCACGGACGTCCACCTGAGCCTCGACGTCAGGCCGCCGGAGCTCACCGCGTACGTCGACCCGGAGCGCATCCACCAGGTCGTCGCCAACCTCATCGACAACGCGGTCAAGCACAGCCCGCCGCACGGCCGGGTGACGGTCAAGGCACGGCCCGGCCCGCAGCCGGACTCGCTTCGGCTGGAGATCCTGGACGAGGGGCCCGGCATTCCGCGGACCGAGTGGCACCGCATCTTCGAGCGGTTCAACCGCGGCAGCGTCAATCTGCCGCACGGTCCGGGCAGTGACGGGGGCACCGGTCTCGGCCTGGCGATCGCCCGCTGGGCCGTCGATCTCCACGGCGGACGGATCGGGGTGGCCGAATCCGAGCGGGGATGCCGAATTCTTATCACTCTTCCGGGAGTCTCTCCCTCGTCAGGTTGACGTAAGGTGCCAAGCGGAGCCGCAAGATCCATCTGTGTTCGCGCTGCGTTCGCGCTGATGGACACGTGTGATCAGGCTCGGATGCGAGCACAGGCCCGTGGAGCGAGTGCGCCGGGTCGCGGCCGACCTGTTCCCGATGCGCCCCGACCGTGCGGAACCACGTTTGTTTCCCGCCATTTCCTGCGCCGAAACACCCTCCGAGATGTGACTTGCGCGACGTTGAACGGGCCTGGCCTGACCTTCTCGGTCGGGGAGGCGTAGCCTTAATTTCCGCTGTCCATCATCTTGTGAAGCGGAAGAGGGCGGTTGACGCCGTGTCGCCACAGTCCCCCAATAACTCGAGCATTTCGACCGACACCGATCACGCGGGCAAGAACCCTGCCGCGGCCTTCGGTGCCAACGAATGGCTCGTCGACGAGATCTACCAGCAGTACCTCCAGGACCCGAACTCGGTCGACCGGGCCTGGTGGGACTTCTTCGCCGACTACAAGCCGGGCGCCCCTCAGGCCTCGGCTCCGGTGAACAACGCGGTGCCGGGGACCGCTGGCACGACGACGGCCGCGCCGGTCACTCCGGCCCGGCCCGCCGCCACGCCCGCGCCCGCTGCACCGCAGCCGGCCGCCGCACCGCCGGCTGCCCAGCCGGCAGCGAAGGCCCCGGCGCCCGCCCCGGCGAAGGCCGCTCCGGCCGCCGCCAAGCCGACCGCCGCGAAGTCCCAGGCCCCCAAGGCGCAGCCCGCCGGCGGAGCCAAGCAAGGCACCGAGCAGGTGACGCTGCGCGGTCCGTCCGCGGCCGTCGCGAAGAACATGGACGCCTCCCTGGAGGTGCCCACGGCCACGTCCGTGCGCGCGCTCCCGGTGAAGCTGCTGTTCGACAACCGCATCGTCATCAACAACCACCTCAAGCGTGCCCGCGGCGGGAAGATCTCCTTCACGCACCTCATCGGCTACGCGATGGTCCAGGCCATCAAGGCGATGCCGTCGATGAACTGGCACTACGCGAAGGTGGACGGCAAGCCCACCTTGGTGAAGCCGGAGCACATCAAGTTCGGCCTCGCCATCGACCTGGTCAAGCCGAACGGCGACCGCCAGCTGGTCGTCGCGGGCATCGAGAAGGCCGAGACGCTGAACTTCTTCGAGTTCTGGCAGGCCTACGAGGACATCGTCCGTCGCGCCCGCGACAACAAGCTGACGATGGCCGACTTCACGGGCGTCACGGTCTCGCTGACCAACCCCGGCGGCCTGGGCACCGTCCACTCCGTGCCGCGCCTGATGCAGAACCAGTCGGTGATCCTGGGCGTCGGCTCCATGGACTACCCGGCGGAGTTCCAGGGCACCAGCCAGGACACCCTGAACAAGCTCGGCATCTCGAAGGTCATGACGCTCACGTCGACCTACGACCACCGGGTGATCCAGGGTGCCGCCTCCGGCGAGTTCCTGCGCGCCCTGGCGAACCTGCTGCTCGGCCAGGGTGGCTTCTACGACGACATCTTCGAGGCGCTGCGCATCCCCTACGAGCCGGTCCGCTGGCTCAAGGACATCGACGCGTCCCACGACGACGACGTCACCAAGGCCGCCCGTGTCTTCGAGCTGATCCACTCCTACCGGGTCCGCGGCCACGTCATGGCCGACACCGACCCGCTGGAGTACCGCCAGCGCAAGCACCCCGACCTGGACATCACCGAGCACGGGCTCACCCTGTGGGACCTGGAGCGCGAGTTCGCGGTCGGCGGTTTCTCGGGCAAGACCCTGATGAAGCTGCGCGACATCCTGGGTGTGCTGCGCGACTCGTACTGCCGCACCACCGGCATCGAGTTCATGCACATCCAGGACCCGAAGCAGCGCAAGTGGATCCAGGACCGCGTGGAGCGCGCGCACTCCAACCTGGAGCGCGAGGAGCAGCTGCGCATCCTGCGCCGGCTGAACGCGGCGGAGGCCTTCGAGACCTTCCTGCAGACCAAGTACGTCGGCCAGAAGCGCTTCTCCCTGGAGGGCGGCGAGTCCGTCATCCCGCTGCTCGACGCCGTGCTGGACTCGGCCGCCGAGTCCCGTCTCGACGAGGTCGTCATCGGCATGGCCCACCGCGGCCGGCTGAACGTGCTGGCCAACGTCGTGGGCAAGTCGTACGCACAGATCTTCCGCGAGTTCGAGGGCAACCTCGACCCGAAGTCGATGCACGGCTCCGGCGACGTGAAGTACCACCTGGGCGCCGAGGGCACCTTCACCGGTCTCGACGGCGATCAGATCAGGGTCTCCCTGGTCGCCAACCCCTCCCACCTGGAGGCGGTGGACCCGGTCCTGGAGGGCGTCGCGCGCGCCAAGCAGGACATCATCAACAAGGGCGGCACGGACTTCACCGTCCTGCCGGTGGCGATCCACGGCGACGCGGCCTTCGCGGGCCAGGGCGTGGTGGCCGAGACCCTGAACATGTCGCAGCTGCGCGGCTACCGCACCGGTGGCACCGTCCACGTCGTCATCAACAACCAGGTCGGCTTCACCGCCGCGCCCGAGTCCTCGCGCTCGTCGATGTACGCGACGGACGTGGCCCGCATGATCGAGGCCCCGATCTTCCACGTGAACGGCGACGACCCGGAGGCCGTGGTCCGCGTCGCGCGGCTGGCCTTCGAGTTCCGCCAGGCGTTCAACAAGGACGTGGTGATCGACCTCATCTGCTACCGCCGCCGCGGTCACAACGAGTCGGACAACCCGGCGTTCACGCAGCCGCTGATGTACGACCTGATCGACAAGAAGCGCTCGGTGCGCAAGCTGTACACCGAGTCCCTCATCGGTCGCGGCGACATCACCCTGGAAGAGGCCGAGCAGGCGCTGCAGGACTACCAGGGCCAGCTGGAGAAGGTCTTCACCGAGGTCCGCGAGGCGGCGTCGCAGCCGACGGCCGTGGAGCCCTCGGAGCCGCAGGCCCAGTTCCCGGTGGCCGTCGAGACGGCGGTCACCTCGGAGGTCGTCAAGCGGATCGCCGAGTCGCAGGTCAACATCCCCGACCACGTCACCATCCACCCGCGTCTGCTGCCGCAGCTGCAGCGCCGGGCGGCGATGGTCGAGGACGGCACGATCGACTGGGGCATGGGCGAGACCCTCGCGGTCGGCTCGCTGCTCCTGGAGGGTGTCCCGGTCCGGCTGTCCGGCCAGGACTCGCAGCGCGGCACCTTCGGCCAGCGCCACGCGGTCGTCATCGACCGTGAGACGGGCGCCGAGTTCACGCCGCTGCTGTACCTGTCCGAGGAGCAGTCGCGGTACAACGTCTACAACTCCCTGCTCTCCGAGTACGCGGCGATGGGCTTCGAGTACGGCTACTCGCTGGCCCGCCCCGACGCGCTGGTGATGTGGGAGGCGCAGTTCGGCGACTTCGTCAACGGCGCGCAGACGGTCGTGGACGAGTTCATCTCGTCGGCCGAGCAGAAGTGGGCCCAGACCTCCGGTGTGACCCTGCTCCTGCCGCACGGCTACGAGGGCCAGGGCCCGGACCACTCCTCGGCCCGCCCGGAGCGGTTCCTGCAGCTCTGCGCGCAGAACAACATGACGGTCGCGATGCCGACCTCGCCGTCGAACTACTTCCACCTCCTGCGGTGGCAGGTGCACAACCCGCACCACAAGCCGCTGGTCGTCTTCACCCCGAAGTCGATGCTGCGCCTGAAGGCCGCGGCCTCGAAGGCGGAGGAGTTCACCACGGGCCAGTTCCGCCCGGTCATCGGCGACGACTCGGTCGACCCGGCCGCGGTCAAGAAGGTCGTCTTCTGCACCGGCAAGGTCTACTACGACCTCGAGGCCGAGCGGAAGAAGCGCGGCGTGACGGACACGGCGATCCTCCGCATCGAGCGCCTGTACCCGCTGCCGGGTACCGAGCTCCAGGCGGAGATCAAGAAGTACCCGAACGCCGAGAAGTACCTGTGGGCCCAGGAGGAGCCGGCGAACCAGGGTGCCTGGCCGTTCATCGCGCTCAACCTGATCGACCACCTCGACCTGGCGGTCGGCGCCGACGTCCCGCACGGCGAGCGTCTGCGTCGCATCTCGCGCCCGCACGGCTCGTCCCCGGCCGTCGGTTCCGCCAAGCGGCACCAGGCCGAGCAGGAGCAGCTGGTGCGTGAGGTGTTCGAAGCCTGACGGGCTTCTGCCCGACGGGCCTTCACCCGACGGGCTTCTGAGCGACGCCGTCACGGGTCCCGCGTGACCGGGCCGCATTCCCACTCCGGGGGTGCGGCCCGGTCACGTTTTCACGCTCCGGGCCGGCCCGGGCCGGCCCGGGCCGGCGCCCACATATTCTTGTCCTCATGTACTTCACGGACCGTGGCATCGAGGAACTGGAGAAGCGGCGCGGCGAGGAGGAGGTCACCTTCGAGTGGCTCGCCGAGCAGTTGCGGACGTTCGTCGACCTCAACCCCGACTTCGAGGTGCCGGTGGAGCGCCTGGCAACGTGGCTGGCCCGGCTGGACGACGACGAGGACGAGGAGTAGGAGGAGGCCCGGCGGGTGTGCCGCGTGGGCGGGTGCGCCCTCGCCGCGCGCGGGTCCAGTCGCGCGAGGCCGCCTGTCGTGTGGGTTCAGTCGCGCGGGTGGGTGAGGGTGTGGCTCGCCAGTGCGAGGGCGCCGTGGGCCAGCAGAAGCGTCCCCGCGACGATCCAGCCGCCGCTGTGGTGCCGTAGGCCCCAGACGGCCAGCGGCAGGCCCGCGGCCATCTGGGCGAGGGCCAGGGCGGGCACGGCGGGCACGGACGACGGGCTGCCCGCGCGGGAGGGCCACAGCACGGGATGCCTGGCGTCGGTGGTGCCCTCCGGCCGGTCCGCCTCCCTCGCTTCGTATTCCCTCTGCTGCTTCTGTTCCCGGGTCTGTTCCTGGGCCTGTTCCCGGGTCTGTTCCTGGGCCTGGCCCCCGCGCTCGTCCTCGCCCGCAGCGCTCTTCTCGCCCGCCGCGCTCCTCCCTCCGCTCCCGTCCGCCTCGATCCGGTGGGTGTCCGGCTGGAGCCGGGCCGCTTCGAGCAGTCCGTCGGCGTTCTCACCGGGGACGAGTCCCGGGGGCAGGGATACGCCCGCGCGAGTGAGAACGGCGAGGACTGCGCTCAGCCGCGCGGAGGCGTCGGCGGCGGAATCGGGCTTGGTCAGCTCTTCCAGGGCCTGCATGTCCAGGACCGGGTCGAGGCCGAGCCGGCCCGCGAAGGTGCGCATGGCCTCCTCCATGCCGGCCGGTGTGCCGTCGGCCAGCCACACATAGCCGACCGGGCGGCGGAAGCCGGCGGCGAGCGTGAACCCGGCCCGTTCGCCGTCCCACCACAGGGCCAGCACCGGCCAGGAGACGCCGACGGTGAGCGCGACGGCCCAGCCGTTGGCCACCCGGTCCACCGGGTCCGTGCCGGACCGCCAGGGCCCGCCCTCGGGGACGAGCACGCTCCAGTCATCGCCGGCCCGAGCGAGCAGCATGCGTTCGTGCAGCAGCCGGGCGGCGGGAATGACGGAGCCGGGCTCCGCGCGGCACAGCAGCAGAGCTCCCGATACGGGACGGGCCCGGCCGGCGACCTGGGATGGTTCCGTCGACATAGTCACACCGTAGGACAATTCACCCGACGCGCATGGCGACCGATCACCGAAACGAGCGTCTTGACTTTCATCGACCGCGATATATCGTGAATTACGCGAGACGCGATATGGCGCGTTGGGGTACGCGTGCGGCCATGTGCCGTACTCCTCGTCCCGTCATTTCGCCCTCCGGCAGTCAGACAAGACAGTCCCGGCAGCCCGGCCCAGGAGGTTCCACCATGTTCGAAAGGTCCGTCTCGGGGCCCGAGAAGCTCACTTTCGACGACCCGGTGGCCGAGCTCCACGTCCGCATCGTCAACGGAACGGTGAACGTGGTGGGCACGGACGAAGGTTCCGCCCGGCTGGAGGTCTCCGAGACCGAGGGACCGCCCCTGGTGGTGACCCAGCGGGACGGCGTCCTCACGGTGGCCTACGAGGACCTGCCCTGGAAGGGCTTCCTCAAGTGGCTGGACCGCAAGGGCTGGCGCCGCAGCGCGGTGGTCTCCCTGGCCGTTCCGGCGCATACGCGGGTCGAGGTGGGTGTGGTCGGCGCCGGTGCCGTCGTCTCCGGGGTCAAGGGGCCGACCGTGGTGAAGGGCGTCACGGGCGACGCGACCCTGGTCGCCCTCTCCGGCCCGGTCCGCGCGGACACGGTGTCCGGGAACGTCGAGGCCCAGTCCGTCACCGGCGACCTCCGCTTCAACTCCGTCTCCGGCGACCTCACCGTGGTCGACGGCTCCGGTTCCACCGTGCGCGCGGACTCGGTCAGTGGCTCCATGATCGTGGACCTCGCTCCCGACGGCCCCACCGATATCCGGCTGACCAGCGTCTCCGGTGAGATCGCGATCCGACTGCCCGATCCGGCGGATGCCGAGGTCGAGGCCAACACGGCGAGCGGCGCCGTCTCCAACACCTTCGACGGCCTGCGGGTTCACGGCCAGTGGGGCGCCCACAAGATCACCGGCCGGCTGGGCGCGGGCACCGGCAAGCTGCGGGCCACCACCGTCTCCGGCTCCATCGCCCTGCTGCGCCGCCCGCCCCACGAGGAGGAGAGCGAGCCGTGGGACGCGCCGCCCGCCGCCGGAGGCGGACCGGACACACCCGCGGATACGCCCGTGGAGGGACCTGCGGACCCGGGCGGCCCTGGGAGCCGGCCACGGGACAACCCGGGGGACGATTCCGTCCCCGCTCCGGACCCCGGCTCCACCGACGCCACACCCGGCGGCTCCACCGGCGGCCCCACCGACAAGAAGGTGTTCTGACATGCCTCCCGTCTTCGCCCACGGACGCCTCCGCCTGTACCTGCTGAAGCTGCTGGACGAGGCCCCGCGCCACGGCTACGAGGTGATCCGTCTGCTCGAGGAGCGCTTCCAGGGGCTCTACGCGCCGTCGGCGGGCACGGTCTACCCGCGCCTGGCCAAGCTGGAGGCGGAGGGCCTGGTCACCCACACCACCGAGGGCGGCCGCAAGGTGTACTCGATCACGGACGCCGGCCGTGCCGAACTGGCCGACCGCAGCGGCGAACTGATCGACCTGGAGCTGGAGATCCGGGAGTCGGTCGCCGAGCTGGCCGCCGAGATCCGGGCCGACGTCCGCGGTGCGGCGGGTGACCTGCGCCGCGAGATGCGCGCCGCCGCTGGCCAGGCCCGCAAGGGCGGCCATGACGCGGGGGCGCCGGGCGAAGCCGATGCGGGGACAGGCGATTTCACGGGCCTCGGCGAGAAGGAGGCCTGGCGTGCCGCGAAGGAGGAGATGCGCCGCGCCAAGCAGGAGTGGAAGGAACAGGCCCGGCGCGCGAAGGACGAGAGCCGCCGCGCCCGCGACGAGGCGCAGCATGCCCGCCGTCAGGCCAAGGAGGCCCAGGACCGGGCCGCCGCCCAGGCCCAGGAGGAAGTGCAGCGCATCGCTCGGCGGGTCCAGGAGCAGGTGCAGGACCACTTCTCACGGGGCGACTGGCCGACGGGCCTGCGTGAGGGCCTGGGTGAGCTGGCCAAGGAGGTGGGCGAGTTCGGCAAGGACTTCGCCTTCGGCCGTACCGGCACGGAGAGCGCCACCCCGGAGCCCGGACCGCCTTACTCCCGGACCCCGGAGGACTTCCCCGCCGACTACACCCCGGACTGGGCGCACGAGGGCGCCACGGAGGACTCCACCGGCGACCCCGCGCGCGACCTGGACCGTCTGCTGGACCGCTTCAGGGACGACATTCGCGACGCGACCCGCGACCACGGCGTCACCCCGGACCAGCTCCGCGAAGCCCGCCGCCACCTGTCCACGGCCGCAGCCCGGATCGGAGCTCTCCTGCACACCCCGAAGCCCTGACGAGGATCTCCGGCGAGCCGGCCAGGACATCGCCGGGACCGGCCGGACGCCGACGGGCCCCGGTCGTGGGCCGGGCAGGCCCGGTCCCGCCCGGCCCACGACCGCAGGCAACCCGGCCCACCTCGGCCACCATGCAGGTGCACACCTCGACCGGCTCCACGACGCCCCCTGCCCGCCACCACCCGTCCACGGCGGAACTCATGGCTGGGCCCATGTCGGCGTCCTGACGGGCGGCCGGGACCCATCCGCCGGTCCGGCGGTCCGACGGTCCGGACCCGACGGTCCGCCGGCCCGGCCCCGATGGCCGCTCAGCCCGCCTTGGCCTCCCCGGCGCCGTATAGGACCCTCGTCAGGGACTCGTACGTGACGCCGTGATCCGCGAGGGCTTCTGCCGGGACGCCGGGGCGGACGGTCAGCGCCAGCAGGAGGTGTTCGTCGCCGATGTGGCGGTCGTGACGGTCGGTGGCGACCCGCAGGGAGCCCGCCAGGGCGTCCTTGGCCTCCCGGGTGAAGGGCCGGTGCCCCGAGCGCCACCGGCCGGCGCTCCTCCCGTCGCGGGACATGGCTCCGGGGCCGTGCACGTCCTCCACCCTGGCGACGATCTCCGTGACATCGATGCCGAGCCCGGCCAGCGCGTCGGTCTCGGCCTGGGTCAGTCCGGCCCTCCGCCGCGCCTCCCCCACCGCGGCCCGCACCGAGTCCCGTCGCTCGGCGAGTCCGAGAGCGGCCAGCGCGAACGAAGCCCGGCTGCCCTCCCGGTCGATCAGGGCCAGCAGCAGATGGTCGGCACCGACATACCGTGCTCCGGCCTCCTCGGCCTGCTCGACCGCTCCCTTCACCACGGCGCGGGCATCCTTCGTGAACCGTTCGAACATCAATGCCTCCCGTACTTCTTGTGCGCGGCCTGCCTGCTCACTCCGAGCTCGTTGGCGATCTCCTGCCACGACCAGCCGTGGTTGCGCGCGTTGCGCACCTGCACGGCCTCCAACTGCTCCAGCAGTCTGCGCAGCGCGGCGACGGCCCGCAGGCCGACCCGCGGATCACGGTCACCCGCCCGCTCGGCAAGATCGGTTGCTTCGGTCATACCGTCAACGTATGTTGACAATACGCCGCGCGTCAACCTTGATTGACAGGTAGACAGACAGACAGACAGACAAACGACCGGCCCGGAAACCGGACTGGCCGTGAACACCCACCACCAGAGACGGCAGGACTGAGTGGTGTACCGCCGCGCGATTACGGAGCAGTGAGCACGATCTTCCCGAACTGCCCGCCCGTCTCCATGCGCTCGAACCCTTCCCGGGCCCGGTCCATGGGCAGCACCTCGTCGATGACGGGCCGCACACCGGCGGCGGCGCAGAAGGCGAGCAGGTCCTCCAGTTCGTCCTTGCCGCCCATCGTCGACCCGACGACCTTGAGTTCCAGGAAGAAGATCCGGGTCAGCTCGGCGTGCGAGGGCCGGTCGCCGCTGGTGGCACCGGAGATCACCAGCGTGCCGCCGGGCCGCAGCGACTTCACCGAGTGGGACCAGGTCGCGGCCCCCACCGTCTCGATGACCGCATCGACCCGCTGCGGCAGCCGCGCCCCGGGCTCCAGCACCTCCACCGCGCCCAGTTCCAGGGCCCGCTTCCGTTTCGCCTCGTCCCGGCTGGTGGCGAACACCCGCAGCCCCGCGGCCCTGCCCAGCACGATCGCGGCGGTGGCGACGCCCCCGCCGGCGCCCTGCACCAGGACGGAGTCGCCGGGCCGCACCCCGGCGTTGGTGAACAGCATCCGGTAGGCGGTCAGCCAGGCCGTGGGCAGGCAGGCCGCCTCCTCGAAGGACAGTTCCTTCGGTTTGGGCAGGATGTTCCAGGTGGGCACGGCGACCTGCTCGGCGAACGTGCCGGGGTAGCGCTCCGTCAGGATCGACCGGGGCTCCCCGGGGCCCACCCCGTGGCCGGTCTGTCCGATCACGGAGTGCAGGACGACCTCATTGCCGTCCTCGTCGATCCCGGCGGCGTCGCAGCCGAGGATCATCGGCAGCCGGTCCTCCGGGAGGCCGACGCCCCGTAGGGACCACAGGTCATGGTGATTGAGGGAGGCGGCCTTCACAGTCACGGTGCTCCAGCCGGGACGGGCCTCGGGAGCCGGACGCTCCCCCAGCTCCAGACCGGAAAGCGGCTGGTCACGGTCGATTCGGGCGGCATAGACAGAGAACATGACCTTGACGATAGGTCGCCCGCCCCCCTGACGGAACAACGCGGCGCTGTGAGACACGCCTTCTTGCCGGTGCGCCCCGGCACGCCCCGGCACGGCCCGGCACGGCCCACCCCGGCGCTCCGGCCGGCGGCCCCGGCACCGGCCCTCAAGCCCCAAGCCCTCGCCCGGCGAGCACCCCCACAAGGGAATCGGCCCCGTCCACCCGAGGACGAGGCCGACACCGACACACCTTCGCGCGCCTCAGCGGCGGGCGACGCCCTCCGCACGGGCCGCCGCGGCGACTGCCGCGGTCACCGCCGGCGCGACCCGCTCGTCGAACGGGGACGGGATGACGTAGTCGGGCGCGAGATCGTCCCCCACCACCGCCGCCAGCGCCTCGGCCGCCGCCAGCTTCATCCCCTCGGTGATCCGCGAGGCCCGCACCTGCAGCGCCCCGGCGAAGATGCCGGGGAACGCCAGCACGTTGTTGATCTGGTTCGGGAAGTCCGACCGCCCGGTGGCCACGACCGCCGCGTACTTGTGCGCGATCTCCGGGTGCACCTCGGGCTCCGGGTTGGCCATGGCGAAGACGAAGGCGCCCTTCGCCATCGACGCCACCGCCGCCTCCGGGACCGTACCGCCGGAGACGCCGATGAAGACGTCGGCCCCGGCCAGCGCGTCCTCGAGCGATCCGGACAGGCCCGCCTTGTTGGTGAACGCCGCCAGTTCGCGCTTGATCGGTGTGAGGTCCTCCCGGTCCCGCGAGACGACGCCCTTGCGGTCGGCCACCGCGACATCGCCGACGCCGGCCTCGACCAGCATCTTCGCGATGGCGACACCGGCCGCTCCGGCGCCCGAGATCACGGCCCGCAGCTCGCCCAGGGTCCGCCCGCTCAGCCGCGCCGCGTTCCGCAGCGCCGCCAGCGACACGATCGCGGTGCCGTGCTGGTCGTCGTGGAAGACCGGGATGTCCAGCCGCTCCTGCAGACGCTGTTCGATCTCGAAGCACCGGGGTGCCGAGATGTCCTCCAGGTTCACGCCGCCGAAGGACGGGGCGAGCCGGACCACGGTCTCGATGATCTCGTCCACGTCGGTGCAGTTCAGAGCGAGCGGGATCGCGTCCACGCCGCCGAACTGCTTGAAGAGGATCGCCTTGCCCTCCATCACCGGGAGGGAGGCCTCGGGTCCGATGTCACCGAGTCCCAGCACGGCCGTACCGTCGGTGACGACGGCGACGACCGAGGACTTCCAGGTGTAGTCGTGGACGAGGTCCGGCTGCTCGGCGATCGCGCTGCACACTTTCGCGACGCCGGGTGTGTACGCCAGGGACAGATCGTCCCGGTCACGGAGCGGCACGGTGGCCTGCACAGCCATCTTGCCGCCGCGGTGCAGCGCGAATGCCGGGTCGAAGGAGTCGAGGGGCTCCGCCCCGCCGTCCTGCTCGGTATGACCGGTTCGGCCTTCGCTGTCGCTGCGAGGATTCACAATCTCCGCTGCCACTTGGTTGTACCCCTTAATCGATCATGGTTTGAGGGTTGCCGCTCCGGGTGAGGAGCGGGCGGGACCGCGCAGAGCCCGGTGGGTGGATGCGTCGGGCTCGGACGCGACGGGCGCGCCGCACACGCGCCCTGATCCCCGGATGAGGGGTGTAAAACACCTTCTTACCGGACCGACGCCTTCAGCGACGAGTCCATAACGCAAAGGTCACATGCGGGCGCCAGGACCCATCGACCAATTTCAGGACAAGACCAGGACGAACACTCGGCAAGTGCTCAAGGTCCGGCAAGTCCGGCGGCCGACCGCTCCATACCCCCTCTACGACCGGAGATCTTCCGGCCGTAATGGTGTAATCCCGCAGGCTGTCCGGCCATGGTGGAGCGGATGCGTGCGGTTCGAGCGTCACCTGTTATCCGATTTTGACATGGCGAGCCCACTGGACGGCGCAGTCCGAATGGCAAGATGCGGTAATCACACGAGGTCGCGACACTCGAAGACGTGTGCTCCCGTCGACCTGCGGCACTGCCGATCCCCATCAGCAGTGGCCGACCCCATCGGCATCCCACCCTTCCGCCGGAGGAACCACCATGACCGCACGTATCACCCGTCGCTCCCTCGCCGCCAAGTCCCGACTGGCAGCGGTGGGCGCGATCGCGGTCGCAGGCTCCCTGCTCGTCACCGGCTGCGGTGACCAGACCAAGGACAACGGCTCGGACAGCGGCGACACCGCGTCCAGCAGCACCGCCCCGCTGGCCGACAAGCTGCCCAAGTCGATACGCGACAAGGGCGTCATCAAGGTCGGTTCGGACATCGCGTACGCCCCGGTCGAGTTCAAGGACGACTCCGGCAACACGGTCGGCATCGACCCGGACCTCGCGAACGCCATGAGCAAGGAGCTCGGCGTGAAGTTCGAGTTCCAGAACGGCACGTTCGACACCCTCGTGGGCGGTCTCGCGTCCAAGCGCTACGACATCGCGATGTCGGCCATGACCGACACCAAGGAGCGGCAGGAGGGCATCGACGCCGACACCGGCAAGAAGGTCGGTGCCGGCGTCGACTTCGTCGACTACTTCACCGCGGGCGTTTCGCTCTACACCAACAAGGGCGACGACCAGGGCATCAAGACCTGGGACGACCTGTGCGGCAAGACCATGGCGGTCCAGCGCAACACCTTCTCCCACGACCTCGCCAAGGACCAGGCGAAGAAGTGCGAGGAGGACGGCAAGAAGACGCTGAAGATCGAGGACTTCGCGACCAACCCCGAGGCCGAGACCCGGATGCGTTCCAAGGGCGCGAACGTCGTCTCCGCCGACTTCCCGATCGCCGCTTACTCCGTGAAGAACTCCGGCGGCGGCAAGTACTTCGAGATCGTCGGCGACCAGGTCGAGGCGGGCCCGTACGGCATCGCCGTCGCCAAGGACAACACCGAGCTGCGCGACGCCCTGCAGGCGGCCCTCCAGGCGGTCATCGACAGCGGCGAGTACAAGAAGATCGTCGAGAAGTGGGGCGTCGAAGACGGCGCGATCACCGAGGCCAAGATCAACGGCGGCTCCTGAACCGGCCCGTTCGACGCGGCTCTGAAAGGCTCCATTCGTGACTGCTGACGTCAACAAGACGGCCGGTCCCGACGCGACGCCCCCCGCCGGGCCGGAGGCCATCAAGGCCGTTCCGGTCCGGCACCCGGGGCGGTACGTGTCCGCGGCCGTCGCGCTCTTCCTTCTGGGCGCGGTCATCTACGCCTTCGCGCAAGGCAAGATCAACTGGGATGCGATCCCCGAGTACTTCTTCGACCACCGCATCATCGACGGCGTCCTGAACACCCTGCTGCTCACGGTGCTGTCGATGGTGATCGGCATCGCCGGCGGCATCCTGCTCGCCGTGATGCGCCTGTCGAAGAACCCGGTGACGTCGTCGATCGCGTGGTTCTACATCTGGTTCTTCCGCGGCACACCGGTCCTGGTCCAGCTCTTCGTCTGGTTCAACCTCGGCCTGGTGTTCGAGTACATCAACCTGGGCCCGGTCTACAAGGACTACTGGTCGTCCTTCATGACGCCGCTGCTGGCGGCGCTGCTCGGCCTGGGGCTCAACGAGGCCGCCTACATGGCCGAGATCTGCCGCGCCGGCCTGCTCTCGGTCGACGAGGGACAGACCGAGGCGTCGCACGCCCTGGGCATGAGCCACACGAAGACCCTCCGCCGGATCGTCATCCCGCAGGCCATGCGCGTCATCGTGCCGCCGACCGGCAACGAAGTGATCAACATGCTGAAGACGACCTCGCTCGTCTCGGCGGTGCAGTTCTACGACCTCTTCAAGGAGGCGCAGGACATCGGCCAGAACGCGGGCTCGCCGGTGGAGATGTACTTCCTGGCCGCCGCCTGGTACCTGATCATGACCTCGATCCTGAGCGTCGGGCAGTACTACGTCGAGCGGTACTACGCCCGCGGTTCGAGCCATTCCCTGCCTCCGACACCGCTGCAGCGCTTCAAGGCCGCGGTGCTTCCCACGCGCCGCCCGAAGGGAGTCGCGGTATGAACCAGTCCTCCCCCGCCATGGTCAAGGCCGAGGGCGTCCACAAGTCCTTCGGCCTCGTGGAGGTCCTCAAGGGCATCGACCTGGAGGTGAAGTCCGGCGAGGTGTTCTGCCTCATCGGCCCCTCCGGCTCCGGCAAGTCCACCTTCCTGAGGTGTATCAACCACCTCGAGAAGGTCAACGCGGGACGTCTGTACGTCGACGGGGAGCTGGTCGGTTACCGCCAGAAGGGCGACAAGCTGCACGAGCTCAAGGACGGCGAGGTCGCGCTGAAGCGCCGGGACATCGGCATGGTCTTCCAGCGCTTCAACCTGTTCCCGCACATGACCGCGCTGCAGAACATCATGGAGGCGCCGGTCCAGGTGAAGGGCGTGAGCAAGGCGCAGGCCCGGGAGCGCGCGGGGCAGCTGCTGGAGCGCGTGGGCCTGGCCGACAAGGCCGCGAGCTACCCCTCGCAGCTCTCCGGCGGCCAGCAGCAGCGGGTGGCGATCGCGCGGGCGCTCGCCATGGACCCGAAGCTGATGCTGTTCGACGAGCCGACCTCGGCCCTCGACCCGGAGCTGGTCGGTGACGTCCTCGACGTCATGCGCGACCTGGCCGAGTCGGGCATGACGATGGTCGTCGTCACCCACGAGATGGGCTTCGCCCGTGAGGTGGGCGACAGCCTGGTCTTCATGGACGGCGGTGTGGTGGTCGAGTCCGGCCTCCCTCGGGACGTACTGACCGACCCGCAGCACGAGCGGACGAAGTCGTTCCTGTCCAAGGTGCTCTGACGCCGCGCGGGGCACATCGCACGCGAGGCGCATCACATGCGGGGCTCAGGGCGCAGGGGCGGTACGGAGGTCATCCGTACCGCCCCTGCCCATGTGGTCCCTGGGTGCGGCCGGCCTCACTTCAGCGCGAGCAGCAGGGTGTCCGAGGGCGAGCACCACACGGGGCGGGCCTCGGCGAACCCCTTCTCGCGCAACACCCGGGCCTGCCACGCGGCGGACGGCATGTCGCCGTCGGCGTGCTCGCCGTAGATCTCGAAGCGGCGGGCGGTGGGCTCGGCGAGGACGGGGTCCGCGGCCGCGGCCTTCCACCATTCGGCCCAGTCGAGGACGCCGTCCCGCTTGGCCTGGCCCATGTGCGCGTGACGCAGGACGCGCTCGGCCGCGTTGATCCGGGGGGTCGTCTCGTCGATCATGCGGTCCGCGTTCATGAAGACACCGCCGGGGCGGACCAGCCGCGCCACCTGTCCGTAGAGGTCCGCGAGGGGTTCGCTGTGCAGCCAGTGGAGGGCGGTCGCGGTCAGTACGGCGTCATAGGAGTCGTGGGGAAGCTCGGCGGGCCAGTCGGGGTCCTTGAGGTCGGCCGTGACGAAGGAGACCCGCTCGTCGCCCGCGAAGGTGCCCTCGGCGATGGTGAGCAGCGCCGGGTCCAGGTCGACTCCGGTGCTGGTGGCGTCCGGGAACCGGGCGAGCAGCCGGGCGGTGATGGTCCCCGTGCCGCAGGCGAGGTCCAGGACGCGCGGGGAGGTGCCGACGACGGCCTCCACCATGTCGAGCATGACCCGCAGCCGCTCCTCGCGGTCGGGCATGTACCACTCCTGCTGCCGGTCCCAGCTCTCCTGCCAGGTCTGCCAGTCGACCGTGGACGTACTGGTGTTCGCGGCCATGGTGAAACCCCTCCCGCATCGCGAAACGTAATACCCTTTAACTGTGATCGCCTGTTACCTGATCACGGGTACGACCATAGACCTCCGGAGTAAGGACTACAAGTGCAACTGGCCTATTACTCGGACTATGCCGTGCGCCTCGTCAACACCGAGGAACCGGCCCGGGGCACGGACACCCTGACCTCGGTGGAGGCCGTCCGCGGCCTGTTCGGCGCCAACCAGTCCGCGGCACGGCGCGCGACCGAGGCGGACGTGACCCGGTTCCGTTCCGTCCGGGCCCGGCTGCGCGCGGTCTTCGAGGCGGCGGACGCGGGCGACGAGACGCTCGGCGTCGACCTGCTGAACTCGCTGCTGCTGGAGTTCCCGGTGAGCCCGCAGATCTCCGGACACGACTTCCGCGACGACGACGGCCGCCCGCTGTGGCACATGCACCTGGCCGACCATCCGTCCAACGCGACCGCCGGCTACGCCGCCATCGCCGCGATGGGCCTGGCCTTCCACCTCACCGAGCACGGCGTGGACCGCCTCGGCCTGTGCGAGGCGCCGCCCTGCCGCAACGCCTATCTCGACACGTCGACCAACCGCTCCCGGCGCTACTGCTCGGACCGCTGCGCCACCCGCGCCAACGTGGCCGCCTACCGCGCCCGCAAACGCCTGGAGGCCGAGCGGACGGAGAACACCGGCCGGGCCGCCGACAGCGCCCAGCCCACCACGGCCAGCGGTGACCGCTGATCCGGTGTGCGCGGCCGGTAGCGCAGGCGGACCCGGCCGAGCACCAGTTCGTCGGGCACCACCCCGTAGTCGGTGCTGTCGCCGCCGGCGTGCCGGTTGTCCCCCAGCACCCACCAGCCGCCCTCGCGCCGCTCGGCGGCCCGTTTGACCACGAGCAGATCCTGCTGGAACGGGTGCCGCAGCACGATGACGCACCCCGGCCCGACCCGGGCCCCGTAGTGCACCAGGAGCCGGTCCCCGTGGTACAGCGTGGGCACCATGGACGGTCCCGTCACCTCGGCCACCCCGAAGGGCAGCGGCGCCCCCGCCCGCCCGACGTCCTGCGACAGCTCCGGCATCACCCGGCACCTCCCCGGTTCTTCCTCCACCAGTCCCAGTCTGACCCCGGACTTTTGTCCTAAGCCCCCGGGGGCACTCGCGAAATCCACTCCCCCACGGAGTAATGTCCCCTGTGAGAAGACGATCACGAGGAAGGATGCTCCATGCTTTCCCGCCTGTTTGCCCCCAAGGTCAAGGTCAGCGCTCACTGCGACCTCCCCTGCGGCGTGTACGACCCGGCCCAGGCCCGCATCGAGGCAGAGTCGGTGAAGGCCGTCCAGGAGAAGATGGCCGGCAACGACGACCCTCACTTCCAGGCCCGCGCCACCGTCATCAAGGAGCAGCGCGCCGAGCTGGCGAAGCACCACGTCTCCGTCCTGTGGAGCGACTACTTCAAGCCCCCGCACTTCGAGAAGTACCCGGAGCTGCACCAGCTGGTCAACGACGCCCTGAAGGCTCTGTCGGCCGCCAAGGCTTCGACCGACCCGGCCACCGGCCAGAAGGCGCTGGACTACATCGCCCAGATCGACAAGATCTTCTGGGAGACCAAGAAGGCTTGATCTTCGATCATGCTGCTTGACCTGCGATTCCACTGGTCGCCTGGTCCACCTGTCCGCACCCGGCCCGCAGACCGCCGAACACGGCGTCCATGACGGTCCGGGTGCGGTCGTCTCCGGCGACGGTGGACAGGGACGGGAGCCGTCCCCCGCACGGCAGACGCCGGCTCATGAATAGCCTGCGGCCTCATGACGCGTGCGTGGATTCTGCCCATGCTGCTGGTGCCCAGTGGCTCAGTCGTGGCGACTTCGCCCGCCCTCAAGGGGAAACCCGGCTCAGCCGTGGCACTCCTCCTGCTGTTCGCACTGCTCGCGGGCGTGAACTCGCCGCTGGTCCTCCCGAGGTCGATCAGCGCGCTGCAGGCGCAACGCCGCAGCGAGGCAGACGGCCGGCCGGTCGTCTTCTGGCGGCCGGGCTGCGCCTACTGTCTGCGTCTGCGCCTGCGGTTGGGCCGCGGCGCCCGGCGGCTGCACTGGGTCGACATCTGGCGCGACCCCGCCGGCGCGGCAGCTGTGAGGGCCGCCAACGGCGGCAACGAGACCGTGCCCACGGTCGTCGTGGCAGGCCGGCCTCACGTCAATCCCGACCCCGAGTGGGTACGGGAACAGCTCACGCGTTCCGCGTGATCGGGAGCCGTTCTCGCCTGCCCGGGGTCAGCCCGGGCCCGCTTCCGGTGCGGGGGCCGTGCTGCCGGTGTGCTCGGACCGGGGGGAACCGGCGGGTTCGCGGTCGGGGTTCTTGTCGCAGTCCGAGGTGCCGCACGGTCCTGGGACCCAGGTCGGGACCCAGGCGCCCAGCGTCTTGTGACGCCGGACGACCGTCTCCGCCGGCTGTCCGCAGGAGGGACAGATCGATTCGGCGCTGCCCATAACCCCCAGGGTGGGCCCGGCTCCGGTTCAGCGCTTCCTGCTGTACGTGCGCACCAGCACCCCGTTCTTGAACGTACGCACCGACTCGAGGGCGAACTCCGTCACCGAGAAGCCCGCGCCGAACATCGGCATGCCGGCGCCCTGCACGATCGGGTACGTCTTGATGACCAGCTCGTCGATTTCGTCGAGCAGCTCACCGGCGAGCACGGAGCCGCCGCACAGGTAGATGCCGAGCTCGCCGTCCTCGGCCTTCAGCTCCCTGACCCGGCTCACCAGGTCGTCGGCGATGATCTCGACGTTCGGGTCGGGCGACTCCTTCAGCGTGCGCGAGGCGACGTACTCGCGCAGGTGGGCGTATGGGCTGGTGATGCCGCCCTTCAGCACGATGTCGTAGCTGGCGCGGCCCTGGACGACCGTGTCGAACCGCCGGTTCGGCAGATCGTCGATGCCGAGCGGGCGGCGGCCGTGGGTCGGGAGGGTCTCCGGGTATTCCGTCTTGAGGAACGCGAAGAACTCCTCGTCGACGAAGCGCATCATCGCCGACGCGTCGCCCTCCGGATCCCCGATGAAGCCGTCGATGGAGCAGGCGATGAAGTAGGTGAGCTTTCGCAACGCGGTCTCTTTCCGTAGGCTGCCTCGTCCGTGAACCACTCCAGTTGTAGTACTTCAGTTGTAGTGGTTGCAAGGGATTTACCGCCGCGGGCCGGAGGTCGAATCAAGTGAGGAAAGGGATTCCACATGGTCGCCAACCCTGAACGCCGCACGGCCCTGGTCGATGCCGGGGTCGAGGTGCTCGCCCGCGAAGGGGCCCGGGGACTGACGTTCCGCGCGGTGGACGCGCAGGCCGGGGTGCCGGTGGGGACCGCCTCCAACTACTTCGGCGGACGGGACGACCTGCTGCGCCAGATCGACGCCCGGCTGCACATACGGCTCGCGCCCGACCCCGCGATCGTCGCCGAGCTGTTGGCCCGGCCGCGGGACCGCTCACTCGTCGCCGCGTTCATGCACGACCTGATGGCTCGTGCGACCGGTGACCGCACGAGCTGGCTGGCCCTGCTGGAGATGCGGCTGGAGGCCACCCGGCGCCCCGGGCTGCTCGCCTCCTACACCGCCTCGGTCCGTGGCGACCTCGTGGAGGGCATGGAGTTCCAGCGGGCCGCCGGGCTTCCGGGCGGCGACGAGACGGTGGCGGTGCTGTACCTGGCCATGCTCGGGCTGATCCTGGAGCACCTGACGCTGCCGGGCGTCCTGGACGGCGTACTGCCCGGGGTGAGCGTGCCGGACGGGCTCGTGGAACGGATCGTGGCGACGATCGTGCCGGAGGCGGCGGAGAAACGGGTGGGGGAACGGACTCAGGAATAGTGCGTGCCGGGCGGTTCCGCGGCCTCCCTGACGGGGAGGGCGGCGGGAGGGGCGGGTATGGCCTCTCCCGCCCCGCGTTCGGCTCCCGTGGGCCACACGACCTCCACGGGGATGCCCCGGGCTCGGGCGTACGTCACCAAGTGGGCGGTGGCATCACGGCCGTTGGACGGGGACCCGTCCCAGACCGCCAGGAGCAGGCCGCTGGTGGCGATCATCCGCTCGTCCGCGCCGACGCAGGAATCCCGGTGGTTCGGGTCGTACGACAGGAGCCTCGCCTGGTCGGCGAGGTTCAGCAGTTCACCGGTGGCCATCCGGTCGCGCCGGGGCGGCATGGCGGGGACACCGTTGTGTGTGGGGATGACCACGACCAGGCGGTGGCCCGACGCACTCGCCGCCCGGCCGAACGCCAGCGGCGCTCCCGCACCGCAGCGCACCATGACCGGCCCCGGCTCGACGTGCCGTTCCCGTCGCTCCAGCCGCTCCAGCCGCTCCAGCCGCTCCAGGAACGCGGACTCCACCAGCGCGAGTGCGTGCGGGGTCAGGTCGGCGTGCCCGACCGCCGCGATCTCCCGGCCCGCCGCCCCGCCGCCCGGCACCTGGTCGCCTGCCGCCCCGTTGTCGCGTGCCGTTGTGCTCATCTCGCCCCTGACAGTCCTCGCCGACCGGTCCTCGCGAGAGCCAGTGAAGCGGGGACGCACGCCGGCAGCCAGGGCCGAACGTCCCTGATGGGACGGAAAACCGACTCGACCGGGCGCGGGCGTGCTCAGCCTGGCCCGGGCGGGCGCGGGCGGGGCGCCGGCCGGTCACGGGGTGCGGGGTTCTCGCCACATCGGCCACATGTGGGGGCCGTCCGGGAGTGGCAGAGGCTCGCCGGCGGGGACGAAACCGAGGCGTTCGTACAACAGGCGGCTGCGGGCACTGCTCGCCTCCAGATAGGCGGGCAGCCCCTCACGGTCGCAGCGGTCGAGGACCGAACCGATGAGCGCGGTGCCGAGCCCCTCGCCCTGACGGCCGGGCGCCACGCCGATCATCCACAGGTACTCGTGGGCCCGCCCGGTGGGGTGGACGTCCGCCGTCAGCCGGCCGATCATCTCCACCCGCTCGTTCTCCGGGTCGACGGCCCGGCGCACCTGCGCCGGCCCCTCGTCGTCCGCCGGGTCCCCGGCGCCGTGGTCGTCCGCCGGCATCGACATCCACAGCGCGCACGCCGAGCCGTCCTCCGTGACGTCGATGCGTCCCCCGGCGAGCACGATGTCGGTGAAGGCTCCCATCAGCCTGTGGTGCGTCGTACGGCGGTACTCCGTGCCCGGGAAGACCCAGCCACTGACCGGGTCGTCCTGGAACGCCTCGTCCAGGAGCCGGACCAACAGCTCCCGGTCCCCGTCCCCGGCCGTCCGGATCGCCACACCCATGTCCGCCCCTCCGTCTCAACCCTCGCCTACCGTACGGGGGTTGACCCTATCGGGACGACGATCCCCGAAGGGAGGACGGCTACGGCCGCCCGCCGGAAGCCCTCTGCCCTGCCGCGACAGGGCAGAGCCAGAAGACGCCGCAGGGCCCCGCACACCGTGGGGAAGTGCGGGGCGCCGCGGCCCGGGCCGCCTAGGTGGTGCGCCGTGTCACGAACTCGGCGAGGGCCAGCAGTCCGCCCGCCGCTTCCGGGTCCGGCACCGCACGGGCGAGTTCCTGCATCACCCGGGCCATACGGTCGGCGGCCTGGGCCTGCGCCCAGTCGCGGCCGCCCGCCCGTTCCACGGTCAGGGCGATGTGCTCCAGGTCCTCCTCCGCGTGCGGGGCCGCGTACAGCGCGGCGAGTTCGGACGCCGCCGGGGTGCCGGAGGTGAGCGCGGCGACCACCGGCAGGGACTTCTTGCGGGCGGCCAGATCCGCGCCGGCGGGCTTGCCGGTACGGCGCGGGTCCCCCCATATGCCGATCACGTCGTCGATCAACTGGAAGGCCAGCCCCGCCTCACGGCCGAACGCGTCCAGTGCTGCCACGTCCGCCGCCCCGGCATCCGCGTACAGCGCGCCGAGCGCGCAGGCGCAGCCGAGCAGCGCGCCCGTTTTCGCCTCGGCCATGGCCAGCGTCTCGTCGAGGGTGACCTCGTCGGGAGCGCGCCCTTCCATGGCTGTGTCCACCTGTTGTCCCGCGCACAGTTCCACGACGCAGTCCGCGAGCCGGGCCACCGCGGCCGGGGCCGACGGGTGCGCGTCCTGCGCGAGCAGCCGCAGGGCGAGGGCGTGGAGGGCGTCCCCTGCGAGGATCGCGTCGGCATCGCCGAACACGGTCCATACGGTGGGCCGGTGGCGCCGGGTGGTGTCCCGGTCCATCACGTCGTCGTGCAGCAACGTGAAGTTGTGCACCAGTTCCACCGCGGCGGCTGCCCGGACGGCCGTCGCCCGTGCCGCGGGACCGCCGAGAGCGGAGGCCGCGGCGAGAACCAGGGCGGGGCGGATCGCCTTGCCGGAACCACCGGTGGCCGGGGTCCCGTCCGCGTGCTCCCAGCCGAAGTGGTAGCGGGCGATCCGGCGCAGCGGGCCGGGCAGCGAGCCGATGGCGGCCCGGAGCACCGGGTCGACCTCGGCCCGCGCCCGCTCGAGCAGAAGCGTCGCCTCGTGGCCCTCGACGGGAGAGTGCTCGTCCTCCGTCTCCGTTGTGAGCCCGGTCACGGACTCCGTCATGAACTCACCTCTGGACGCGTCTCGGAGGATGGCCGGAGGTGGCGCTTCCGCCGGCGTCGCGCGCGTACCCCCGGGGTGTACCCGCCCGGACGGGCGGGGACACGGCGTGCGAGCCGAGAGATCCCTGAAGGTCACCGCCAGCGACCGATCTCGACGTTCTCCAGGACGCCGAGCGCGTCCGGCACCAGGACCGCGGCCGAGTAGTAGGCCGTGACCAGGTACTTGATGATGGCCTGTTCGTTGATGCCCATGAACCTCACGGAGAGGCTCGGCTCGATCTCGTCGGGGATGCCGGAGGCCCGCAGACCGATGACGCCTTGCTCCTCCTCACCGGTACGCAGGGCGATGATGGAGGTCGTACGCTCTTCGGTGACCGGGATCTTGTTGCACGGGAAGATGGGCACGCCCCGCCAGGTGGGGATGCGGTTGCCGGCCATGTCGATGGTCTCCGGGACCAGTCCCCGCTTGTTGAGTTCGCGGCCGATGGCGGAGATCGCGCGCGGGTGGGCGAGGAGCAGCTTGGTGCCGCGCCGCCTGCTGAGCAGTTCGTCCAGGTCGTCGGGGGCGGGTACGCCGTCGTGCGGCTGGATCCGCTGGTCGTACTCGCAGTTGTGCAGCAGGCCGAAACTCCGGTTGTTGACGAGTTCGTGCTCCTGGCGCTCCTTCAACGCCTCGACGGTCAGCCTGATCTGCTGCTCCGTCTGGTTCATGGGCTGGTTGTAGAGGTCGGCCACGCGTGAGTGGATGCGCAGCACGGTCTGGGCGACGCTCAGTTCGTACTCGCGGGGCCTGGCCTCGTAGTCGACGAAGGTGTGCGGGATGTCCGGCTCCCCGCTGTGGTCGGCCGCGAGGTCGATCTCCTTCTCGCCGTACTTGTTGGTGCGTTGGCTGGGGACGGAGCGCTGCTGCTGGAGGTGCCCGCGCAGGGTCTCGGACCGCTCGGCGACCTGCTCGACGGCGTCACGCGGCAGCACGAGCACGGTGCAGGCGGTCAGGGTGCGGGTGGTGTATTCCCAGATGGCGCCCTCGTCCAGCAACGCCTGGTCGCCGAAGTAGGCGCCGTCGGCGAGGACTCCGAGGGATTCGTCGTCGCCGTAGGGGCCGGTCCCCACCTTCTCGACCCGGCCGTGCGCCAGCAGGAACACCTCGTCGGCCGGGCTGCCGAACGAGGCGATCACCTGGCCGGCCTCGATCTCCCGCTGCCGGCAGCGGGCGGCCAGCTCCGAGAGCACCTCCTCGTCCTCGTACGACCGCAGGGCCGGCAACTCGCCCAGCTCGGCCGGGATGACCTCGACGCGGTCGCCGGTCTTCACGAACGTCACGCGTCCGTCGCCGACGGCGTACGTCAGCCGCCGGTTCACCCGGTACGTCCCGCCCTGCACGTCCGCCCAGGGCAGCATGCGCAGCAGCCAGCGCGAGCTGATCTCCTGCATCTGCGGTACGGACTTGGTGGTGGTGGCCAGGTTCCGCGCCGCGGCCGTGCCGAGGCTCTGCTGCTGCCGGGTCTGCTCGGTGCGGACCTCTTCGCCTACCGACATAAAGAATTGCCCTCCCAGTTGTGACCGGCGCCCATCCGTGCCGGGCGTCGGTCTCCGCGGCAAAGCTTTCCTCACGGAACGTGCCCGCGGTATTACCCGAATGAGCGGGAATGGATCTTCGCCTGTGTGGGCATTCATGGGGATTCCGTTCAGCGGCGCTCCCGTGGCCGGACATTGTCCGGATCGGCTCGCACAGGGACCGAACGATTGGTTGCGTTCGCTCCGTTTAGGTACAAGCACCGGTACGAGGCGGCTGCGACCGGCAGTCGTCGCGCTGCGAGAAGGAGGCGCGGCTCATGGCCCCACCCATGTCCGCGAGCGCGTTCCTGAGCGCTCTGAAGGCGGAGGGTCTCACGGTCGTCCAGGTCGGCGACTGGCGCGATCACAACCGCAATCACAAGGGTCCCTGGGGGCCGGTGCACGGCGTGATGATCCACCACACGGTCACCCAGGGCAGCGCCCGGACCGTGGACCTGTGCCGCAAGGGCTACTCGGGCCTGCCGGGGCCCCTGTGCCACGGCGTCATCACCAAGGACGGCAGGGTTCACCTCGTCGGCTACGGTCGCGCCAACCACGCCGGCCTGGGCGACGACGACGTCCTGCGCGCGGTGATCGCGGAGAAGGGGCTGCCCGCGGACAACGAGCAGAACACCGACGGCAACCGGTACTTCTACGGCTTCGAGTGCGAGAACCTGGGCGACGGGAAGGATCCCTGGCCCGCGGCGCAACTGGAGGCCATCGAGAGAGCCGCCGCCGCGGTCTGCCGCCGCCACGGCTGGAACGAGCGGTCGGTGATCGGGCACCTGGAGTGGCAGCCCGGAAAGGTGGACCCGCGCGGATTCACGATGGCGTCGATGCGGGAGCGGATCCGCGACCGGCTCAAGTGACGCACACGGGCCCACCCGCGTACGGGAGGAGGAGGGCCGGGACCGGGCCGGCGACAATCCGTCGGAAACTGTCGCCCGGCCCCCTGGGGACGCGGCGCACACGCTTCTAGCGTGGTGAGTCGTCCCAGGTCCTCCCAGGTAAAGGCCCCGCCATGCAGTACGTCGCCCCCGTGGTCATCGGTGTTCTCTACGCACTGCTGATGTCCTTCGTCCGCGAGCCGCACCGGCGGCGCCTGAACGCCGTCATGCTCGCCGGTGCGGGCGCCGCCTACCTCAGCGGGGGCGGCCTGGGCGGCTGGGAGTTCGCCTTCACCGCGCTGATCACCTACATGGCGTTCCGCGGCCTGGACTCGTGGACGTTCATCGGCATCGGCTGGCTGCTGCACACCACATGGGACGTCGTCCACCACCTCAAGGGCAACCCCATCATCCCGTTCGCCCACACCTCGTCGCTGGGCTGCGCGATCTGCGACCCGGTGATCGCCCTGTGGTGTCTTGGGGGAGGCCCGTCCCTGATCGGCCTCGTCCGCCGTCGACGGCGCGGGCATCGCCCCGGCACCGGGCAATCCACACCCGCCGGGCACCCCGGCACCGGCGCGCCGGCCCCGAGCGGCAGTTCGGGCTGACGGCGCACATCGGCCACGCGTTCGCCCGGGTCCGGGTCGACAACGGCGAAATCCGGCCATGCTCGCTCCCCGGTCCGACCCACCCGGCGCCCCGCCGCCCCCACCCGGCGCCCCGCCGCCCCCGCCGGGCGACAATGACCCCGTGACCAGCCCGGACATCCCCGATCCCGACACCGGCCCGACGCCGGACACCCGCACCGCCCCCGATCCCGCAGCCTCCGCCGCCCCGGCCTCCGCATCCTTCGCCGCCCCCGCCGGTCACGGAGGTCTCGCGGGCCTGCGCCCCCGGCTGCCCTCGCCGGTGCAGGACGTCGTGGACGAACGGTTCGAGCGGCGCGGGGTCCGGCTGGTACTGAAGCGGGACGATCTGATCCACCCGGAGCTGATCGGGAACAAGTGGCGCAAACTCGCGCCGAACCTGTCGGCGGCGACCGGACGGACGGTGCTCACCTTCGGCGGCGCCTACTCCAACCATCTGCGGGCCACCGCCGCCGCCGGACGGCTGCTGGGGCTGCCCACGGTCGGCGTGGTGCGCGGCGAGGAACTCGCCGGCCGCCCCCTCAACGCCTCGCTGGCCCGGTGCGTGGCCGACGGCATGCGGCTGCACTTCGTCGACCGGGCGACCTACCGCGGCAAGACCGCGTCGGCGGCCCTCGCGGTCATGCTGCGCGAGGCGGACGCCGAGGACGCGTACGTCGTCCCCGAGGGCGGCAGCAACGCCCTCGCCGTGCGCGGCTGCCAGGTGCTCGGGGAGGAACTGGCCGGCCGGGCGGACGTGGTCGCGACGGCGTGCGGCACCGGCGGGACGCTCGCCGGGCTGGCCTCCGGACTCGGCCCGGACGGGCGCGCGCTGGGCGTTCCGGTGCTCAAGGGCGGCTTCCTGGCCGCCGGGATACGGGGACTGCAGGCCGAGGCGTTCGGCGGTCCGCGCGGCGACTGGAGTCTGGACGATCGCTTTCACTTCGGCGGCTACGCCCGGACCACCCCGGAACTCGACGCGTTCGCCGCGGACTTCGAGCACCGTCACGGCGTACCCGTCGAACGTGTCTATGTCGCCAAGTTGCTTTACGCCCTTGTCGCCCTGGCGGAGGAAAACGCGTTCCCGCGCGGGAGCACGGTCGCGGCCGTCGTCACCGGGCGCCCTTTCCCGTGAGCAGGCGAGCCTGTGGGCAAGGGCTTCCGGACGTCTTCCGATATGCCCCCGAGAGGACTCCGGTACCGGACGGTTCGACCGTCTGACGTCTGGGTACGTCAATCCGGCGCGCGCTCTTCCCATTCGGGCCCACAGACCCCTAGCCACGGAACGTATCCATAGCTTTACTATGGGTAATCACATCGGGTCGGGGTCCCGGGGACAGGACCATCCGGAGCGCGGTAGCGTCACCGCTGAACCACGTATCGCGTTATCCGGGGGCGACCCCGATCCTGAACGCTTGTACCACCTTGGAGGTGAGGGTGTCCCAGATCGCAGGCGAGCCCGCGACCCAGGACTTCGTGGAAGTCCGGCTGCCGGCCGCGGGGGCCTACCTGTCGGTGCTGCGTACGGCCACGGCCGGCCTCGCGGCCCGTTTGGACTTCACCCTCGACGAGATCGAGGACCTGCGCATCGCGGTCGACGAGGCCTGCGCGATCCTGCTTCAGCAGGCCGTGCCGGGTTCGGTGCTCAGTTGTTTCTTCCGCCTCGTCGACGACTCGCTCGAGGTCACCGTCTCGGCGCCCACCACGGACGGCCACGCCCCTGCGCGTGACACCTTCGCGTGGACCGTGCTGTCCGCTCTCGCGGGCAAGGTCTCCTCCGCCGTGGACGAGGACAAAACCGTTTCGATCAGCCTCTACAAACAGCGCGGCGCGGGACCCGGGCCGGCGTGAGGAACGAGGACGGGCCGGTGCGGGACGAAGAACGCGGCACGCGCGAACTGCCGGCCGAGCGGATTCCGGATGGCATCGACGGCATCGACGCCATCCCGGAACAGGCCCGGCCGCATCCGGAGGACGACTCCGCGGTGGCCGGTGCTCCGGACGGCGGGCAGCACGACGCCGCCGCGCGGAGCAGGCCCGGTGCCGGGTGGCCCGGTGCCTCCCCCGGCCACAGGAGAGACCGGGCGCGTGCGGAGCCGACGGCGGGGGACGAGGCGAGCGCTCGGGGAAGGGCGACGGGCGGAACGATGAACGAGCACGAGCGACACGCCGAGAGTGAGGTGCCGCGGACGCCGGGCGCGCCGGGCGCACGGCGCACGCCGGACTCCCCGGGCACGCACGGCGCGCAGCGCGACCCGCAGGACCGCAGCGGGGCGCGTGCTCTGTTCCTCGAGCTGCGCACATTGCAGGACGGCACTCCGGAGTACGCGGAGCTGCGCAACCGGCTGGTCCGCATGCATCTGCCGCTCGTCGAGCATCTCGCGCGCCGCTTCCGCAACCGCGGAGAGCCGTTGGACGACCTCACCCAGGTCGCCACCATCGGCCTGATCAAGTCGGTCGACCGCTTCGACCCGGACCGTGGCGTGGAGTTCTCGACGTACGCGACCCCGACGGTCGTCGGCGAGATCAAGCGGCACTTCCGCGACAAGGGCTGGGCGGTACGCGTCCCCCGCAGACTGCAGGAGCTGCGGCTGGCGCTGACGACGGCGACGGCCGAGCTCTCGCAGCAGCACGGCCGCTCCCCCACGGTCCACGAACTCGCCGAGAAGCTGGCGATCTCCGAGGAGGAGGTCCTGGAAGGCCTGGAGTCCGCCAACGCGTACTCCACGCTGTCCCTGGACGTTCCCGACACCGACGACGAGTCCCCGGCGGTCGCGGACACCCTGGGCTCGGAGGACGAGGCGCTGGAGGGGGTGGAGTACCGCGAGTCGCTGAAGCCGCTGCTCGAGGACCTGCCTCCGCGCGAGAAGCGGATTCTGCTGCTGCGCTTCTTCGGCAACATGACCCAGTCGCAGATCGCCCAGGAGGTGGGCATCTCCCAGATGCACGTCTCCCGGCTGCTGGCCCGCACGCTGGCCCAGTTGCGGGAGAAGCTGCTCGTGGAGGAGTGAGTCCCGAGAGGCGGCCCGGGCCGTGCCCCGGGCCGTGGGGCGTTACTTCTCTGCGTTCCCGGGGCCCCGGATACCGAGGGCCCGGGTCGTCTCGGGGTTCAGCAGCAGAACCAGGGCCGTGACGGCCACCACCGCGAGCACGATCCCCGCCGGGATGGCCACGCTGTCGGACTGCAGCAGGTTGTAGGCCACCGGCAGGGCCAGGAGTTGGGTGATGACGGCCGGGCCGCGGCTCCAGCCGCGGCGGCCGAGCAGCCCGCGCGCGGCAAGCAGCGGCAGCAGGGCGAGAGCCGCGAGCGTCACTCCGCCGGTGACGGCCTGCTGCCGGTCGTCCGGCTCTCCCATGAGCCCGAAGACCAGCATCCAGACCCCGCCGATCAGCAGAGCCAGCCCTTCCAGGGCGGCGAGCCCCGCGGCGTACGTCAGGCGGCGCGGGCGGGGGCCGGCGGGGGCCGGGGCGGTGGTGGGGGTCTGCTCGCTGCTCACCCCTGAAGGGTAGCCCTCGCCCCGCGCGCCCCCGTGTCGAGGTTCACGCCCCTCCTCCGTCCGTGCCGTCCCTGACTCCGTCCCCGGTTCCCCCGGCCCTGTCCCGGTTCGTCCCGGACCCGTCGCTGGTCGCGTCTCCGGGCCCGCCCTGTCCCCGCTCCCGACCTCACCTCGGGCTGGGCCCCGGTACCACCCAGTAGGTACCCTGCAACGCATGCGTGCACTTCTCGTGGTCAATCCGGCGGCAACCACCACAAGTGCGCGCACGCGCGATGTGCTGATCCACGCCCTCGCCAGCGAGATGAAGCTGGAGGCGGTCACCACCGAGTACCGCGGCCACGCGCACGACCTGGGCCGGCAGGCGGCGGAGAGCGACGACATCGACCTGGTGGTGGCTCTCGGCGGCGACGGTACGGTCAACGAGGTTGTCAACGGCCTGCTGCACGCCGGCCCCGACCCGGAGCAGCTGCCCGGTCTCGCCGTGGTCCCCGGCGGCTCCACCAACGTCTTCGCCCGTGCCCTGGACCTGCCCAACCACCCCGTGGAGGCCACCGGCGCCCTGCTGGACGCCCTGCGCGAGGGCCGCGAACGCACCGTCGGCCTGGGCCTGACGTCGGGCACACCGGGAACGGACGACGAAGGCGTGCCACCCCGCTGGTTCACCTTCAACGCGGGGCTGGGCTTCGACGCCGGGGTGGTCGGCCGGGTGGAACAGCACCGGGAGCGCGGCAAGAAGTCCACTCACGCGCTGTACATGCGTCAGGTCGCGCGTCAGCTGATCGGTGAACCGCACCGCCTGCACGGCGTGATAACGCTCGAGCAGCCGGGTGAGGAACCGGTCAGGGACCTGGCGCTCTCCATAGTCTCGAACGCCTCCCCGTGGACGTTTCTCGGCAATCGCCCGATCTACGCGTCACCTAAGGCCTCGTTCGATACTGGCCTCGACATCTTCGGTCTGAAGCGGCTGTCCGCCTCCGCCCTTGCCCGGTATGGCACCCAGTTGCTCACTTCGTCCCCCGAGCGCGGACCCCGGGGCAGGCATGTGACCGCGAGGCACGATCTGACCCAGTTCACCTTGCATTCGAAGGTGCCACTGCCCCTCCAGATGGACGGTGACCACCTCGGACTGCGAACCAGCGTGACGTTCACAGGCGTTCGCCGTGCACTGCGTGTGATTGTGTGAGCGGAAAACGCTAAAGTCCTTTCACTCGAACGTTTAGGCCAGGATCCACCCCATGGAAGTACGGCTGTGACCTAGTCGACACCGATGAATCAAAAAAAACTTTCCGGAAGGGGTTGTATCCGTCGCCGAGGTTTGCGAGTCTCTACATGGCGATCGGGACGGCCCGCAACACCAGCCTCCACAGATCACCGGAACCCCTCTTCAATCCCAAGGACCACGCCAGGGAACCTGGCGTTCGGCCCTTCACTTGTTGGGGGATTCGTGAAAGCGTTCACATTCACAAGCCACATGTAGTTCATACCAAGGAGAGGTAGCAGCCATGGACTGGCGTCACAACGCCGTTTGCCGCGAGGAAGACCCCGAGCTCTTCTTCCCCATCGGCAACACCGGTCCTGCGCTGCTGCAGATCGAGGAAGCCAAGGCCGTCTGCCGTCGCTGCCCGGTGATCGAGAGCTGCCTTCAGTGGGCACTCGAGTCCGGTCAGGACTCCGGCGTCTGGGGTGGTCTCAGCGAGGACGAGCGCCGCGCAATGAAGCGCCGCGCCGCCCGCAACCGGGCCCGTCAGGCCTCCGCCTGACAACCCACCCCTGCTGACAGCCTGAGCTTGGCGGCGCGTACAGCGCGTACGCATATCCCGCCCCCGAGCCGCAGCACGCAGTCCCCCGGTGCTCCCCGAGTCCCGGCTCATCTCGAGCCGGAGGGGAACCCATCAGTCAAGCAAGAGCCCCGGACGGGTACCCGTCCGGGGCTCTTCGCTGCTCGCCGACATCACGGACCCACGTCACCCACCCATGTCCGTGGCCCGTCTCGGCGGTCCACGCCACCGGTCCACATCACTGGCGCACGTCACTCTTCGTTACTTGTCCATGGCCACCGGCACGTCCAGGATCACCCGCGCGCCCCCGTCCGGGGCCGTCACCATGTCGAAAGTGCCGCCCAACTCACCCTCGACCAAGGTCCGTACGATGTGCAGCCCCAGGTTTCCGGCGGTGTGCGGGTCGAAGTCCTCGGGCAGGCCGACGCCGTCGTCCTGGACGGTGACCAGCAGGCGAGCCTCCTTGGTGGTGCCGCCGCGGACCGCGGTCACCTCGACCGTGCCGGTGTCACCCTCACGGAAGCCGTGCTCCAGGGCGTTCTGCAGAACCTCCGTCAGCACCATCGACAGCGGGGTGGCGACCTCCGCGTCGAGTATGCCGAAGCGGCCGGTGCGCCGGCCGGTGACCTTGCCCGGTGAGATCTCGGCGACCATCGCCAGGACACGGTCGGCGATCTCGTCGAACTCCACCCGCTCGTCCAGGTTCTGGGAGAGCGTCTCGTGCACGATCGCGATGGAACCGACCCGGCGCACCGCCTCCTCCAGCGCCGCGCGGCCGCGCTCGGAGCCGATCCGCCGGGCCTGGAGGCGCAACAGTGCCGCCACCGTCTGGAGGTTGTTCTTCACCCGGTGGTGTATCTCCCGGATGGTCGCGTCCTTGGTGATCAACTCCCGTTCACGGCGGCGAAGTTCGGTGACGTCCCGGAGCAGGACCAGCGAACCGATGCGGGTTCCCTTCGGCTTGAGCGGGATCGCCCGGAACTGGATCACCCCGCCGGGCGCCTCGATCTCGAACTCGCGCGGCGCCCAGCCGCTGGCGACCTTCTCCAGCGCCTCGTCCACCGGCCCACGGGAAGGCGCCAGTTCGGCGGTGGTCCGGCCGAGGTGGTGGCCGACCAGGTCGGCCGCCAGACCCATCCGGTGGTAGGCGGACAGGGCGTTCGGCGAGGCGTACTGGACGACCCCCTCGGCGTCGAGCCGGATCAGTCCGTCCCCCACACGGGGCAGCGCGTCCATGTCGAGCTGCTGGTTCGCGAACGGGAAGGCACCGGCCGCGATCATCTGCGCGAGGTCGGAGGCGCTCTGGAGGTAGGTGAGCTCCAGCCGGCTGGGAGTACGCACGGTGAGCAGGTTGGTGTTGCGCGCGATGACCCCGAGTACGCGACCCTCCCGCCGTACGGGAATGGACTCGACACGGACCGGCACCTCCTCGCGCCACTCCGGGTCGCCCTCGCGCACGATCCGCCCCTCGTCCAGGGCCGCGTCCAGCATGGGGCGGCGACCGCGCGGGACGAGATGGCCGACCATGTCGTCCTGGTACGAGGTCGGGCCGGTGTTGGGCCTCATCTGGGCGACGGAGACATAGCGGGTGCCGTCACGGGTGGGGACCCACAGGACCAGGTCGGCGAAGGAGAGGTCGGAGAGCAGCTGCCACTCCGAGACCAGCAGATGGAGCCACTCGAGATCGGATTCGTCGAGAGCGGTGTGCTGGTGTACGAGTTCGTTCATGGAGGGCACGTCAGCGAGCGTACCCGGGACGTCGCACCCTCCCCCGGAAGCACCCGCGGGCCGCGGCGCCTGAGAGGGACCCTCAGCCCTCCCGGCACCGCAGCCCGGAGCGACATCGGCCGCGGGGTGTGCGGTCCCGTTCGGCCGAGGGATGAGGATCCGGGGCAGTCAGGGCAGAGAGCTCCGGGTCCTCGGTCCACCTTCCTGTGCGGGGAAGGCAGGCTTGCGTGCGCTGTACTGTTACGCATTGTGGACTAGACCACTACCCGTGTCCACGTGTCGGGGACTGTTCATTGTTGTCTTTTTTCGTGATCACGCGATCGTGTGATCACATGCTCACACGCCCATCGGGGAAACGGATGAGCGGAACAACGGATGAGCGGGCATAAGGGCATCCGCCACGCACCCTATCCCGCAAGCGTGCGCCGGGGAACGGAATCGCATGGTCATTCCGGTCGGCGGGCCGCGACCGCCCGCGCCGGGACGCCGAGAAGAGGCCGGGAGCGGACTCCCACGGGAAACGCCGCCACCTTCGCCCGGGAGCGGACTCTCCGCTCTGCTAGATTGAGATTGGTCTAAACCACATGGCTGCCCCGCTCCCCTCCGGGGCCGGCCCCAGACGATTCCCCTCCCAGAACGGCAGGCTCAGCGTGGAAGTTGTCATCGTTCCGGACGCCAAGGCCGGCGGCGCACTCATCGCCGGGGCCATGGCGGATCTCCTGCGGCGTACCCCCGACGCCCTGCTCGGCGTGGCCACCGGCTCAACACCCCTGCCCGTCTACGAGGCACTGACGGCCCAGGTGCGCTCCGGCGCCGTGGACACCTCCCGGGCAAGGATCGCCCAGCTCGACGAGTACGTGGGGCTGCCCGCCGACCACCCCGAGTCCTACCGCTCGGTGCTCCGGCGCGAGGTCCTGGAACCGCTCGGCATCGGCACGGACGCCTTCATGAGCCCCGACGGCACGTCCGAGGACGTACTGGCCTCGTGCGAGGCGTACGACAGGGGGCTGGCCGAGGCCGGCGGCGTCGACCTGCAACTGCTCGGCATCGGCACGGACGGGCACATCGGGTTCAACGAGCCGTGCTCCTCGCTCGTCTCGCGCACCCGGATCAAGACACTGACCGAGCAGACCCGGGTGGACAACGCGCGCTTCTTCGGCGACGACATCGACCAGGTCCCGCACCACGTCATCACCCAGGGCATCGGCACCATCCTGGAGGCCCGCCACCTGGTCCTGCTCGCCACCGGTGAGGGCAAGGCGGACGCGGTCGCCGCGACCGTCGAGGGCCCGCTGGCCGCGGTGTGCCCGGCGTCCGCGCTGCAGTTGCACCCGCACGCCACGGTCGTCGTCGACGAGGCCGCCGCGACCAAGCTCAAGCTCGCGGACTACTTCCGGCGCACCTACGCCGGCAAGCCGGACTGGCAGGGGATCTGACCGGAAGCCCCGGGCACTCCCCGCTCCGCTCCCCGGCCCCGGGCCGCCCCGTGGCCGCCACGCCCCCGGGCGGCCACGGTGGACTAGACCAACCCCCGGCTCGGCGGTATACAGAGGGGATCACGGAGCGTACGGGGAACATCCCCGGCCGCGGTCGTGCCACGATGTGGGCCGGGACCGATGGGGTGTCGGCCGTTCGGCACTCGGAGCCGGGAAGGCAGAGCATGAGCACCGACGTCAGCAGTACGGAGAACGAGGGCGGGGCCACGGTCCGTACGGCGCGCGTGCCCAAGTACTACCGGTTGAAGAAGCATCTGCTCGACATCACGGAGACGGCTCCTCCCGGTACCCCGGTCCCGCCCGAGCGCACCCTGGCGGCGGATTTCGACACCTCGCGCACCACCGTGCGCCAGGCGCTCCAGGAGCTGGTGGTCGAGGGGCGTCTGGAGCGCATCCAGGGCAAGGGCACCTTCGTCGCCAAGCCCAAGGTCTCGCAGGCGCTGCAACTCACCTCGTACACCGAGGACATGCGGGCACAAGGTCTTGAACCCACCTCGCAACTGCTGGACGTCGGCTACATCACCGCCGACGACGGGCTCGCCTCACTGCTCGACATCACCGCCGGCGGGCGGGTGCTGCGTATCGAGCGGCTGCGCATGGCGAACGGCGAGCCGATGGCCATCGAGATCACCCACCTCAGCGCGAAGCGCTTCCCGGCACTGCGCCGCAGCCTGGTCAAGTACACCTCCCTCTACACCGCGCTCGCCGAGGTGTACGACGTCCATCTGGCGGAGGCCGAGGAGACCATCGAGACCTCCCTGGCCACCCCGCGCGAGGCCGGCCTGCTCGGCACCGATGTGGGGCTGCCGATGCTGATGCTCTCCCGGCACTCGCTGGACCGGGCCGGGCAGCCGGTGGAATGGGTGCGCTCGGTGTACCGCGGCGACCGGTACAAGTTCGTGGCCCGGCTGAAGCGCCCGCAGGACTGAGCCCGAAGCCGGACCCCACCCACCGCCGAATCTCACCGCCGGCCCCCGCAGCCGGACCCCGCAGTCCGGAGCACCCGGAGAGGCGGTGGCGAGTCGTGGGCGGAACAGCACAAGCCGGACGGTTGATGGAGAATCCACCGCTCTTGAGTCAGCCTTCCGTGGAGTTTAAGTACGCAATCCCCACGAGGGGTTCCGCCCCGCTCCGGCGCTGACCTAGATTTCCTGCGCATTGCGCAGCGCAGGCGATCAGCGAGGGGACGGAGTCGTTCGATGTCGCAAGCCCCAGAATCCAGCAGAGGTCCGGTGGTGACGCCCACGCGCGTCGTCATCGGCGTCTGCCTTTTAGCACCGTTCGTGGCCATGCTGTGGGTCGGCTCGTACGCGAAGACCGACCCCGCCTTCATCGGCATCCCGTTCTTCTACTGGTACCAGATGCTGTGGGTGCTGATCTCCACCGCACTGACGGTGATCGCGTACAAGCTGTGGCAGCGTGATCAGCGCGCCCGCGCGGCGGCGAAGGGCGGTGCCGAGCGATGAACGACGGCGTGAACGGCGTGGCGCTCGCCGTCTTCATCTTCTTCTTCGTCCTCGTGACGGCGATGGGCTTCCTGGCCGCCCGCTGGCGCAAGGCGGCGAACGAGCACAGCCTCGACGAATGGGGCCTGGGCGGAAGGTCGTTCGGCACCTGGGTCACCTGGTTCCTGCTCGGCGGCGACCTGTACACCGCGTACACCTTCGTGGCCGTACCGGCGGCGATCTACGCGGCGGGAGCGGCGGGCTTCTTCGCCGTGCCGTACACCATCCTCGTCTACCCGCTGATCTTCACCTTCCTGCCCCGGCTGTGGTCGGTTTCGCACAAGCACGGCTATGTGACGACGTCCGACTTCGTGCGCGGCCGGTTCGGCTCGAAGGGGCTGTCGCTGGCGGTGGCGGTCACCGGCATCCTGGCGACGATGCCGTACATCGCACTCCAGCTGGTCGGCATCCAGGCCGTGCTGGACGTGATGGGCGTCGGCGGCGGCGAGGACACCAACTGGTTCGTCAAGGACCTGCCGCTGCTGATCGCCTTCGGTGTGCTGGCGGCGTACACGTACTCGTCGGGTCTGCGGGCCCCCGCGCTGATCGCGTTCGTGAAGGACACGCTGATCTACCTCGTGATCGCGGTGGCGATCATCTACATCCCGATCAAGCTGGGCGGCTTCGACGACATCTTCGCCAAAGCGAGCGAGGCGTACAGCGAGACCAACCCGGCCACGGGCGCGCCGCGCGGTTCGCTGGTGCCGGGCGAGGCGGGGCAGTGGACCTACGCCACGCTGGCGTTGGGCTCGGCGCTCGCGCTGTTCATGTACCCGCACTCGATCACCGCGACGCTGTCCTCGCGCAGCCGTGAGGTGATCCGCCGCAACACCACGCTCCTGCCGCTGTACTCGCTGATGCTGGGCCTGCTGGCGCTGCTCGGCTTCATGGCGATCGCGGCCGGGGTCGAGGTCAGCAACGGGCAGCTGGCGATCCCGCAGTTGTTCGAGAACATGTTCCCGGCCTGGTTCGCCGGCGTGGCCTTCGCCGCCATCGGCATCGGGGCGCTGGTGCCGGCGGCGATCATGTCGATCGCGGCCGCGAACCTGTTCACCCGCAACATCTACAAGGACTTCATCAAGCCCGACGCGACACCCGCGCAGGAGACCAAGGTCTCCAAGGTGGTCTCGCTGCTCGTGAAGGTGGGTGCGCTGGCCTTCGTCCTCACCATGGACAAGACGGTCGCCATCAACTTCCAGCTCCTTGGCGGCATCTGGATCCTGCAGACCTTCCCCGCCCTGGTGGGCGGCCTGTTCACCCGCTGGTTCCACCGCTGGGCGCTGCTCGCGGGCTGGGCGGTCGGCATGGTCTACGGCACGGTCGCGGCGTACGGGGTGGCCTCGCCGACGCAGAAGCACTTCGGTGGCTCGTCGGGGGAGATCCCGGGTATCGGCGAGATCGGCTACATCGGCCTCACCGCCTTCGTGATCAATGCCCTGGTCACGATCGGCCTGACCTTCGTCCTGAAGGCCGTCAAGGCTCCCGAGGGCATCGACGAGACCCGGCCGCAGGACTACACGGCGGACGCGGGCGCTCCGGGCGTCAGCACCGAACTGCCCCTGGACACGGCCGACACCGCCGACACGGCCGCCGACGGCAAGCACTGACGCGGTACGCGGGTACGACAACGGGCCGCCGGACGTCTCCGGCGGCCCGTTGTCGTACCCGTGGGGCACACTCGCCCCACGGACATCGTCATCCGGCCGGTGGAGCCGTACGAGTTCGAGGAGCTCGGCGAGATCACCGCGCAGGCCTACCTGCGTGACGGGCTGCTCGACTTCGGGGAGAGCGGCGCGTACCTCGGTGAGCTCAGGAACGTCGCCGGGCGGGCCGCGGCCGCCGAGGTACTGGTCGCCGTGGAGGGGACCGGGTCGCTTGCCGGGGCAGCGGACGGCACGGCGGAGGCGAACGACGCGGGGAGAGTGCTGGGCGGGGTGACGTTCGTACCGCGCGGCGGGCCGATGGCCGACATCGCCGGCCCCGGCGAGGCGGAGATCCGGATGCTCGCGGTCGCCCGCGCCGCCCGGCGCCGGGGTGTCGGGGAGGCCCTCGTCCGCGCCTGTGCCGACCGGGCACGGGCCACGGAGGGATGCGTACGGCCCACCGCGTCTACGAGCGTCTCGGTTTCGTCCGCTCTCCCGGGCGGGACCGGAACCCTGTTCCGCACCTGGACGACATCACGCTGCTCACCTACGAGCTGACGCTCTGACACCACGGTGGCTCTGCGCCGCAGCACCCACCGAGACACAAGATATGGGCATGCCGAAAGCGCCCGGCACAAGATGTATGCTCATGCTCGCTGTCGCCGCAGGGGAATCCGGTGCGAATCCGGAACTGTCCCGCAACGGTGTACTTGTGCGTGTTCGCGTTTTCCGCGTGCCCGCACGGGCTTCAGTCCGAGGACCTGCCGACAGTGCGCCCGGCCGTCCGGTCCGGGTGCCTGACGTCCGGGCCTCGCGGAATGGGCCGGTGGACGCGAGGCCCGTTCGCGTGCCCGTGTGCTGCCCCCTGCCCTCGCCGAGGCCCCGTGCCGAGCGAGGGAGAGCCCCACGTGACCATCGCGCCAGCCGATCCTGCTTCAGCGGTCGCCGTGACCGACATGAGCGACGCGAACGACGTGAGCGACGGCCCCGGTGCCGCGCTGCTGCGGACCCTGACCGAGCTGACCGCCGACCTCCCCGGCGCCGACCCCGGCCGGGTCGCCGCCGCCGCGCTGCGCGGCCGGTCCGCCCATGCGGACGAGGCCGAACTGCGGGAGCTGGCCACCGAAGCGGCGGCCGGGCTCATCTCCGAGGACCCCGTCTACTCCCGGCTCGCCGCCCGGCTGCTGACCCTCGGCCTCCGCGCCGAGGCCGCCTCGCAGGGGGTCACGTCGTTCACCTCGTCGATCGCCGCCGGGCACCGCGAGGGCCTCATCGCGGACCGGACCGCCGAGTTCGTCCGGCTGCACCCGGACCGTCTGGACGCCCTGATCGACCCCCGCGCGGACGACCGCTTCGGCTACTTCGGGCTGCGCACCCTGTACAGCCGCTATCTGCTGCGGCATCCGGTCACCCGCAAGGTCGTCGAGGCGCCGCAGCACTTCCTGCTGCGGGTCGCCGCCGGTCTCGCCGAGGACGGCACCCCCCGCTCGGTGGACGAGGTCGCCTCTCTGTACGGCCTGATGAGCCGCCTGGAGTACCTGCCCTCCTCCCCCACCCTGTTCAACTCCGGTACCCGGCACCCCCAGATGTCCTCCTGCTACCTCCTCGACTCCCCCAAGGACGAGCTGGACTCCCTCTACGACCGCTACCACCAGGTGGCCCGCCTCTCCAAGCACGCCGGCGGCATCGGCCTGGCCTACTCCCGCATCCGCTCCCGGGGCTCGCTGATCCGCGGCACCAACGGGCACTCCAACGGCATCGTCCCGTTCCTGAAGACCCTGGACGCCTCCGTCGCCGCCGTGAACCAGGGCGGCCGGCGCAAGGGCGCGGCGGCGGTCTACCTGGAGACCTGGCACTCGGACATCGAGGAGTTCCTGGAGCTGCGCGACAACACCGGTGAGGACGCCCGCCGTACGCACAACCTGAACCTCGCGCACTGGGTGCCGGACGAGTTCATGCGCCGGGTCGACGCCGACGCCGCCTGGTCGCTGTTCTCCCCGTCCGACGTCCCGGACCTGGTCGACCTGTGGGGCGAGGAGTTCGACGCGGCCTACCGGGCCGCCGAGGCCGCGGGCCTGGCGCGCAAGACCATCCCCGCCCGGGAGCTGTACGGGCGCATGATGCGGACCCTCGCCCAGACCGGCAACGGCTGGATGACGTTCAAGGACGCCGCCAACCGCACCGCCAACCAGACCGCCGAGCCCGGCCACGTCGTCCACTCGTCCAACCTGTGCACCGAGATCCTCGAGGTCACCAGCGACGGGGAGACGGCGGTGTGCAACCTGGGCTCGGTCAATCTCGGCGCGCTCGTCGACCCGGCGGCCGACGACCTGGACTGGGAGCGGCTGGACGCGACCGTGCGCACGGCCGTCACCTTCCTCGACCGGGTCGTGGACATCAACTTCTACCCGACCGAGCAGGCGGGCCGTTCCAACGCGCGCTGGCGCCCGGTGGGGCTGGGAGTGATGGGCCTCCAGGACGTCTTCTTCGCCCTGCGCCTGCCCTTCGACTCGCCCGGGGCCCGGCGGCTCTCCACCCGGATCGCCGAGCGCATCATGCTCGCCGCGTACGAGACCTCCGCCGACCTCGCCGCACGCCCCCGAACGCCCGCGACGGACTCCGGGGCAGGATCCGGGGCGGACTCCGAAGCAGCGGGGACCCCCGTCGGCCCCCTGCCGGCCTGGGAGCTGACGCGTACCGCCCGGGGCGTGCTGCACCCCGACCACTACGACACCGAACTCGTCTGGCCCGAGCGCTGGGCGGCGCTGCGCGAACGTATCGCCTCCGTCGGCATGCGCAACTCGCTGCTGCTGGCGATCGCGCCGACCGCCACCATCGCGTCCATCGCCGGCGTGTACGAGTGCATCGAGCCTCAGGTGTCCAACCTGTTCAAGCGCGAGACGCTGTCCGGTGAGTTCCTCCAGGTCAACTCGTACCTGGTGAACGACCTGAAGCGGCTGGGCGTGTGGGACGCGCGGACCCGCGAGGCGCTGCGCGAGGCGGGCGGCTCGGTGCAGGGCTTCACCTGGATCCCCGAGGAGGTGCGCGGCCTGTACCGGACCGCGTGGGAGATCCCGCAGCGCGGCCTGATCGACATGGCCGCCGACCGCACCCCGTTCCTGGACCAGTCGCAGTCGCTGAACCTGTTCATGGAGACGCCGACCATCGGCAAGCTCTCCTCGATGTACGCCTACGCCTGGAAGCGGGGCCTGAAGACCACGTACTACCTGCGCTCCCGGCCGGCGACCCGCATCGCCCGCGCGGCCCGGGCGCAGCCCACCGCCGCCACCGGCCCCGCCCCCGCCCCTGTCCCCACCCCGCAGCCGGCCGCCGACCCCGAGGCCGTCGCCTGCTCCCTTGAGAACCCCGAGTCCTGCGAGGCCTGCCAGTAATGACCACCGCTCCCCGTACCCGGAACCTGCTCGACCCGGGTTTCGAACTCACCCTGCGCCCCATGCGGTACCCCGACTTCTACGAGCGCTACCGGGACGCGATCAAGAACACCTGGACCGTGGAGGAGGTCGACCTCCACTCGGACGTCACCGACCTCGCGAAGATGAGTCCCGCCGAACAGCATCTGATCGGCCGTCTGGTGGCCTTCTTCGCCACCGGCGACTCGATCGTGGCCAACAACCTGGTGCTCACCCTCTACAAGCACATCAACTCCCCGGAGGCGCGGCTGTACCTGTCGCGGCAGCTCTTCGAGGAGGCGGTGCACGTCCAGTTCTATCTGACCCTGCTGGACACCTACCTGCCCGATCCGGAGGACCGGACGGCCGCGTTCGCGGCGGTGGAGAACATCCCGTCCATCCGGGAGAAGGCCGAGTTCTGCTTCAGGTGGATGGACTCGGTGGAGAAGCTCGACCGGCTGGAGACGCGGGCCGACCGCCGTCGCTTCCTCCTCAACCTGATCTGCTTCGCCGCGTGCATCGAGGGCCTGTTCTTCTACGGGGCGTTCGCCTACGTGTACTGGTTCCGCAGCCGGGGCCTGCTGCACGGTCTCGCGACCGGCACCAACTGGGTGTTCCGGGACGAGACGATGCACATGTCCTTCGCCTTCGACGTGGTCGACACCGTCCGCAAGGAGGAGCCGGACCTGTTCGACGACGAGCTTCAGCAGCAGGTGACGGACATGCTGCGCGAGGCGGTCGAGGCGGAGCTGCAGTTCGGGCGCGACCTGTGCGGTGACGGGCTGCCGGGCATGAACACCGAGTCGATGCGGCAGTACCTGGAGTGCGTGGCCGACCAGCGGCTCACCCGGCTGGGCTTCGCTCCGGTGTACGGCTCGGACAATCCGTTCTCGTTCATGGAGCTCCAGGGGGTCCAGGAGCTGACGAACTTCTTCGAGCGGCGTCCGTCCGCGTACCAGGTCGCGGTGGAGGGCACGGTCGACCTGGACGAGGAGTTCTAGAGCCGGTCCGGCCCGGGGAGCTCTCTCCTCCCCGGGCCGGCCGCCCGGGTGCCGCCCCGCCGGTTCCCGCGCCTCACGCCGCGCGTGCGGTGCGGTGCGGGGCGGCACTCCGCGCGGGGCAGGACCCCGGCATCCGCTCCGGCCGGGACGGCCCGGCGGGGGCGTGACGCCGCTCTGCCGCGGCGCGGTCGGTCCCGGCCCGCTTCAGCTGCCGGTCGATCCTCCGCTCGTGCGCGATGCCGACGGCGGCGGGGAGGGCCATCAGGACGAGCAGTCCGAGAACGGTCAGCATTCCGATCAGCGCTTCCACGTATGTCGTCTCCATGGACACCACTGTCGCGCCGGACACTCCTTACCGAACAGTGGCAGGACTGCCGCACACCCTCGATTTACTGCCAGCGACGGTGCACACTGGAGCCATGCTCCGCAATGTTGCCGCCGTCCTGCTCGACCACGTGAACCCCTTCGAACTCGGCGTCGTCTGCGAGGTCTTCGGCGTCGACCGCAGTGACGACGGCCTGCCCGTCTACGACTTCGCGGTCGCCTCCGCCGAAGGCACCTCGCTGCGCAGCAACACGGGCTTCTCGCTCCAGGTCGAGCACGGCCTGGAGCGGCTGGAGGCCGCGGACCTCATCGCCGTGCCCGCCGGGTCGTGCTATGAGACGCGGGACTTCCCTCCCGAGCTGCTGGACGCGCTGCGCCGGGGCGTGGACCGCGGGGCCAGGGTGCTCAGCGTCTGCTCCGGCGTGTTCGTCCTCGCCGCCGCCGGTCTCCTCGACGGCCGGCGCGCCGCCGCCCACTGGCGCCACGCGGACGCGCTGACCAGGAGGTACCCCCACCTGACCGTCGAACCGGATGTGCTCTACGTCGACGAGGACCCGGTGATCACCTCCGCGGGCACCGCCGCCGGGATCGACGCCTGTCTGCATCTGGTGCGCAAGGAACAGGGTCCCGAGGTCGCCAACCGGATCGCCCGGCGCATGGTGGTGCCCCCGCACCGCGACGGGGGCCAGGCCCAGTACATCGAGCGCCCGCTGCCGTTGCCCGGCGGCGACACCGTGTCCGAGGTGCTGGTGTGGATGGAGCGGCATCTCGACGAGGAGGTGACCGTCGAGCAACTCGCGGCCCGCGCCCACATGTCCCCGCGCACGTTCGCCCGCCGCTTCCAGCAGGAGACCGGCACCACGCCGTACCGCTGGATCCTGCGCCAGCGGGTGCTGCTCGCCCAGCGTCTGCTGGAGGGGACCGACGAGACCGTGGACGCGGTCGCGGGCCGTACGGGATTCGGCAACGCGGCCGCGCTGCGCCACCACTTCGTACGCGCCGTGGGGACGACCCCGAACGCCTACCGGCGGACGTTCAGGGGCCCGGAGGCCGCCCGAACGTCCGCCGCGTGGCCGGTCAGCGGGGCAGTGCCCGCAGCATCAGCCGGCGCGGCCGGAGGGTGATGCCGATCCGGGGCCGGGTGTCGGAACCGGGCTCGTGCTCGAACCGGTAGGCGGAGGCGACCGCCGCGGTGATGAGCGTGAGCTCGGCCATCGAGAAGTGGTCACTGGGGCATTTCCGGTTGCCCACGCTGAACGGGCTCATCGCGTGCCTGGGCACGTCCTTGGCCCGCTCCGGAAGCCAGCGGTCCGGGTCGAACTCCTCGTTCCGCTCGTACGACCGCCCATCGCGCTGGATGGCGTACGGACTGTAGATGAGGTCCGCCCCCCGGGGAATGCGGTATCCGCCGAGTTCCGTGTCGGCCACCGCCCGGCGCGTCAATATCCATACGGCCGGATACAGCCGCAGGGTCTCGGTGACGACATTCGCGGTGTACGTCAGCTTTCGGACGTCCTCGAATGCGACGGGGCGGTCACCGACGACGGTTTTCACCTCGTCGCGGATCTTGTCGCCGAGTTCCGGGTGCTCGGTGAGAACCAGGAAGAGCGACATGACGGTGGCGCCGATGGTTTCACTGCCGGGGGTGAGGATGGCGATGACCTGATCGTGGATCTCCTGTTCCCCTATGGACTCTCCATTCTCGTCCTTCGCCTCAAGCAAAGCCGTCAGCAAATCGTCCGGTTTTTGACCGCTTGCCCGTCGGTCGGCGACGATCTCGTCGACCAGGACGTGCAAATCGGCCAGCGCCCGGTTGAATTCGCGGTTGGCCGGAAGCGGCACCTTATAAAGCGGTCCGAGCGGTACCACCATGCGTTGGTACATACCGCTGAACAGCGTGGCGAGGTCGATGCAGATGCGCTCGGTCCGCGCGTCCATGTAGCTGCCGCGCATCAGGCAGCGGGCAGCGATCCGTACGGCCACGCGGAAGGACTCCGCCGTGACGTCCAGTACCTCGCCGGAGCGCCAGCGCTCCACGAGCGCGTACGACTCCTCCGCCATGATCGGCCCGTACGCGGGGAGCGCATCGAGCCGGAACGCGGGCTGGATGGTGCGGCGCTGGCGCCGGTGCAGCGGGCCGTTGGCGGTGGCGACGCCCTCCTCGCCGAGCAGGTCCTCCAGGGACTCCCACAGTGGCCCGGCGATGATGTAGTCGGGGCTCAGCGCCACCGCCCCGGTGAGGGCGGGGGTGGTGACGGCGTACACCGTCTTCGGTCCGAGCTTGATGCGCACGACGTCGCCGTGATCGCGCAGTTGGGCCATGAAGGCCAGCGGATCGCGCGCCAGTTTCCAGCCGTGGCCCAGGAGGGGGACACCTCCGCCGGCCAAGGGCGGCTCGCGCAGCGCGGTCGCCGCGGACGCTCCGGGTTCCACCGACTCGACGGTCATTTCTCACCTGCCGCTTCGTTGTCGACGTACGGGGGCGTGGACCGGTCGTCCCAACTGTCGACCATGTACCGGCCGGACTCGTGGTGGAACCAGTAGACGGAACTGAACCAGTTCCGCATGTTTCCGAGGCAGGACCGCACGGCCGCGCCCCGTTCCTTTCCTCCTACCGTGCCGTCGTCGAGACCGTCGGCGAAACGTAAGGTTTCCTTTTCTGCGTCGAGGAATTCGTTGATGCATTTCTCGACACGGCACCTCACATCGACGAGCGCCTCTTCAAGGGTCAGCCCTTCGTGGACGATGAGACTGATTCCGAGATTGTGCACCTCGTTGCCCGCCAATTCCTTCGGGAGTGAGCAGAGGTCGTTGTACCAGGCGGCGAATTCCTGACTCAGCAGGGCCGCCTTCCGATAGGACGGGTCCTTCCGTACGGCGTCCGGAAGTTCACAGCCCGCGCTCGGCTCCAGGAGATCGGTCCAGATCCAGTGTGCGAAGGTGAGCCGGCGCAGTTCCAGATATTCCTCGACGGTGGGGACGATCCCCTCCGTGCGATTGCGGAATTCCCGGTCGTACGCCTCGATCACCGTGTGGAAGTGCCGGGCGAACCGGGCGTTCCACGTGTCCGGAAGGAACGAGTACAGCCGCCGCACACTGTCCGCGAACCCTGCCACCAGTGCGTCCTCGTGACGCAGGTGGTCCGTGGGCCTGTCGAGGGCCGTGTGCAGATGGTCCTTCAGCCGCTGCCAGGCGTCGGGGCGGCCGTGCACGATGTCGCGGTCGTGCCGGTCGTCCCAGACGAAGAACCACGCGCTGTAGTCCGCTATCGCCTGGAGGACCTCGTCGGCGGCGCCTGTGTAGTAGCCCGCCATGAGGTCCGTATAGCACAGTCCATCGGCATATTCCTCCACCTTGTCCGCGGGCATGAGCCGCTTTTCGAGCAGCCACGCACGGGTTTCCTCCTGGAGCTTCGGCCAATACGGATGGAGTTGCCGGGGAAACGCCGCCTCGATCACCGGAAGAGACAGCGCCGGTGGAACTGCGATGGTGGTCGGTTTCGATGTGGTGCCGTGTGACAAATCATGCACGAACAATCCCCTCTCAGCCGCCAGTCGGCGTGCGCCCCTTCCCCCGTACCGGGCGCACGCCCGTGCGTATCCCCACCCCACCATTCAGCACTACAACTGACCCTTCTGGGAACGCATTTGCCTCTTTCGCTACCCCACGGTGCCGAAATCCTCCCCTTACGTGTCCGATTTCGCACGAACAACCCGTCGAGGGATCGAACGTCTGACGAAAGGACGAACGGCGCCCGTTCCGGAGGGGGTACCGGAACAGGCGCCGTGCGCGAGGGAGTTCTGCGAACCATGGGGCCGAAGAACCCTGGCGGTCATGAGGGTGACAGGAGGTCAGTCGTTGGCGACCACGGGATAGCGCGACTCGTTCTCGGCCATCTGCCGCAGCGCGTCCTTGCGTTCCCGCTTGGAGAGCCGGTCGATGTACAGGTAGCCGTAGAGATGATCCGTCTCGTGCTGCAAACACCGTGCGAAGTAGCCGGTGCCGCGCACCTTGACCGGGTTGCCCAGCTCGTCCTGACCGGTCACCTCGGCATAGTCGGGGCGGGCCAGCGGCGCGTACGCGGTGGGGACCGACAGGCAGCCCTCGTTGGAGTCGTCCAGCCGGCGATCCTCGGCGGGCAGTTCGACCAGCTTGGGATTGCAGACCACGCCGACGTGGCGCGCGCCGTCGTCGTCCGGGCAGTCGTAGACGAAGACCTTCAGGTCGACGCCGATCTGGTTGGCGGCCAGGCCCACGCCCTCGGCGGTGCGCTGGCTGGCGAACATGTCCGCGACCAGCTGCTGGAAGTCCGGGCCGAAGTCGGTGACGTCCCGGCACTCCTTGTGCAGCACCGGGTTGCCGACCACGGTGATCGGCCGCGAGGTGCCGCGCTCGACCCAGGCGGCCTCGCGCTCCGCGCAGCCCTCCGTGTCGATGACGTACCCCTCCTCGTCGAGGGGGAGCACGCCCGCGTGCTGCTGATCGGTGTCCTGCTGAGCCATGACCGACGTACGCCTTCCTGGAAAACATGGGGTGTGGTGCTGTTACAGGGTACGGCGAACGGCCTGCCCGCCGACCGGTCCGTGTCCTGCCCGCCGACCGGCCCGGAAAATGGCCTAGCAGACCTCTTCGAGGTCCCGCCAGTCCCGCGAGTCCGGGCTGTCCGCGACCCATCCGTCCAGCAGGCCGCGGACCAGTGAGGGCGGCGCGGCGAGTCCGCACTCGCGCTCCGGCACCCACAACTGCCCGTCGGTGCGGTGGCCGAGCGGCCCGGGATGTCCCGGCTCGCTGTGGTCGTGCGGGTCGAGATGCTCGCCCTCGCCCTCGTCGGACGGCATCCGGGACTCCGAGCACATCCGGCACAGCAGCCGCACCGACGACGACCAGTCCTCGGCGGCGAACCCGGCGTCCGCGGCCAGCTGCTCCAGGGCGTCCCGGTCGGCCTCGCTCGCGGCCTCCAGCAGCACCACCCAGGTCGGCACCGGCGAGGGCGCCCACAACTCGATCTCGTCGAACACCGGGTAGGTGTGCCCGGCTGCCGTGCTCCGCTCACCGTGCGGCACCCCGTCGTGCAGGACGACCTCGCCCCAGCGGCGGCCGGAGGACGGCAGCGGAATGGACAGCACCTCGATCCGGGCGGGGTCCAGCCGCCGTCCCCAGACGACCTCGGCCTCCCCCTCCGGAGACAGCCGTACCGCCGCACTGCCCAGGTCCATGCCGAGCGGCTCGCCGGAGTCGGTGGGGTTCCCGGGCACCTTCAGCCCGTAGGCCTGCCAGGCGCGGCGGGCCAGCGGCCAGTCCTGCAGGGCGGTGGCGGCGATGCCGACGTTCCACCAGTCCGGCGCCCCGGAGTCCCGGTCGAGCAGGGCCACGGCCCTGAGGCCCGCCGCCCGCGCCTGCTCCCAGTCGTGCCGGAACTTGTGCAGCAGCGCGAGGTTGAACCAGGACTCCGACAGCCAGGGCTCCAGATCGGCGGCCCGGGTGAGCAGCGCGCCCGCGTCCTCGTAACGGCCGTCGCCGATGAGTGTGAACGCGCGGTCGGTGGCCTGCCGCCAGGAGGCGGAGGGCCTGTTCCGTCCCTTGCCGAAGATCCTCACGATTCCCGCCTGCCAGTTCCGTGCGGTGGGCGGCCTAGCCCCCGGACACCGTCTCCTTCGCATCCAACCACGTACGGCTGGAAGGTCGCTCATTACTCATGGGTTACCCCGGACCCGCCCGGGTCAGACCGTCCCGTTCGCGGCTCTCGCCGCGCTCGGGCGCCTCTCCTCACGCCGGTCCTCGCGCCCCTCCTCCCGGCGTTTCCCCAAGGCGTCCTCATCCCCTGTTCCCCAGGTCGTCCTCATCCTCACATTCCGGCCCCCGCACCGCCCCGGCGGCCTCCCACTGCCTCACGACCCGCCACCTCCCTCGTCGTACCCGTCTCCGTGCGCCCTTGCCCCGGCTGCCCTGGACAGCACCCGGGCCAGGGATTCGACGACCTGGGGCGCGTACTCGCCGGCGGTGCCGAGGCGCAGTTCCTCCAGTGCCGTCAGGGGCCCGCCGGGGCCTCCTGCCCGGGACTTCTCGTCGTACGCGTTCACCACCCGGACGATCCGCGCGGCCAGCGGCTGCTCCTGGTGGGGTTCGGCCTGCCGCTCCACGATCCCGGCCACCTTCGGGTCCACCCCGGTCCGGCGGACCACGGCGCCACCGAGCAGGGCGATCCGCCGCTGTTCCGGGGCCGGCAGGGCGGCGGTGGCACCCGCCGGCACCGGGTCGACAAGGCTGAGCTGGCCGATGTCGTGCATCAGGGCCGCGTACTCCAGCACCATCAGGTCCGGCTCGCTCAGCCCCAGGTCCCGGCCCACCGACCGGCTGAGGTCGGCGACCCTGCGGGCATGCCCGGCCGGAGTGCAGCCGGCGATCTCGGTGGCCCGCGCGAGGGAGGCGATGGTCTGCCGGTAGGTGGCCCGGACGGCCGCGTACCGCCGGTAGGACAACTGCGCGAGCAGCAAGGGCACGGAGAGCAGGGGCAGCGCCCACAGCCCCACGACCGCGACGCCGAGCGCCATCACCGCACCCGTCGCGACGACTGCGGCCCCGATGCCGGGCAGCGCCCGCAGTTCGTCGCGCAGCACCGGGGGGAAGGGCCAGCCGGTGCGGGAATGGGCCAGCGCGGCGGCGAGCACGGCGTCGCACAGTGCGGACAGCGACAGCAGGGCGAGCAGCAGCAGCGCGTGGGCGGGGCCGCCCCAGTCGTCGAGCGTCCCCCGGCCGTACAGCGGCTGGAAGCACACGGCGACGAACCCGACGGTGAGGGTCCGGCGGGCCAGCCGGTCGCGGGTGGGACCGCGCCCACGCCCGATGTGCGGCACGCTGCCGAGCAGCGAGGCGGCGAGGACCACGGCGACGACCTGGGCCGCGCCGTGGTGGCTGGGCCGCCCGCCGGCCTCGCCGAGCAGCGCGTACGCCAGTGACCCGGCGGCGGCGAGCGGCGCGGCCTGCCGGATCCGCGGTCCGTCGCGGGGCTGTGTTCCGGCGCCAGGCGGCGCTCCTGCGCCGGGCTGCCGTCCGTCGCGGGGCCGCGGTCCGTGGTGCCGGGTGAGTTCGCCGAGGGCGACGAGGACGCCGAAGGCGAGGGCGGCACCGCGTTCCGCGATGCCGTGCCACAGGGTGGCGCCGAGACAGCCGGCGGCGAGCGCGGCGGCGCAGGCGTGCACGAGGGTGTGCGGCCGGAGGGTCATCGGCGTACCCCGGGCGGATCGGCGACCGGAGCGGCGGCCCGATCGACAAGCGGCTCGTCGACGGGCTCGGCGACCGGCGGGACGGGCTGCGGGACGGGAAGGACGGGAGGCTGCCGGACGTCCTCGGCCGTCACCGCGGGATGCCAGCCGGCCCGGCCGATCGCCCGTACCAGCGCTTCCACCATCCGCGGGTCGAAGTGGTCGCCCGCACACCGCTGGAGCTCGTCCAGCGCCACGGGCACCGGCCGGGCCCTGCTGTAGGACCGGTTGGAGGTCATCGCGTCGAAGGCGTCGGCGACCGCCACCACCCGCGCGGACTCCGGAATCTGACCGCCCGCCAGCCCGTAGGGGTAGCCGCTGCCGTCCAGCCGCTCGTGATGGTGCAGCACCGCCGCGCGGGCCTCGCCCAGGAAGGAGATCCCGCGCACCATCTCGTGCCCGTACTCGGGGTGCAGTTCGATCACCCGCCGCTCCTCGGGGGTCAGCGGCCCGTCCTTGGTGAGCAGCCGGGTGGGCACCCCGAGCTTGCCGACGTCGTGCAGAATGCCCGCGAAGCGCAGCACCTCGGTCCGCTCGTCGTCCATGCCGAGCTCACGCGCGATCATCGTGGAGGCCTGACCGACCCGCTCGCTGTGCCCGCGCGTGTACCCGTCCTTGATGTCGACGGCCTGCACGAGCGCGCGGATCGTCGCCTGATGGGCGGCCCGCTCCCGGTGGTACTGGGCGAACGCCCACCACGAGACACACATCGGCAGCAGCACGAGGAGCGCGGCCACCGGCCCGTAGGGGCTGCGCCACAGCAGGGCCATCATCAGTCCGGCGAGTCCGTGCACGGTGACCGGTGCGAGCGACCGCAGGAACAGCCGCCACCAGGTCGTCTGCCGGGTCTTCCGCCGGGTTGCCCGCGGGGTCCTCCGCCAGGTCGTCCGCCGGGGCCCCGGACCGGACGCCCGGTTCCCGTTCCCTCGCCGAAACGGCACGCCGCCCGCCAGCGCCAGGATGCCGCGGTCCAGCAGCGTGAGTATCAGGCAGAACACCAGCACCGAGGCCCCGGCTGCGCCCAGGGCCGCCGCAACGTCGCCGTCCGCGACCGCTCCCCGGCCGCCGGCCGCGAGGTGCGTCCGGCTCGCGGCCCACACGGCGAGGGTCAGTTGTCCGGCCCGCCAGATCCGCCGCGCGAGGAACGGCCGCTGCTCCACGGGGGCGAGCAGCGCGCCGGGCAGCGCGACCAGCGCGGCGGCGGACGGCGGCAGCAGAAAGGCCGCGGCGAGCAGCACGGGGTGGAAGGTGCCGCCCGGGTTCGGGGCACCGAGGTGCCGGGACCGGGCCAGGCGTTCGCAGCCGGCGTACAGCACGGCGAGCGATGCGACGGCCCCCCAGGGGGCATCGGGACCGGCCGCGGCCGACAGCGGCCATATCCGTGGCAGCGGCGCCGCAGGCAGGGGCATTGCCGGCAGCAGACAGAGCAGGCCCGCCACGGCGACACCGGTCACGTACATGCGGGCCCGTGCCGGTAACGCCTCCATGAGCCCCTCCCCCGACCGTGCGGACCGCGCTCGGCCTGCCGCCTGTCAGGGTCTGGAGCCTAGGGGAACGAACGGCGCCTCCGCGGGCCCACGATCCGTGGATTAGCACGTACGAGTGACGACGCTCCCCTTTCGGGGGGTGCCTTCCGGGGCAACCGTTCGCAGGATGTTCGAACAGCGGGAATCAGAGACTCAGAGACTCAGAGGCCTCAGAGGCTCAGGACTCCTGCGGCGCCGGAGCGGCCTGAGGCTGTTCGGCCGTCTCGGAGACAGCGACGTCCTGGTCGGGAACGGCCTGCCCCGAGCGGATCACGTCGATCCGGCCCATGACCTTCGCGCGCAGGTCGCTCGGCACGTCGTCCTGCCCGCAGCACCGCTTGACCAGCTTCTTCACCGCCTGCTCGAGCCCGTACTTCTCGAGGCAGGGCGAGCATTCCTCGAAGTGGTGCTCGAACTTCGCGCAGTCGGAATCCGGCATCTCACGGTCGAGGAACTCGTAGAGATGATCGAGGATTTCGCTGCAATCCGTCTCATGCGGCTCTCCGCAGCTCATGACCTCGAGCCTTTCGCTTCGTTCGACTCTCCGGCACCCGCCGGAACCAGTCCGCGCTCGCGCGCGTAGTCCTCGAGCATGCCGCGCAGTTGGCGACGGCCACGGTGCAGCCGGGACATCACGGTACCGATGGGTGTGCCCATGATGTCGGCGATCTCCTTGTAGGCAAAGCCCTCGACATCCGCGAGGTACACGGCAATGCGGAACTCCTCGGGAATCGCCTGGAGCGCTTCCTTGACGTCCGAGTCGGGAAGGTGGTCCAGTGCCTGCGACTCCGCGGAACGCAGACCGGTCGACATGTGCGACGCGGCACGCGCGATCTGCCAGTCCTCGATCTCCTCGGCCCCGCTGCGCTGCGGTTCCCGCTGCTTCTTGCGGTACGAGTTGATGAACGTGTTGGTGAGAATCCGGTACAGCCACGCCTTGAGGTTGGTGCCCTCGCGGAACTGGTGGAAGGACGCGTACGCCTTGGCGTACGTCTCCTGGACCAGGTCCTCCGCGTCCGCCGGGTTGCGCGTCATGCGCAGGGCGGCCGAGTACATCTGGTCGAGGAACCCGAGCGCGTCCCGCTCGAAGCGCGCGCTGCGCTCGGCGGCCGATTCCGCCCGCTTGTCGCCCTGGCCCTCGGGCTGCTCCGCCTGGCCGTGATCGGTCCCTGCGTCGGTACCGGGAACCGGACCCACCTCCTCCGTTGTCGTGAGACCAGGAACGGCCTCACTCGAATCGGAGGATAGACGACGATCCGGTCCGTCCGCCGCCCGAAGAGGGACGGTCCTGGCCGTGTGCAGCACCGTCCAGTCCAGGTCGGTGCGGCCCTTGCGGCTCGGGCAGAAGGTCGAACCCATGCGGCGGACTTCCTCTCCTACGACTACGACGGCTGTGCCGGAGACCGGCGGACACGTCGGCGTCAACAGCGGAGGGCATCCGAACATTCCCGAAGCTTTACCCGGGCGGGCCGGGCGGCCGCCGCCGGGGGAGAGAGGCGACCCACTACTGCGGGAGGGAGCCGACCCACCGCACGACGGCGTCCGTGACGACCGTCAGAGCCTCCTCCTGCGTGATGTCCGCCCGCTTGGGAACGGCGAGGCCGTGATCGCCGTGCGCCACCTCCACCAGTTCGTACGCCCACCCGTCTCCCGCCACCGCCCTTGCACCGACGCTCCCCCAGAGCTGAACGCCAGGGGGGACCCCCATCGCGCGGCCCCTCCTGTACTCGGGGAACTCGCCGGGCCTGCCGAAGGGGTCGTTGCCGCCCTGTACGACGAGGGTGGGCACCCCGGCCCCGAGCAGCTCGTCGGCGCGGGACTTCTCGGGCCTGCCCGGCGGGTGCAGGGGGAAGCCGAGGGCCAGCACGGCATGAGCACCCAGTTCACCGGCGGTCCGGCAGGCGACACGGGCTCCGGCGCTGCGCCCGCCGGAGATCACCGGCAGACCCGGCTGCGTCAGCGCGGGCCAGAGGCCGCGCCAGCCGGTGTCCAGGGTCTTCGGCGCGGGGGCCACCTTCTTGCCGGCCACCCTCCAGGGTTGCTCCACCAGCGCCACGGTCACGCCGTGCGCGGGCAGCACGGTGGCCAGGGCCTTCAGGTCCCGCGCCTCGATGCCGCCACCGGCGCCGTGACCCAGCGCGAGGACGAGGCGCGCGGCGGGCCGGGCGGGGTGCCAGGTGATGCGGGCGGGGCCCGCGTCCGTCTCCACGGTCTCGGCCGACGGTTCCGCCGTGCCGGCGGCAGCAGGGGTGTTCTTCCCGCTCTTCGTATTCTTCGCGCTCTTCGCGTTCCTCACATGCGTCACGTCAGAAGAGTGTGCTCTCTTCCGGTGCTTCCAGTTCCTTCAGCAGGTCCGGACCGTTGTTGCGGACGTTGCTGACCGCCGTGGAGACCGGGAAGGCGCGCATCAGACCGGAGGGCGGCGGTGCGAGCAGCCCGCGCAGCTCCTCGGTGTCCGTGCGGGCGGGGTCGAGCCAGGCGTCCCAGCGGTCCGGTGTGAGCATCAGCGGCATCCGCGGGTGGATGTCGGCCAGGGTCGTCGGGCCGTCCGCCGGCGCCACCGCGAGCGGCGTGGTCTCCGCCTCGGTGGTGATGACGGAGCACGTCGCCCACCAGGCCCGCGGATGGTCGTCCGGCAGGGTCCGGTCCCGCCAGAACTCGTACAGACCCGCCATCGCGAACACCGAGCCGTCGGCCGGTGTCACGAAGTACGGCTGCTTGCGGGGACGCTTCCGCTTGCCCTCGACCTCCAGGTCCCGCTCCTGCGTGCCGGTGACCCACTCGTAGTAGCCGTCGGCGGGCAGGACGCAGCGCCGGGTGGCGAAGGCGCGACGGAAGGACGGCTTCTCGTGGACGGTCTCCGCGCGGGCGTTGATCATCCGGGCTCCGCCCTCGGGTGTCTTGGCCCAGGACGGCACGAGGCCCCACTTCAGCTTCCGCAGCTGCCGAACCGGCCGCGGGTCGTCCGTGTCCCTCAGCGCACGGTCGAGTACGGCGAAGACCTCTTTGGTGGGCGCCACGTTGTAATCGGGCTCCAGGGCCTCTTCCGGCTCCCACCGCTGTATCTCAAAGACTTCTGCGAGCTCCTCGGGCCTGCGACTCGCTGCATAACGTCCGCACATACGTGCAACACTGCCAGGCCCACCCGTCTCCCGGCCACCGCCCCTGTCAATGAGGCGCTTCGCGCCGCCCCCTCGGTTCGCGACCACGAGGAGCCCCCTCCGACCATGGACAGCACCGCATCCGCCTCGCTCGCCTCCCTCTGGGACGAGGTCACGGGCACCCAGCCCGACCCCGACCTGTGGGTGGTGATCGCCACCCTGGCCGCCGCGCTCGTCGTCGTCACGCCGCACGGGCTGTGGAGGCTCTCGCGCAATGCCATCACCATCGCCCACGAGGGCGGCCACGGCATCGTGGCGTTGTTCACCGGCCGCACCCTCACGGGGATACGCCTCCACTCGGACACCAGCGGCCTGACCGTCAGCCGGGGCAAGCCGACCGGTATCGGCATGATCCTCACCGCCGCGGCCGGCTACACCGCTCCCCCGCTGCTGGGCCTCGGCGGGGCGGCGCTGCTGGGCGCCGGGCGCATCACGCTGCTGCTGTGGCTGGCCACGGTGCTGCTCGTGGCGATGCTGGTGATGATCCGCAATGCGTACGGGGCGCTGACGGTGCTGCTCACCGGCGGCATGTTCGTCCTCGTGTCCTGGTTGGCCGGCCCGCAGGTCCAAGCGGCGTTCGCGTACGCCGTGGTGTGGTTCCTGCTGCTCGGTGGGGTGCGCCCGGCGTTCGAGCTCCAGGCCAAGCGGGCGCGCGGGGGCGCGGGCGACTCGGACGCGGACCAGTTGTCCCGGCTGACGCACGTACCGGCGGGGCTGTGGTTCTTCCTGTTCCACGCGGTGTCGCTGTGCTCGCTGCTCGGCGGAGGACGCTGGCTGCTGGGGCTGTGACGCCGCAGGGGTGACCCGGGGACGGTGGTTGTTGACACCTCAACAGGGATGCACACGCGCGGAACCCCACCCGTGCTCCGCCGAGGACACCCGGTGGAATGGCTCGACCAGGAGGGCGGCGGGCCTGCGGCCCGGTCCGCCGGGCGGTCCCGGGCACGCCCGGCGGACCGGGCCGCCACTAAAGTGGTGCACATGACCGCTAATTCCGCGCCCGTCCCCCTCTGGCCCGCCCCGCACGCGAGCGGAGCCGTCGACGCGACGGTCCATGTGCCGGGGTCGAAGTCGGTCACCAACCGTGCCCTCGTGCTCGCCGCGCTCGCCTCCGAGCCCGGCTGGCTGCGCCGCCCGCTCCGCTCGCGCGACACACTGCTGATGGCCGGCGCGCTGCGGGCCATGGGTATCGAGATCGAGGAGGGCGTGGGCCCCGACGGCACCGGTGAGGCGTGGCGGGTGCTGCCCACCGGCCTGCGCGGACCGGCCACCGTCGATGTCGGCAACGCCGGCACGGTGATGCGGTTCCTCCCCCCGGTCGCCGCCCTGGCCGACGGTCCCATCCGTTTCGACGGCGACCCGCGGTCGTACGAGCGTCCGCTGAACGGCGTCATCGACGCGCTGCGTCACCTCGGTGCCCGGATCGACGACGACGGCCGGGGCGCACTGCCGCTGACCGTGCACGGCGGCGGTGCCCTGGAGGGCGGCACCGTGTCGGTGGACGCCTCCTCGTCGTCGCAGTTCGTCAGCGCGCTGCTGCTGTCCGCGCCGCGTTTCAACCAGGGCGTCGAGGTCCGGCACACCGGCGCGACACTGCCCTCCCTGCCGCACATCCGGATGACCGTCGACATGCTCCGCGCGGTGGGCGCCCAGGTGGACAGCCCGGAGTCGGGCGGCGAGCCCAACGTCTGGCGGGTCACCCCGGGGGCCCTGCTCGGACGGGACCTCACCATCGAGCCCGATCTGTCCAACGCCCAGCCCTTCCTGGCGGCGGCGCTGGTGACCGGCGGCCGGGTCGTCGTCCCGGACTGGCCGGCCCGTACCACCCAGCCCGGCGACCGGCTGCGGGAGATCTTCACCGAGATGGGTGGTTCCTGCGAGCTGACCGAGCAGGGGCTGGTGTTCACCGGTTCGGGGTCGGTCCACGGCATCGACGTGGACCTCGGTGAGGTCGGTGAGCTGACGCCGGGCATCGCGGCCGTCGCGGCGCTCGCGGACTCTCCGTCCACGCTGCGCAATGTGGCCCATCTCCGGCTGCACGAGACGGACCGTCTGGCCGCGCTCACCAAGGAGATCAACGAACTCGGCGGCGACGTCACCGAGACCGCCGACGGCCTGCACATCCGCCCGCGCCGGCTGCACGGCGGCGTCTTCCACACCTACGAGGACCACCGCATGGCCACCGCGGGCACGGTCATCGGCCTCGGGGTGGAGGGCGTGCGGATCGAGAACGTGGCGACCACGGCGAAGACACTCCCGGACTTCCCCGAACTGTGGGCCGGGATGCTCGGGGCCTAGGACCAAGACGATGCGCCGCTACGGCAAGCACACCGACGAGGACGACATCCGCTCCCGCCCGAACCGCAAGGGCAACCGGCCGCGCACCCACATCCGGCCCAAGCACGAGGACGCCGCCGAGGGCATGGTCCTCACCGTCGACCGGGGCAGGCTGACCTGCCTCGTCGAGGACCGCACGGTGTTCGCCATGAAGGCCCGTGAGCTGGGACGCAAGGCGGCGGTGGTCGGCGACCGGGTGGCGATCGTGGGCGACCTGTCCGGCCAGAAGGACACCCTCGCGCGGATCGTCCGCATCGAGAAGCGGACATCGGTGCTGCGCCGTACCGCGGACGATGACGACCCCTACGAGCGGGTCGTCGTCGCCAACGCCGGCCAGTTGGCCGTCGTCACCGCCCTCGCCGACCCCGAGCCCCGCCCTCGTCTGATCGACCGCTGCCTGGTCGCGGCGTACGACGGCGGACTGACCCCGCTGCTCGTCCTGACGAAGTCGGACCTCGCGCCGCCGGACAAGCTGTTGGAGCTGTACGGCGACCTCGACATCCCGTACGTCGTCACCAGCCGTGAGGAACTGGAGAACGGCACGGCGGCCGACCGGGTGCGGGAGCAACTGGCGGGCCGGGTCACGGCGTTCGTGGGGCACTCCGGGGTCGGCAAGACGACGCTGGTGAACGCGCTGGTGCCCGAGGAGCGGCGGCGGACGACCGGGCATGTCAACGCGGTGACGGGGCGGGGGCGTCATACGACGACGTCCGCGCTGGCGCTGCCGCTGGCGGGCGCCGAGGGGTGGGTGGTCGACACGCCCGGGTTGCGGTCGTTCGGCCTCGCCCATGTCGACCCGTCTCGGGTCATCCACGCCTTCCCCGACCTCCAGCCGGGTACGGAGGGCTGCCCTCGCGCGTGCAGCCACGACGAACCGGACTGCGCGCTGGACGCGTGGACCGCCGAGGGACACGCGGACCCGGCGCGGCTGTACTCGCTGCGGCGGCTGCTGTCGACCCGGGAGCGCACGGAAGGCGACTGACCCGGAGCGGCCCGGCAGCAGCCCCGGAGCGGCCGGGCCCGGGGGCCCTGACGCAGGATCGTCGGCCCTCGCGTGTTTGTCATGGCCCGCGGGCGGTAAGTGCATAATCGCACCGAGCCGGATCCGAAGCCGCCGAACCAGGCGAAACAGCCACTGCGCGTGAAAGCGGTCACTGCACGTGGGGACAACGGAAGGACGACACATGGCGTGGCTGCTGGTCGTGGTGGCCGGGTTGCTCGAGACCGGTTTCGCCGTGTGCCTGAAGCTGTCCCACGGCTTCACGCGGCTCTGGCCGACGGTCGCCTTCTGCGTGTTCGCGCTGGGCAGCTTCGGCCTGCTCACTCTGGCCCTGAAGAAGCTGGACGTCGGGCCCGCGTACGCCGTGTGGACGGGGATCGGGGCCGCGGGCACGGCGATCTACGGGATGGTGTTCCTGGGCGACCTGGTGTCGACGCTGAAGATCGTCTCGATCACCTTCGTGATCGTCGGCGTGATCGGGCTGCAACTGTCGGGGTCTGCGCAGTGAGCACTGCCTGCCGGTGAGCGCGGGGACGCTACGGCACCGGCCGACGGTGCAGGGCACTGCGGATCAGGTCGGCGACACCGCCCTCGGCCGGTGGCGCGGCGACGCAGGACAGGGCGAGGCGCACCACCAGTTCACAGGCGCGGGTCAGCTCCGCGGTGTCGGCCGCCCCTGGCACACCGGGGCCGGTCAGGACGGCCACCGCGCGGTCGCGGACGAGCACGACGAGGTCGCCGGGCGAGGGCAGCGGACCGTCGGCGCGGCGCTGGGCGGGGACGGCGGAGCCGGACCGGACCGGTGTCAGGGCCGGGGAGGGCAGGCGCTCACTCCAGCAGCCGGTGAGCATGGCCCGGACGAGGGCGTTCTGGCGGGCGGCGGCGGCGGTCCACTCGGCCGCCGCCGTGAGCCGGTCGCGGGGATCGTCGTGGACCGCGAGGGCGCGGTCGACCCCGGCGAGGTAGCCGTCGGTTTCCCTGCGCACCAGAGCCCTGGCCAGCCCCTCCTTGCTGCCGAACTCGTTGTAGAGCGTCTGTCGGGACACTCCGGCCGTCGCGGCCACGTCCACCATCCGTACCGCGGACCACGGGTGGCGCGCGAGTGCCACGCAAGCGGCGTCCAGCAGAGATTCCCGCGCTGCAGGCATCAACGCCTCCCTCGGGGCGGGCGAGCGGCTCTGCGCTTCAGATTTGACGCGCCGTCGGGCACTGTCAAGGGTTCGCGTGGGGTGCGGATTCCCGGTGCCCGCGCGGTGTGGGGGCTTTCGGCCCGCGCACGGGCCGAAAGCCCCCTGTGGCCCTGGCCCCACCTCGGCAGATACGGTTCGTTGCATGCCCGACTACCTTGACGACCTGCGTCTCGCCCACGTCCTCGCGGACGCCGCCGACGCCGCGACGATGGACCGGTTCAAGGCCCTCGACCTCAAGGTGGAGACCAAACCCGACATGACGCCGGTGACCGAGGCGGACAAGGGTGCGGAGGACGTCGTCCGAGGCCACCTGAGGCGTGCCCGCCCGAGGGACGCGGTCCTCGGCGAGGAGTACGGGGTGGAGGGCACCGGACCGCGGCGCTGGGTGATCGACCCGATCGACGGCACCAAGAACTACGTGCGCGGCGTCCCTGTCTGGGCCACACTGATCTCCCTGATGGAGGCCGGTGAGGGGGGCTTCCAGCCCGTCGTCGGCCTCGTCTCGGCTCCGGCGCTGGGCCGCCGCTGGTGGGCGGCGAAGGGCCACGGCGCCTACAGCGGCCGCAGCCTGACCTCGGCCTCCCGGCTCCAGGCCTCCCGGGTCTCCAAACTCGCCGACGCCTCGTTCGCGTACTCCTCGCTCAGCGGCTGGGAGGAGCAGGGGCGCCTGGACGGCTTCCTGGATCTCACGCGTGAGGTGTGGCGTACGCGCGCGTACGGCGACTTCTGGCCGTACATGATGGTCGCCGAGGGGTCGGTCGACATGTGCGCCGAGCCGGAGCTGTCGCTCTGGGACATGGCCGCCCCCGCGATCATCGTCACCGAGGCCGGCGGCAGTTTCACCGGACTCGACGGTCACCCCGGACCGCACAGCGGCAACGCGGCCGCCTCGAACGGCCTACTGCACGACGAGCTGCTGGGCTACCTCAACCAGCGTTACTAGCATTGTCGGGGTCACCGACGACAGCACTGTCGGGGTCCCGGGACGCACAAGGGCGCGCACGAGGCCCGCGCGCGCCCTCGATCGACACACACGCCCTCTTGTTGACCCGGGCTTTACCTGCGATTCTGAGGACCCACCCACTTGTGAACTTGTGAAACCGTGAACCAGTGGACCGCTCCGGCGTCCGACGGCACGGTTTCCGGTAGGAGGTGGCTCCATCCCATGCTCGTCCGCGACGCCATGAGCACGGTGGTCCTCACCATCGGCCCCGCCCACACCCTCCGCCAGGCCGCCGCCCTGATGTCCACCCGCCACGTCGGAGCGGCCGTGGTCCTCGACCCCGACGGCACCGGCATCGGCATTCTCACCGAACGGGACGTCCTCAACTCCCTGGGCCTGGGACAGGACCCGGACTCCGAGCGCGCCCACGCCCACACCACCACCGATGTCGTCTTCGCCACACCCTCCTGGACACTCGAGGACGCCGCTCAGGCCATGACCCACGGCGGCTTCCGTCATCTGATCGTCCTGGAGCGGGGCGAGCCCGTGGGCATCGTCTCGGTGCGTGACATCATCCGCTGCTGGGTTCCCGTACGGCGACAGGCCGCCCAGCACACACCGGCGTGACCGCCGCGCCATGACCTGTTCGGCACACGAAACGGGCCGGACTCCCCGTGAGGGAGTCCGGCCCGTCGCCACGACAAGCGGTCCAGCGCTGGAATCAGCCGCGAAGGGCCTGGACCGCGACCTCCAGCCGCTTGCCGAAGTCCTCGTCCGCCTGGCGAAAGTTGCCGATCGTGCGCTCGGCGATGCCGTCGCGCGTGACCCCGGAGATGGCACCCGCCAGGTTATGGACAACGTCTAAGTTAAGCAAGACTCCAAAGTCGCACTCGTTCGAACTTGTCTCCTTCTAGCTGTTAGGCTGGTGTTCATGAGCGACCTTCTGGAACGACTGCGCGGACGTGGCTGGCGGATGACCGCGCAGCGTCGTGTGGTGGCCGAGGTCCTCGACGGCGATCACGTCCACCTGACGGCCGACGAGGTGCACGCCCGAGCCGTCACCAAGCTGCCCGAGATCTCCCGCGCGACCGTCTACAACACGCTGGGTGAACTGGTCACGATCGGCGAGGTGCTGGAAGTCTCCACGGACAAGCGGGCCAAGCGCTACGACCCGAACGCCCACCGGCCGCATCACCACTTGGTGTGCGGGCAGTGCGGCGCCATCCGTGACGTACATCCGGTCGGCAACCCACTGGCCGACCTCCCCGACACCGAGCGCTTCGGCTTCACGATCTCGGGCGTCGAGATGACGTACCGCGGCGTCTGCCCGAACTGCGCGACGACATAACGACGGCGGATCCGGCAGCACCCCCGCCCTTTCGCACATCACGCGACGAAGCCCCGACACCATGGTGTCGGGGCTTCGTCGCGTGATGTGCGAATGCGTGAAAGTGTAGATGCACGCATACACCGAGGGCCGGAACCCTTTCGGATTCCGGCCCTCGGTCTTCAGTAGCGGGGACAGGATTTGAACCTGCGACCTCTGGGTTATGAGCCCAGCGAGCTACCGAGCTGCTCCACCCCGCGGCGATGAATGCAACATTACGTCAAGGATGCGGACGGAGGCAAATCCCTTCCGGGGCGGCCCCGTACCCGGCGGAGATCCGGCGTCACGGCCGGCCCCGCCCTGGTCACGGGTCGCGCGATCACGAATCACGGGTCACGGGTCACGGGTCACGGGTCACGGGTCACGGGTCACGGGTCACGCGGAGAGCTCCTCGCGGAGGGCGTCGCGCAGGCGGATCGCGCGCTCCGTCACCGCCGCCGGGCCCAGTGCCGCCGCGCGATCGGCCCAGCTCTGGCCCTCGGCGAGCTCGCCCCGGCGCGCGTAGACCAGGGCGAGCCGCAGGGCGGCGCGCCCGTGCCCGGCGTCGGCCGCACGGGCCCACCACACGGCCGCCTCGGGCTCACTGCCCTCCCGGGCCAGCAGCAGGCCCAAGTTGAACGCGCCGTTGCGGGAGCCGGCCTCGGCCGCCTCCCGGTACCAGTGGGCCGCCTCGACCACGTCGCCACGGGCCGCGGCGAGCATGCCGACCCGCACCTGTGCGCGCCGGTGGCCCTGCAGGGCGGCGCGCTCGTACCACTCCTCGCACTCGCTGCGCCGGTTCACCGGCTCGCCCAGCTCGTGCGCCGGCTCCGGAGGGCGGCGGGCGTCCAGCACGGCCGCCAGGCGGTAGGCGGCCTCGGCGCTGCCTCCGCCCGCCGCGCACCGCAGGAACCGCTCCGCCTCGCCCTCGTCTCCGTCGCGCAGCCGGGCCATGCCGACCTGGAGCGCGGCCTCCGTGTGCCCGGCACCCGCCGCCCGCTCGTACCAGCACAGCGCGGCCGTCTCCTCGTCCCGGCCCGCGTACAGGATGCCGAGGTTGAAGGCGGCGTCCACGCTGCCCGCCTCCGCCGCCTTGGAGAACCAGGGCTCCGCACCCTTCTCGTCGCCGGCCGTCAGCAGCAGGATCGCCAGCGCGTTGGCCGCCTCGCGGTGACCGGCGTAGGCGGCGCGGCGGTACCACTGCTCGGCCGGTAGAGTCCGGCCCTGTTCGGCGCAGAGCAGCCCGAGGTTGTACGCACCGTTGACGTCGCCCGCGTCCATCGCGGCCCGGTACCAGCGTTCGGCGGTCTGGTTCTCGCCGCGCTCGGCGTGCAGGGCGCCCAGCGCGTTGGCGGCGTTGCCGTCGCCGTCCTGGGCGGCGCGCAGCCACCACACGGCGGCGTTCTCGGTGTCGCCGGCGTCGCGCAGCAGGAACCCGAGCGCACAGGCAGCCCGTGGCTCCCCGTCCTTGGCGGACATCAGGTACCAGCGGCCGGCCTCCTTGAGTTCGCCGCGCTTCTCCAGGATCGCGCCGAGGTGCAGCGCGGCCCTGCGGTGCCCCCGCGCGGCGGCCTGCCGGTACCACTGCTCGGCCTCCTCCAGGAACGGGACGGCGGCCTCGCCGGCCCCCCGTGCGGCCTTCCGGTCCAGCGTCCTCGCCAGCCGGTAGGCCGCTTCCCGGTGTCCCCGCTCGGCGGCCGCCCGCATCCAGCGCTCGGCACCGGCCGCGTCCCCGCGGTGTTCCAGCAGGTCGGCGAGTGCGTAGGCGCCCAGGGCGTGGTCCTGCTCGGCGGACTGGCGCAGCCAGTACTCGGCGGCGGGTTCGTCGCCGCGCTCGCGGTGGTGCCGGCCGAGCGCGTGCGCTGCCGGGGCCGAACCGGCGACGGCGGCGATCCGCCACCATCCCGCGGCCTCCTCCGGGTAGCCGCGCTGGAACAGGAGGACACCCAGGTTGTTGGCGGCGGCACGGTCGCCCGCGGCGGTGGCGGCGCGCAGATGGGGTTCGGCTCCGGCGAGGTCACCGCGGCGCAGCAGCATGGCACCGAGGACGCTCATCGCCTCGACGTCGCCGGCCTCGGCAGCCAGCCGCCGGCGCAGCTCCTCGGCCGCCTCGTCGGCGGCCTCCGCGGTTTCGTCGCGAGGTTCCTCCCGAGGGGAGGGCTGCTCAATACGTCCTGTCTCGAACAGAGTTGTCCTGTCCCCCATAACATCCATCGTCGCACCACCTGCAACCTGGGTACACCTGGTATGCCGCAGTCAGTGAGGTCACTTCAGCGTTTTGTCGACATGCCCACAGAGAGACAAGTGAAACACAGATCCGCCAACTCCCGTCGTCGGCGCGGCCGTCACACGTCCCGGCACATGCGTTCGCACATCACAAAGGCCCGGATTCCTTGAGGAATCCGGGCCTTTGCTGTCGCCGACTTCGCGACTTCAGTAGCGGGGACAGGATTTGAACCTGCGACCTCTGGGTTATGAGCCCAGCGAGCTACCGAGCTGCTCCACCCCGCGCCGTTGTGTGTAGAACATTACCACGGCGCGAGGTGGGCCTTTGACCAGCCGACCTGCTAACTGCTCGGGCTCGCGTCGGGGCTGGGGCTGCCGTCCGCCGCGCCCGAGCCGCCTCCGCCGTCACCGGATTGGGCCTTCTCGGCCTTGCGCAAGGCCTCCTCGAGGTCCTTCTGCGCCCGGCCGTAGGCTTCCCAGTCGTTCTTCTTCAGGGCTTCCTGGCCGGTCTCGAAGGCCTTTTGGGCGTCGTTCAGGGCCTCTTGGACCGTCGGGTTCTCGGATGACGGCGGCTGTTCGGTGCCTTCGTCCTCGCCCTTCGGTGGCTCGGTGGCCGGGCCCTCCGCTCCGAAGACCTTGTCGAGAGCCTGCTCCAGGGTGTCCTCGAAGGCGGTCTGGCCTCCGTAGGTCACCAGCACCTTCCGCAGCAGCGGGTACTTGAGATCGCCACCGCGTACGTAGACGGGTTCCACGTACAGCAGTCCGCCGTCGAGCGGGACGGCCAGCAGGTTGCCGTACTCGACTTCGGAGTCGCCACCTCTCAGCAGCCTGATCGACTCGGCGATGTCCTGTTCGGAGTTGAACTGGCTCTGGACCTGCTTGGGTCCGGCGGCCGTGGTGCTCGTCGGCAGCTTCAGGACTCTGATCTTGCCGTACCCCTCGCTGCCCGCCTCGGCGTCGACCGCCATGAACGCGCTGAGGTTGTCACGGCCGTTCGGAGTGAACGTCGTGGTGAGCGAGAAGGCCTGTTCCTTCTGGTCGGGCATCTTCATGCTCTGGTAGTACGGGGGCACCGCGTCGCCCGTCTTGTTCGTCGGGTCGGCCGGCACCTGCCACACCTCGCTGCCACTGAGGAAGGTCGTGGCGTCCTTCACGTGGTAGCGGGTCAGCAGTTCGCGCTGCACCTTGAACAGGTCCTGCGGATACCGCAGATGATCCATCAGGCCCTGGGAGATCTCGCTCCTCGGCTCCACCGTGTCCGGGAACGCCTTCATCCACGTCTTCAGGACGGGATCCTTGGTGTCCCACTGGTAGAGCTTGACCTCGCCGCTGTACGCGTCGACGGTCGCCTTCACCGAGTTGCGGATGTAGTTGACCCGGTTCTCCTGGGCCACCACCGCGCGGTTGTCGTTGGTGGCGGTCAGCGAGTCGGCCGTGGTGTCACCGAGGGTCGTCCGCGACGCGTACGGATAGCCGTTGCTGGTCGTGTAGGCGTCGACGATCCACTGGATCTGGCCGTCCACCACCGCGGGGTAGGCGTCGCCGTCGATGGTCAGCCACGGGGCGACCGCCTCGACACGCTCCTTGGGTGTGCGGTTGTACAGAATCCGCGAGCCCTCGCCGATGGCACCGGAGTACAGGATCTGCGGCTCGCTGAACGCCGCGGCGTAGGCGGCCCGGTTGATCGGGTTGGCGAGGTTGACCCCGCTGTCACCCTTGTAGCTGGTCGTCTTCTCGCCGCTGTCGTCGGAGTAGTCGATCTCCTTCTGAGGACCGCCGACGATCGAGTACGTCGTCGTCCGCTCGCCGTAGTAGACGCGCTGCTCGTACGTACCGAGGTCACCCTTGGACGGCAGGTCGGACTCGGTGAACACCGGACGGCCGTCGTCGGCGCTGGTGCCCTTGGCGGCAACAGCACCGTATCCGTGGGTGTACCGGAAGTGGTCGTTGATCCAGTTCCGCTTCGGGATGCCGTTGAGGTTGATCTCGCGCAGACCGATGACGGTGTCCTGCTCCGCGCCGGTCTTGGGGTCGGGATAGCGGTCCACGTCCAGGTTGGTCGGGAACGCGTAGTAGTTCCTGATCTGCTGGAGTTGCTGGAACGTCGGCGAGACGATGTTCGGGTCCATGATCCGGATGCTCGCCGTCTTGGAGACATCGTCCCGGAGCTTGGTCTTGTCCTCGGTCTGGCTGGTCCCCGGGTACTCGTCGACCTGGGCGTCGTCGATGCCGTAGGCCTCACGCGTCGCCTTGAGGTTCTTCTCGACGTACGGCGCTTCCTTGGCCTGCTCGTTCGGCTGCACCTGGAACTTCTGCACGATCGCCGGGTACAGACCGCCGATGAGGATCGCCGACAGCACCATCAGGCCGAAGCCGATCACGGGCAGCTGCCAGGTGCGCCGCCACAGGGTGGCGAAGAACAGCAACGCGCAGATGACGGCGATGCAGAACAGGATCGTCTTCGCCGGCAGATAGGCGTTGGCGTCGACGTACCGCAGGCCGGTCCAGTTGTCGGTCGCCTTGAAGTCGCTGGACTTGACCGCCAGGCCGTACCGGTCGAGCCAGTACGCGACCGCCTTCAGGGCGACGAAGACGCCGAGGAGCACCGACAGATGCCCGGTGGCAGCGGCCGTGGCGCGCGCACCGGGGCTGGTGACCCGCAGACCGCCGTACAGGTAATGGGTGAGTGCGGCGGCGATCAGCGACAGGACGGTGGCCGCGAAGCCGAACCCGAGCAGGAACCGGTACCAGGGCAGGTCGAAGGCGTAGAACGCGACATCGAGCTTGAACTGCGGGTCCTTCTGGCCGAACGGCACACCGTTGACCCACATCAGCCAGGTGCGCCACTGGCCCGAGGCCGAGGCACCGGCGATCAGCCCCAGCAGCGCGGTGATACCGAGAAGCAGCCACTTCTTGTACGGGGCGATGCCCATCCGGTACCGGTCGAGGTTCTGCTGCTCCATCGACATGGCGCTCAGCGGCGGCCTCATCCGGTGCGCCAGCCAGATGTTGAAGCCGACCGCGAGGGCCATCAGCAGACCGAAGACGAAGAAGAGTCCGATCTTGGTCCACAGGGTCGTCGTGAAGACCGACGAATAGTCGACCGAGCGATACCACAGCCAGTCGGTCCAGAACCCCGCGAACATGGTGAACACCATGCCGAGGACGGCCAGGACGCCCAGTGTCATGAGCAGGGTCCGGACCCGCCGGGACGGGCGGCCCACTCTCATCCGTGGCCCTGTCGGGCCTCCGCCACGGTCCGGCATCTGGAAAGCCAAGGTAGGCACCTCGAAGTTCGGTGTCGATTCGTCAGGTCCGCGAGTTCGTGGACCGTGTGTGGGCCCCCTTGTTCACGGGCCCACACCTATGCAACTTACTCACCCTTTACTCGGTTCCCGATTTCGGCCCTCAACGAGAGAGGATTGTGACCATGTCCAACACACCCATGGCGGCGAGCCCGCTCACCCGGGCCGTGCTCGAGATCGACGAGTACGTCTCCGGCCTCGGCTGGGACCAGCCTGCCCGTCTCTTCGCCCTCGTAGACACCGCACGGCTGCGTGCCGAGCAGCCCTCCCTCGCAAACCGGCTCGGTCCGGGCGACGAAAAGGAGACAACGGCCCTCACCCCGATCGAGCAGGACGCAATTCCAACGGGCAAGCCGCTCGACGAGTTCCTGGGCACCATCGCCTGGCCCGACTCGGTGGCCGGCTGCGCCCTGACCGTGGAGCGTCTGATGCTGCCGCCGTCCGCGGAGGCCCAGGTTCCGCAGGATCTGGACGAGGCCGCGCTGGCGGCATGGGTGGCGGAGCACCCGGAGCGCCAGGAGGTCCGCATGACGGTCGCGGTGCTGCGTGACGGTGCCCGCGATTCCGCCTTGCGGCTGCGGGCGAAGGACTCACCGACGGAGGTCCTCACCGGATCCGCCCTGGTGCCAGGCCTGGCGGAGGCCCTGACGGCGACGTTCGAGGCGTAGTTCGGGGCGTAGTTCGGGGCGTAGTTCGGGGCGTAGTTCGGGGCGTAGCCGTCAGGAGCTGCGGCGAGTGGTCCGGCCGCTCAGGAAGCCGTGCACGTCGGCAGGTCGGCGGTGTCACCGGAGACCAGGTCCTTCATGGCGCCGAGGGCGTCGTGGATGGTGTCCACCTTGATGAGCGTGAGGCCCTCGGGGGTGTCCGCGGCGGCGGCCGCGCAGTTGTCGGCGGGTGTGAGGAAGTACTCGGCGCCCTTGGCACGCGCGCCGACCGTCTTCATCTCGATGCCGCCGATCGGCCCGACCTTGCCGGCGTCGTCGATGGTGCCGGTGCCGGCGACGAACTCGCCGCCGGTCAGGCTGCCCGGGGTGAGCTTGTCGTAGATGCCGAGCGCGAACATCAGACCGGCGCTCGGTCCGCCGACGTCGGCGAGCTCGATGTCGATGGTGAACGGGAAGGTGTGGTCGGTTCCGGCGGCGATCCCGACGACGGCGCGCTCGTCCCCGGCGTCGTCGGAGGCCGTGGTGGTGATCGTGATCTCCTCGGTCCGCTTCGGTGTCCGGTTCTCCTTCTCGGCGGCGGCCTGCTCCTTGGCGGGCACGATCGTGAAGTCGACGTCCTCGCCGGGCTTGTGCTTGGTCACCAGCTCGGCGACGTCGGCCGGCTCGCGCACCACGCTGCCGTCGACGCTCCTGATCACATCACCGGCGTGCAGCTTGCCCTCGGCGGGCGAGTCCTTGACGACCGTGGAGACGATCACCCAGGCCTTCACCGGGACGTCGAGCTCCTTCAGGGCCGCGACCTTGGCACTCTCCTGGGACTGGCTGAACTCCTCAGCGTTCTCCTGGGTGGACTGCTCCTCCGTCTTGCCGTCGGGGTAGAGCGTGTCGTGCGGCACGACCTTGTTGTCGTGCGCGAGCCATCCGTAGACGGCCTCGACCATGTTCATCCGGTAGTCGGCGCTCGTGACCCGCACCGTGGTCATGTTGAGGTGGCCGTCGGTCGGATAGGTCTTGCGCCCGTCGATCCGCAGCACCGGCTCGCCGTCGTGGTCGCCCAGAGTGTTCACCGTCGGCCCCGGGGACATCTCCGCGTACGGCACGGGGATGAACACACCCGCGCACAGAAGCACGATCAGCATGAGGGTGGAAGCGAGCATCGTCGCGGTGCGGCGTGGCATGCACCGACAGTACGGGACCGGCCTGTCAGCGCACTGTCAGGGCCGCCCGTCCGGGCAGCCCTGACCTTGTCCTACACCGGTGACCTGCTATTTCGACCCTAGGGCCGAAGCTCTTCCTCCGATGGCCGAGGCCTCTCCATGGCCTCGCGGAACCGGGCGTAACCGATGAGCTCGGGGCCGTCGCTCCGTGCCCGGCGGGTCCGATTGGCCCAACTGCCCCACAGTCCCGCGCCGACCGCGGCCATAAACGGAATCAGCAACCAGGCAAGTGCCGCCATGCCGACCTCCCATCCCCATGAGCGTCCGCGACTGACTGATCAGCAGATTAACCATCCGCAGTGACAACGCTCATACCCGGGGTGCGGTTACGCAAGCGGAGTGGAGCGGGAACAGAATTCCGAGCACGGAACGGTACGACGGATTCCGGGGACGTCCGGTCAGCGGCCCTCCACCCGTCCCCCACGACGCCGCTACGCGCCGACCCGCCCTCCCGCCGCCCGACCACCACCCCCCAACGACGCCGCTACGCGCCGACCCGCCCTCCCGCCGCCCGACCACCACCCCCCAACGACGCCGCTACGCGCCGACCCATCCTTCTGTACCGTCGGAGAACTTCTGGTGCTTCCAGATGGGCACCTCGTGCTTGAGGTCGTCGATCAGCTTCCGGCAGGCCTCGAAGGCCTCGCCCCGGTGCGCGCACGACACGCCGACGACGACGGCGAGATCCCCGACCTCGAGATCCCCCACCCGGTGCACGGCCGCCAGCGCCCGCACGGGGTACTCGGCGACGACCTTCTCGGCGATCCGCCGCATCTCGTCCTCGGCACTCGGGTGACACGAATACCCCAGCTCGTCGACGTCGGTCCCGCCGTCGTGATTGCGCACGGTCCCCACGAACAGTGCCGTCCCGCCGGCCGCGTCGTCGCCGACGGCCCGGAAGACCTCGTCCACGGACAGCGGCGCGTCCCGGAGCGCGATCAGCTTGATCGGGTCCTGCGCGGCCTGCTCACCGGGGTGACCTTTCGTGGATGCCATGTCCTCCATCGTGCCCCACGACCACGGCAGCGCGGAAGCGGCCCCGGGGCTCCACAGCGCTCCCGTCGCCGAGGGGGCCCTCCCCCGTGCTCAGATCCGCCGCCGGGCCTTCCGCGCCCGCCGTACCACCGCGGCCGCGCCCAGCAGGGCCACGGTCGCTCCCGCGGCGCCCGCCGCCGTCGCGTCCTTGCGTCCGAGCCGCCGTCCGACGACCGTGTGCCGGCCGGAGACCTCCTCCAGGAGCTCGGCCAGCACCTGCTCGTTGGTGTAGGCGGGCCGCCACCCGGCGTCGTGCAGCCGGCTCCCGCTGACCACCCAGGGATGCATCGTGTACGCCAGGTCCCCGGCCGGGGAGGGGGTGAGCCCGATCCGGTGCAGCCGGGCCGCCGCGCCCAGCGCGACCGCCGACGGCAGCTCCATCCGCCGGATCCCGCTGAGCTCCTCGACCTCCTCCTGCTCCAGCCATCCGTCGCACCCGACGGCCAGCTCTCCGTCGACTTCTTCCCGGACCGCATACTCCAGGGCGCTGCACAGATCGTCGACGTGGCAGAACTGCCACGCGGGCCGTGATCCGGCCACCACGAGCAGCCGGGGTGACTCGAAGTACCTGGTCAGCGCGGTGTCGGTGCCGCCGACGAGGACAGCGGGCCGTACGACCGTGACATTGAGCCCGGGGTGCGCGCGGGGTGCCCTGCGCGCGAGCCGCTCGATCTCCAGGAGGTCGCCCACGCCCGTGGCCTCGGCGGTGGCCCGCAGCTCCGCGTCCTCGGACAGCGGCAGCTCGTTGTCCGGGAGCGCCCCGTAGACCATCGTCGAGGTGCACAGCACGACCCGGTGCACTCCGGCCGCCGCGGCGGCGGTCAGCACGGTCTGCGTCCCACGGACGTTGTAGGCCGTCCGGGCGACGGCGTCGCTCTCCAGGTCGAGGTCGAGCGCCAGATGCACCACGACGTCGGCCCCGCGCAGTCGCTCCGCGATGGCTGGATCCCGCACGTCCAGGATGTGCCACTGCGCCTCGGCGCAGTCGCCGCGGCGCTCGTCGATGGCGATGACCTGCTTGATCTCCTCCGAGGCGGCGAGCCGCTCGGTGAGCAGCGCGCCGACCCCGGAGGCGGCGCCGGTGACCACGACGACGGGCCCCCGCGCGGGCGACGAGCGGGTTGACCGGTTTCGCGCTGCGCGAACCTGTGGATCTGGGGAACTCACCGGGCGTCTCCAGCGGTTGTCTTCAGTACGAGCGCATGCGAAGCATGTGTACCAGGTGGCATCCATCCTGCCGCAGGCCTTCTGTCGGCGAAGCATCGAGGCTCGAACCGCCTCAGGTGTCTACGCTGGGTGGTGTTGTCGGGCAGCCGTGCCGCCGGAAAGAACCGGTGGCCCTATCAGCCGAGGAATCCCGTGAGTGACACCCCATTCGGATTCGGCCTTCCGCCGGAGGAGCCGGACGACGGCGACGAGGGCAAGAAGAAGGACCAGCAGAGCGGTGGTGGTCAGGACCCGGCCAACCCGTTCGGTTTCGGTATGCCCGGAGCCGGCGGCTTCGGCGCTCCCGGGGCGGACAATCCGTTCGCCGCGATGTTCGGTTCCCTGAACCCCAACGACCTGGGCGCCGCGTTCCAGCAGCTCGGCCAGATGCTCTCCTACGAGGGTGGTCCGGTGAACTGGGACATGGCCAAGCAGATCGCCCGCCAGACGGTGTCCCAGGGCACCGCCGACGGCACTAAGGACGCGAGCGTCGGCCCCGCCGAGCGCAGGGCCGTCGACGAGGCCGTCCGGCTGGCCGACCTGTGGCTGGACGACGCCACCTCGCTGCCGTCCGGTGCGGTCTCCTCGGTGGCATGGAGCCGCGCGGAGTGGGTCGAGGCGACGCTGCCGGCGTGGAAGGAGCTCGTGGACCCGGTCGCCGAGCGTGTAGGCGCCGCGATGGGCGACGTGCTGCCGGAGGAGATGCAGGCCATGGCGGGCCCGCTGATCGGCATGATGCGTTCGATGGGCGGTGCCATGTTCGGTACGCAGATCGGCCAGGCGGTCGGCGTACTGGCCGGTGAGGTCGTCGGCTCCACCGACATCGGCCTGCCGCTCGGCCCAGCGGGCAAGGCCGCGCTGCTGCCGGTGAACGTCGCGGCGTTCGGCAAGGACCTGGGCGTCGCACAGGAGGAGGTGCGGCTGTATCTCGCCCTGCGCGAGGCCGCCCATCAGCGCCTGTTCGCACATGTGCCGTGGCTGCGCTCACACCTGTTCGGTGCCGTCGACGGTTATGCGCGCGGGATCAAGGTCGACACCGCCAAGCTGGAGGACGTGGTCGGCCAGTTCGACCCGCAGAACCCGGAGCAGCTCCAGGAAGCTCTTCAGCAGGGCATGTTCCAGCCGGAGGACACCCCGCAGCAGAAGGCGGCGCTGGCCCGTCTCGAGACGGCGCTGGCCCTCGTCGAGGGCTGGGTGGACGCCGTGGTGCACGCGGCGGCGAAGCCCCGCCTGTCGTCGGCGGACGCGCTGCGCGAGACGCTGCGCCGTCGCCGCGCCTCGGGCGGCCCCGCGGAGCAGACGTTCGCCACGCTGATCGGCCTGGAGCTGCGCCCTCGCCGACTGCGCGACGCCTCGCGGCTGTGGGCCTCGCTCACGGACGCGCGCGGTGTCGACGGGCGGGACGCCCTGTGGGCCCACCCGGACATGCTGCCGACGGCCACCGACCTGGACGACCCGGACGGCTTCGTGCACCGCGAGCAGATCGACTTCTCCGAGCTGGACAAGATGCTCGGCGAGGCGGCCGGCAAGCACGACCTCGGCAAGCGGAGCAAGGACGAGGACACCACCGGGGACGGCGGCGAGGGAAAGAACGACGGCGGCAAGGACGACGACCGCAAGGGTGACGGCGCCGAGTGAGTCTGCACGACGACGCGGTTCTCGTGCTCAAGGGGTACAAGGACCAGCCGGAGCTGCGCCAGGCCTACCTGGACCACCTCGCCGCGCATCCGGACGGCATGTGGAAGGCTTGCCACGTGGGCCATCTCACCGCCAGCGCCCTGGTGGTCGACCCCGGGCGCGGCCGGGTGCTGCTGACCCTGCACCGGAAGCTGCGGATGTGGCTGCAGATGGGCGGTCACTGCGAGCCGGGCGACCCGTCGCTGACGGCGGCGGCTCTGCGGGAGGCCACCGAGGAGTCGGGCATCGCGGGGCTGACCCTCCTGGCGGGCGGGCCGGTGCGCCTGGACCGGCATGCGATCCCTTCACCCTGCAACTGGCACTTCGACGTCCAGTACGCGGCCGTGGCCGCTCCCGATGCCGCGCACACCATCAGCGAGGAGTCGCTCGACCTGCGCTGGTTCCCGTACGCCGAGGTGGCGGAGGTGGCGGATGCCTCGGTCGTCCGTCTGCTGGAGGCGACCCTGACGCGGCTGGGCGACTGATCTGCGGGGGCGGGCCGGGCCGGCACCCTGTGTTCTACGGACACGGGCAGGAGACCGGCACCCGGCTGTTCCACGGATACCCGTGAGGGGCGACCGCCAAGCCTGTCGCCCCTCACACGTTGTGTCTGCGGACGCCGCTCAGCTCCAGACGTTGCCCTGGTTCTGCCCGCGGGCACCCTGCTGTCCCATGCCGTAATGCGCGGCGATGCCGGATCCGATCCGGGCGTTCTGCGGCGGCAGCAGCTCGCTGGGCTGAACGAGCGCGAAGCCGCTGCCCATGAAGCTGAGCTCCCAGCCCTCGCCGGTGTTGCCGCGGCGCCGCCACACTCCGGAGGAATGCGTCTGGGCCTGCAGTTGCACGCGCAGCCCCATGGACCAGGCGACGATCGCGTCGGCGTCGCAATTGACGTACTTGTCCGGCGTCACCTGCATCAGCAACGGCATGCCGGAAGTCATCAGGGCAACCTTGCCCTGACCGGTGATGTTGAGCTGGTACTTTCCGGAGCCGGAGATGCCGTACAGGCTGTCGACGGCGATGACCTCGTGATGCAGCGAGGAGTCCATGGCAAGCACGTAGCTGCTGTCGACGGTCAGCCCCTCATGATCCACGTCCATGACATGGATGTGCTGGGCGAGGTTGGCGAGGTAGACCGTGCCCTGCCCGTGGCAGCGCATCAGGTCCAGTCCCTCACCGGTGCGCGAACGGCTGCGTGCCTGGCCGCGGCTCTGGTACTCGGCGTCGAACTCGACGAGTCCCTGGTAGGCGATCATGCTGCCCTTGCGGGCGAGGATGTCGTCGTGCCCTCCCAGAGCGACCCGGAGCATCTGCTTGTTCTGCAGGCTCCAGCGTTCCTGGGTCTGCTGGTCGTTGAAGGCGAAAAGCGGACTCTGCATGGTGTGGTTGCTCCCCCTCAGCCCCGGACCCGGAGACGGTCGGTGCTGTCCTCACTGGGCTGGACGACGACGATGCCCTGACCGGAGAACGCCATCTGGTAGGCCTCGCCGCTGCCGCGGCCGATCAGCGACTGCGCCCGGAAGCTGCGCTTGCCCTTCACCTTGAGGTTCGGGGACCAGGCGACCAGGGCGTCCGGGTCGACGTACGTCTCGTCGTCACCGCCGCCGCAGTCGACGACGATCGGCTTGCCCCGGGAGGTCAGCGCGACCCAGCCCTGCCCGGAGATCTTGGTGTTCCACAGGCCCTGACCGGCGAACTTCGCCAGACCCTTCACCCGTTCCACGCCCCATGTCAGGCCGGCGTCGAAGGCGAGCAGGTTGGTGGCGTTGACGGAGATGCCTTCGCCGTTGAGGTTGAGCACGACGACGTTCGCACCGTAGTCGGCGAGGTAGAGCAGTCCGTCACCGGAGCACTTCATCAGCGGGGCGCCCTCCCCGGTGGCCCAGTCCCGGGCGATCTGGCGCACGGCCGGCGGGTTGGGCTCGTACTGGATGAACCCTTCGTAGGCGATCATCGACCCGACGCGCGCGAGGAGGTCGTTCCCCGTTTGCATGGCGACCTTGAGCATGTGGTCGCCGTGGTTCTCCATACGCGCGGTGACCGGTGCGGGGGCGTAGCCCGCGAGTGGCTGGTTCATGACGGGCTCCCTCAGATCTCGTACGGCTGGACGACGATGAAGTTGCCGGGCGCGCCCCGGAACTGGAGGTTGACGCTCTCCCCGGTATCACCGGGGTAGGAGTTGCGGCGCATCCGCACCTGGCTGGAAACGATCACCTGGGAGGCGGCCGACCAGGCGACCACGGCGTTGGCGTCGGCGAACGTGGTGGGTGTCACCGGCAGGACCACGGGCACACCGTGCGTCTTGACGACGATGGTGCCGGTCCCCTGGAACTGCATCGTGAACAGCGCGCCGCCGGGGATGCCGTGTCCCTCGATGCGGCGGACCTCGTACTGGAGGCTCTCGTCGAAGGCGAGGACGCTCTCGGCGGAGACACACACGGCGTCTCCCTGGAGCTCGATCGGGTGCAGCATCGTGGCGTCCTCGGCGAAGAACACCTGGCCCTGGCCCGTGCAGCGCATCAGCTGCATCTCCTGGCCGGTCGCGTTGCCGACAATCCGGCCGCTGAACCCGGCGCCCTTGTAACTGAAGTCGACCTTGCCCTGGTAGAGCACCATGCTGCCCTGACGGGCCAGCACGGACTGTCCCCCCATGCCGAGGTCGGCGCGGACCAGCTTCGGGTTCTGCTGGGTCCAGCGCTGTCCGGTGGGCGTCTCCTTGAACATCTGGAGCGCGCCGAGCACACCCGGGCTCTGCGGCGCTCCCTGAGGTGCGCCCTGCGGTGCCCCGTAGGGCGCCGGCTGACCCGGCATCCGACCCGGCGGCATCTGTCCGGGCGGCGTCGGCTGGCCGTAACCCGGCGGGGGCGTCGGCTGGCCGTAACCGGGTGGCGGGGCGGGGGCATGCGGCGCATGCGGTGCGTGCGGCTGCGCGCCGTAGCCAGGGGGCGGCGGGGCGCTCGGGGCGGGTGGCTGCTGACCGGGCCGGTCGAAGGCGGGCGCCGGAGACGGTGGCGGCACCGGGGAACCGCCGGGCGGAGTGTGCAAGGGCGCGACGATCGTCGGCGCGGCGTGCATCGACGGCGCGGGGGCCGGCGGCGCGGGGGCCGGCGGGGTGACGCCGGGCGGAGGGGCGAACCCCTGCGCGGCGGGCTGAGGCACCGGTGCGGGAGCAGGGGCCGAGACGGGCGCGGGAGCCGGCGCGGGGGTGCCGGGGACACCGAACGCGGGCGGGGCGAAGCCCGGGACAGTACCTCCCGCCTGCGGCTGAGGCTGCGGCGGGGCGGCGGGCTCTTCCTCCGCCACCTCACCGCCGAAGTTCTTCAGCAGCGCGTCGAGCCCGCCGTCGAAGCCCTGTCCGACAGCGGCGAACCGCCACACGTCCTTGAAGTAGAAGTCACCCAGCATCACCGCCCGCTCGGTGGAGAACTCCGAGCCGCTGAAGGGATAGCGAGCCACTTCCTCGCCACCCGCGACGATGCGGATGTATCCGGGACCGATCTGGGACATCTGCCCGGCGCCGTCGAGCGTCGCCGTGAAGGACAGCTTCTTGATCTGCTGCGGGATGCCGTCCAGCGTCACGCGGAAGGACTCCGTGTCGCCCGCCTGGGGGCCCAGCAGCTGAAGGGACTCCTCGGGGGACTTCGGCTGGTTGAAGAAGATGAAGTACCGGTCGTCCGAGAGCCGTTCATCGGCATCGAGACCGAAGCAGCTGATGTCGAAGGTGAGCCCGGGGCCGGAGATCTGCACGCCTACGTACAGATCCGTACCCGCGGTGAGGTCACTGATCCTGGCCTTGTGGCCGCGTTGGAATTCCCTGGCCATGCGTACGACCGTCCCCCATCCCGAATGTGAGTGCGTCGCGCCAGGCTAACCGCAAACTCGGACATCGGGTGAAGTCGGTACAGGCCCGGTACACAATGCGCGGGTGCCTCTACGGGGCACTCACGTCGGGCGGCATTCACTGGTTGCGGGTCCCCGGCAGATGGGGCAACCGCTCGGCCGCGACCACTCCTTCGAGGTAGCCCCGGGCCCGTTCCGTCTTCGGATACGCCTCCAGCAGACGCCAGAAGCCGGGCCCGTGTCCGGGCACGAGCAGGTGAGCCAGTTCGTGGCAGAGGACATAGTCGACCACGTACTCGGGCATGCCCTGCAGTCGGTGCGACAGGCGGATGCTGCCCTCGGACGGCGTGCACGAACCCCAGCGCGTGTTCTGGTTGGTCACCCAGCGTACGGAGCGGGGCTGGGCCCGCCCGTTGAAGTACTGGGCCGACAGCCGCTCGGCGCGCTCGGCCAGTTCGGTGTCCCCGAGTGCCCGCCTGCTCTCCTGGGCCGCCAGCTTGTCGAGCATGACGTTCACCCAGCGCTGCTCCTCCGCCTCGGACATCCGGGCGGGAATGAGCACCACGGTGCGATCGCCCTCGCGGTACGCGGAGACCGTTCTGCGCCGGCGGGCGCTCCTGCGGACCTCGATCGCGCTCGCCCGTGAGCCGCTCGTCGGCTGACTCGTCGTGCTGCGCTGAGGATGTGTGGCGCTGTGCAGTGGGTCGGCGGGCACGCCCCGACGTTACCCGCTGCACACGGGGAAGTCCCGGCTCCGGGACTCTTCGATATCGATCCCCCCGCCATGCGTCGGATTTATATGATTAATTGCCCTGCCTGTGGACAAATTTCGGCAAGCCACTCCGAATCCGGGCATGCTGGCACTCGTCGACCGGCCCACGGGTGGGCGGCGATACCACGGCAGTCATTCGAGCGGCAGCCGTTCACGGAGACGCGGGGGACCTGACATGCATCCGATGGTGAAGCCGGCGCTCCGGCGCGGCTGGCGCGACCTCAACACCGTGCAGTTCGGGATGACACCCGCGCACGCATTGACCCTGGGGCCGGTGGACACGGCGACGGGCAGCTTCCTCGATCTACTCAACGGCACCCGTGGGCTCGATCGCCTGCGTGAGGAGGGCCGACGGATGGATCTGCCCGACGGTCATGTCGACCGGCTCGTGGCCCGGCTGTCCCGGGCCGGGCTCCTCGACGACTCCCGGGGCGGCGGCCCGGCCGCCGACGCCCTGCGCGAGAAACGGGAGGTCCTCGACCGGCTGCGCCCCGATCTGGCCTCGCTGGCCCTGACCACCTCCGCGCCGGGCGACGCACTCGGCCGGCTCGCGGCGCGCCGCGGAGCCCGGGTGCAGGTGAGGGGCGCGGGCCGGGTGGGCTCGACGCTGGCGGCACTGCTGTCCGGGGCCGGCGTGGGTGAGGTCGACGTCCGCGACATCGGCCGGGTCGAGCCCTGGGACGTCGCACCGGGCGGCCTGCCCCCGGAAGCCGTCGGTGATCGCAGACACGAGGCGGCCCGCCGTGTTGTGCGCCGGGCCGCGCCGGACCGGTCGCCGCGCCGGACCGCTCAGCGCCCGCCGGAGGAGGGTGCTCCCGGTTTCTCCCTGGTGATCGTCGCTTCGCGGGACGACGTCGCCGTGCACACCCCGGACCCGGCGGGGACCGAGCCTCTGATGGCCTCGGGAACACCCCACCTCTACGTCGGCGTGGTGGAGGGAACCGGTGTCGTCGGCCCGCTCGTCCTGCCCGGTGAGACAGGCTGCGCGGGCTGTCTCCAGGAAGACAGGACCGACCGGGATCCGACCTGGCCGCGTATGGTCGCCCAGTGGCGTTCCGGACAGCAGCGCCGGGTGGGAGCCTGCGATCTGTCACTGGCCGCGACCGTGGCCGGACTGGCCGGTGCCCACACGCTCGCCTTCCTGGACGGTCATGTTCCGTCCAGTGCCGGTGCCCGCTGGGAGGCTTCGCTCCCGGGTCTGCACTGGCATGCTCGGCCGGTCTGGGCGCATCCCGGGTGTCCGTGCGGAGCGGCAGGCCGGAACGCGGAGAAAACGGAGTCGGAGCACACCGCCGAACACGGCCGGACGCACGAGACAATGGGCTCGCACGGGCCGTCGAGGAAGTTGTGCCGTCAGGCGGACGCGGAGCGGCCGGCAGGGACTTGGAGGGCTCATGTCTGATCTTCCCCGGAAGGCTGTCACCAGGACCGCCAAACTGGCCGCGCTCCCGCTCGGCTTCGCCGGGCGGGCGACCTGGGGGCTCGGCAAGCGAATCGTGGGCGAGTCCGCGGAGATCGTCGGCCGCGAGTTGCAGCAGCGCACCGCGGAGCAGCTGTTCAAGGTGCTCGGCGAGCTCAAGGGCGGCGCGATGAAGTTCGGCCAGGCCCTGTCGGTCTTCGAGTCGGCCCTGCCGGAGGAGGTCGCCGGGCCCTACCGTGCGGCGCTGACGAAACTCCAGGAGGCGGCTCCGCCGATGCCTGTCCGGACCGTGCACACGGTGCTGGAGGAGCGGCTCGGCGAGGACTGGCCCGACCTGTTCCTGGAGTTCGAGGACAAGCCGTCCGCCGCGGCCTCGATCGGCCAGGTACACCGTGGGGTGTGGCACGACGGCCGTGAGGTGGCGGTCAAGGTGCAGTACCCGGGCGCCGGGGAGGCCTTGCTGTCCGACCTGAACCAGTTGAGCCGGTTCGCCCGGCTGCTGGGCCCACTGGTTCCCGGAATGGATGTCAAGCCGCTGATCACTGAGCTCAAGGACCGGGTCGCGGAGGAACTGGACTACGGCCTGGAGGCCCAGGCCCAGCGGGCCCACGCCGAGGAGTTCGCGGACGACCCCGATGTCGTCGTACCGGCGGTGGTCCACCAGTGCGAGCAGGTGCTGGTCACCGAGTGGATGGACGGCGTACCGCTGTCGGAGATCATCTCGGGCGGTACGGAGGGACAGCGGGACCGGGCCGGCCAACTCCTCGCTCGTTTCCTGTTCTCCGGGCCGGCCCGCACCGGACTACTGCACGCCGACCCGCACCCGGGCAACTTCCGTCTGCTGCCCGGCGGCCCGGACGGCGAGGACGACTGGCGTCTGGGTGTGCTGGACTTCGGCACGGTCGACCGGTTGCCGGGTGGGCTGCCCGCTCCCATCGGCGAGGCACTGCGGATGACGCTGGACGGCGAGGCGGAGGCCGTCTACGCGATGCTGTGCGCGGAGGGGTTCATCAGGGAGACCATCGAGTTGGATCCCGACGCGGTCCTCGAGTATCTCCTGCCGATCATCGAGCCGGCGCAGGCCGAGGCGTTCACATTCACCCGTGGCTGGATGCGCGGCCAGGCCGCCCGCATCGGCGACCCTCGTTCCCCCGCCTACCAACTGGCCAAGCAGCTCAACCTTCCCCCGGCGTATCTGCTGATCCACCGGGTGACCCTGAGCACGATCGGCGTGCTGTGCCAGCTGGGCGGGACGGTACGGCTGCGCGACGAACTGCGGGAGTGGCTGCCGGGGTTCGTCCTGGAAGAGAAGGAAGAAGCGGAGCCAGGGACAACGGGGGCAGAGACAACAGGGAGAACAGAAGGAGCAGGGGAACTGGTACCGAGGCAAGCGGTGGACGAGACCCTGGTGAAGGAGCCCTCGGAGGCGAAACCCGCCGGACGGAAGTCCGCCGAGCAGAAGTACATGAAGCGGAAGCCCGCGAAGGGGAAGCCCGCGGCGAGGAAGGCTACGGAGGGGAAGTCTTCGGCGGTGACCGCCGGGGACGAGGCGCTCGGTGACGAGGCGGCCGAACCGGCCGAGGAGGCGTCGGCGGCGCAGGCGTGAGAGACACCGCCCCGGACCGCGCCCGCTGTCACCACCACTGCGCGTCCGGGCGGCCCTCGATCGCCCGTGGGCGCTGCCGGGACCAGGCCTCGCAGTAGTACCGCCGGATGCCGTTCCCCACTGAAAGGGTCCAGGTCGGCAGCGGGCCCTCGGACGTCACACCACAGCGGGCGCGCGCCTGGGGCGTCTGTTCCGCGGCCGAGCGGTCGTCACCGCCATCGCCACCGTCACCATCTTCAAAATGGCTCGTCATCCGGTGACGACAACGCCGTACCGGACGGCTCGCTCGGCGCAACGCGCCGTGGGGGCCGGCCCGTTCGGCACGGACCGGCCCCCACGGAAGAGCCACGACGGGCTGGATCGACTCGAAGGACGAATCGACCCGATCGGTTGGATCGGTTACTGCATGACGGCCATGGCGAGTGCGCGGCGGGCACGCTGGGAGGCGCGCTCGGCCCGGCGCTGCATCCGACGAGCGGTCACCAGGCGTACCGCCCGACGCTCCCGCTCGGCCTCGTGCAGGCGCTCGTGCATATGCGCACGGGCCAGGGCTTCTGGAATGAGTTGCATCTCACGGGTCCTGTTCTGGCGCGAGTCGTTCGCACCACGGGTGGTGAAGTCTTCGGTCGCGGAGCCTGCGGGCTCGTCGGCGGTCGGCATCATCGGGGCCTGTTTCCGGGGGTCGTGCGTGAGGGGGCGGTCGATCGTTCCTGGGGTGTTCATGCCGTGACCGGGTTCTTCCGCGGACGGCCACGCGGCCGCTTCCGGGCGACAACGACGCCCTGGACGAACAGCTCGCCGCCCCAGACGCCCCACGGCTCACGCCGCTCCTTGGCGCCGGCGAGGCAGGCCTCCATCAGCGGGCAGGTGCGGCAGAGGGACTTGGCGTACTCGACGTCCGCCGGCGACTCGGCGAAGAAGACCTCCGGGTCGTAGGAACGGCAGGGGACGGGTACGCCGAGGTTCTCGATGGCGTCGTCGAGCGCGGTGAGCGCGGTGAGCGGAGTCAAGGTCGGGTCCTCCGTGGAGCCGGGCTTGGGGATCGTGTCGGAAGGCGGTACGGACGGGGCGTGCGCTTCGAGTTGCACGGTTCGTCTTCCTCGTCTGGTCGTTTCCGGCCGGTGGGCCGGGTGGCGGCTGGTACCGGGTTCTTGTCCTGTCCCGAGGCGCTTCGGTCCGCCGTCCCTGTTCGGGGACAAACAGAAGGGCCGCGGATCCCGGGTGGGGTTCCGCGGCCCTGAAGGCGCCGGCCTGATCGAATCAGGCTGGATCACTCCAGGGTTCTGGCCCACGGAAGGCCCACATCAGGTGGTGCTGCGTCGTCTGCTCCCGGAATCCGGCACCGGCCGCCGCAAAGGCATAGGCCTTCGCCTGTGCCTCTACCGCTTCCAGTGCCTTGATCGGTCGCTCATCACGCTCACGGACGACAAGGCCCGCGGGAGCAACGGAGGACGCCGGACGTGCGGCAGGGATGCCGGACAGAGCGGTGCCCTGATTCGAGACGCCGAGAATGCACAGGGAGACGGCCGAGCGATCGGTCATTTTGACGACGGAGCTGGTGTTGATGTTGATCACAGGACTCGCCTCCTCTCGGCGCATCGGGGGACCGGGGTCAGCCGGTCCGACGGATATGCAAGTACAGCACGGAATCAGGGCCTCCGAGAAGGCCGCTGCTCTCGTGTCTAAGAACCTATGGGGATTCCTGGGGCATGCGCAAACTATTTTCTCGACGAGTTGGAATCAGTCCTGATCTTTGCCCTGCGCTCCGTCCCTGCCTGCGCAGATCGCCAGTACGTCCGCCCCGTAACGGTCCAGCTTGCGCTTGCCCACGCCGGGGATGCGGGCGAGCCCCGGCGGGTCCTCGGGGATGGCCTCGGCGATGGCCACCAGCGTCTTGTCGGTGAAGACGCAGAAGGCGGGCTGCCCACTGCGCCGCGCCTGCTCACCACGCCAGTCGTGCAACCGCTCGTAGACGCCCTCGTCCATGTCGGAGGGGCAGTCCTCGCAGCGCATCAGTTTCATCTCGCCCGCGTCCGTCAGCGTGCGGCCGCAGACCCGGCAGCGGGCGGGGCCGCGCTGCCTGCGTCTTGGTTCCGGGGCCACGGAGACGGCGGTCGCCCTCCCGGACACACCATGCTCCACACCCCCCGTGGCTCCGCTGCCGGCCGCGCCGCCGCGGCCTGACGGCGAGCCTGAACGCAGCCCGTCGAGGAAACGGCTGGGCCGGCGGTTCGCCCGCCCGCCGGGCGAGCGGGCGAGCGACCAGGAGACGTGGAGCCGCTCCCGTGCCCGGGTGACACCTACATAGAGGAGGCGGCGCTCCTCCTCGATCTGTTCGTCGGTCTTCGCGTAGGTGATCGGCATCATGCCCTCGGCGACACCGACCAGGAAGACCACGTCCCACTCCAGGCCCTTGGCCGAGTGCAGCGACGCGAGGGTGACGCCCTGCACGGTCGGGGCGTGCTGGGCGCCTGCCCGCTCGTCGAGTTCGGCGACGAGATCGGCGAGGGTGGCGTCCGGCTTCGCGGTGACGAAGTCCTGGGCGAGGTTCACCAGAGCGGCCAGGGACTCCCAGCGCTCCCGTACCGCCCCCGAGCCCGCCGGCGGCTGTGCCGTCCAGCCTTCGCCCGACAACACGGCACGTACCTGGGAGGGCAGGTCCACCACGTCGTCGAGGAGGCTGTCGTTGCCGCCGAAGCGGGCCGCCGCGCGCAGGGCGCTGCCCGCCTTGCGCACTTCCGGACGGTCGAAGAAACGCTCGGCGCCACGCAGCTGGTACGGCACTCCGGCGTCCGCGAGGGCCTGTTCGTAGGTCTCGGACTGGGAGTTCGTGCGGAACAGAACGGCGATCTCGCTGGCCCGGACACCGGAGCCGATCAGTTCACCGATCCGGCGCGCGGCGCCCTCGGCCTCCGCGGGTTCGTCGGTGTACTCCGTGAAGACGGGGTCGGGTCCCGGGCCGCGCTGGGAGACGAGTTCCAGCCGGTGATCGGCGGCACGGCCGTGCGCCTGGGCGAGCAGTCCGTTGGCGAGGCGGACCACCTGGGGGGTCGAGCGGTAGTCGCGGACCAGTTTCACGACGGTGGCACCGGGGTGCTTGGTGCGGAAGTCGAGCAGGTGGTCGGGCGTTGCGCCCGTGAACGAGTAGATCGTCTGGCTGGCGTCGCCGACCACGCACAGGTCCTCCCGGTCGCCGAGCCAGAGTTCCAGCAGCCGCTGTTGGAGCGGGCTGACGTCCTGGTATTCGTCGACGACGAAGTGCTGGTACTGGGCGCGGACCTGTTCCGCGATGTCCTGGCGGTCCTGGAGCACGGCCACGGTGAGCAGCAGCACGTCCTCGAAGTCGATGACCCCCCGCTCCCGCTTGAGGTCCTCGTAGGCGGCGTAGAGCTGGGCGATCTCGGCGGGGTCGCGGGTCGCCTCACGCGCGGCCTTGGCGGCGGCGGGCGGGTAGTCGGCCGGGACGGTCTGGGTGACCTTGGCCCACTCGATCTCGGCGGTGACGTCCCGCAGCTCGCCCCGGTCGAGCCGGATGCGGCAGGTGGCGGCCGCGTCGGCGACGAGCTGGATCTTGCGGTCGACCAGCCGGGGCAGGGAGCCACCGACCGCTTTCGGCCAGAAGTACTGGAGTTGGCGGAGCGCCGCCGAGTGGAAGGTGCGGGCCTGGACCCCCACGGCACCGAGCTGGCGCAGCCGCCCGCGCATCTCCCCGGCGGCGCGGTTGGTGAAGGTGACGGCGAGCACGCTGGAGGGCTGGAGGATCCCGGCGCGCACCCCGTAGGCGATCCGGTGGGTGATCGCCCTGGTCTTGCCGGTGCCGGCGCCTGCCAGCACACACACCGGACCGTGCAGGGCGGTGGCGACCTCACGCTGCTCGGGGTCGAGCCCTTCGAGTACCGCGTCGGCCGAGTCCGGTACCTGCGGGAAGAGAGGGGAGTGCGTTGCTGCTGTCACACAGCCATGCTGCCAGGTCACCGGAGACGGCTGAGCCGGTTGTCCACAGGCGGACCCTCGCAGTCGTACTGATGCGGCAGGCATCACGTCCTCGTGCGGCAGGCATCGCGTCACGCGGATGAGGCGGACATCACGTCACGCGGGTGGGCGGCCACGGCCCCCGGGAATGGTGGCGCTTTCAAGTATGTTCCTCCCTCAGCGAGAACTTCCCGAGTTGCCGAAGGAGCGCGAGAGACATGCCGGGCACTGTGACGATGTACAGCACCACCTGGTGCGGATACTGCCGCCGTCTGAAGGGTCAGATGGACCGCGAGGGCATCGCGTACACCGAGATCAACATCGAGCAGGACCCGGACTCCGCGGCCTTCGTGGAGAAGGCGAACGGCGGGAACCAGACGGTCCCGACCGTACTCTTCGAGGACGGCTCGACGCTCACCAACCCGTCGTTGGCGCAGGTGAAGCAGAAGGTCGGCGTCTGAGCGAGCGGTTCCCCGGAGCGGGGTGGGCGTTCCTGACCGAGGGCCTGATCAAGGCCTGGTCGTGGGACGCCCACCCCGCTCTGTCGTTGTACGGCGGGTACCGCGGGGCGAAGGCGGTACGGCGCGGAAGGCGCCGCGGGTCAGAAGGCGCCGCGGGTCAGAAGGCGCCGCGGGTCAGAAGGCGCTGCGGGTCGGGAGGGGCTTGCCGTACCAGCGTTCGATCAGACGGGCCGCGATCGAGATGCCGTAGGGCGGGAGCACCTCGCCGGACTCGAAAGCGGCGCCCAGTTGGTCCCGGGAGAACCAACGGGCCTCGTGGATCTCGTCGCCGTCGACGTCGATCTCGGTCGAGGTGGCGCGGGCGACGAAGCCCAGCATGAGGCTGGAGGGGAACGGCCAGGGCTGGCTGGCGATGTACTCGACCTCGCCGACGCTGATGCCGACCTCCTCGTGAACCTCGCGTCGCACCGACTGCTCAATGGACTCCCCCGGCTCGACGAAGCCGGCGAGCGTCGAGAAGCGGCCCTCGGGCCAGTGGACCTGGCGGCCGAGCAGGATGCGGTCCTGGTCGTCGACGACGGACATGATCACCGCGGGGTCGGTACGCGGGTAGTGCTCGGCGCCGCAGGCCGGGCAGCGGCGAATGTGGCCGGCCGCGGCGATGACGGTGCGCTCTCCGCAGCGGGAGCAGAAGCGGTGCAGCCGCTGCCAGTTCTCCAGGGCGACCGCGTGCACCATCAGACCCGCGTCACGGGGTGACAGGAGCAGGCCCGCCTCGCGCAGGCCGGCCGGCCGGGCGGAGTCGTCCATGCGGCCGGGCAGAGCGTCCTTCTGCAGGGCGAAGTAGCTGACGCCGTCCTCGTCGGTGCCCAGGAAATAACGGTGTGCTTCGGTGAGCGGTGCCTCGAAGGGGGGCGTCATGACGAGTTCGGTGCGGCCGTCGGCCGTCTCGTCGATGAGGACCTGGCCGCCGGAGACCACGAAGCAGCGCGTCGAAGGGTGGCTCCAGGCCGCCGCGAGCCATGCTTCGTCGAGCCGGTGGTGGGCGGCGCGGTTGATGCCGCTCGGGGCGGTGAGCGAGACGGGGCGGTCGGTGGTGTGGTCGGTCCAGGTGGTCACGGGTGCTTCCAACTCCCCCGGTGAAACGGATGGGATCGGCGGTCGGTTCGGCGGGTCGTACGGGCGGGAGGCGACCGGGCCCGTCGGCGCGCGCGGTGGCGGGGTGCTTCCAGTGTGCCCTGCGCGTCCGGCCCGGGCCGGACGGCCTGAGAGCGTTCAGGGCACGCGCCGCCAGTGCTCGGCGAGGTCGTCCCAGAGGTGTGCGGCGGCCTCGGCGCCCTTGAGGAGCAGGTCCAGTTCGACCTTCTCGTCGGGGGCGTGCCATCCGTCGGACGGGACGGAGATGCCGAGGAAGAGCACGGGGGCGCCGAGCACGTCCTGGAGGTCGGCGGCCGGTCCGGAACCGCCCTCGCGCGTGAAGCGGACGGGTGTGCCGAAGGCCCTGCCCATGGCGCGGGCCACGGACTTGAGGGCCGGGTGGTCCAGCGGGGTCAGGCACGGGCGGGTGGCGGGGCTGAAGGCGATCTCGCACCGGATGCCGTCGGGAATCCGTCCGGCCACCCAGTCGCGGACGGCCTTCTCGATGTGGTCGGGGTCTTGTCCTGCGACCAGCCGGAAGGACAGTTTGACCATGGCGGAGGACGGGATGACCGTCTTGCTGCCGGGGCCCTGGTAGCCGCCGCCGATGCCGTTGACCTCCGCGGTGGGGCGGGCCCAGACACGCTCCAGGGTGCTGTATCCGGCCTCGCCGCCGGTCGCGTGGGAGGAGGCGGCGCGCAGCCACTCCCGCTCGTCGAAGGGCAGCTCGGCGAAGAGTTCGCGTTCGCGGTCGGTGAGCTCGACGACGCCGTCGTAGAAGCCGGGGACCGCCACGCGCGCGTGCTCGTCGTGCAGCGCGGCGACCAGCCGGGCGACGGCGGTGGCCGGGTTGGGCACCGCGCCGCCGAAGGAACCGGAGTGGATGTCCTGGTCGGGACCGTGCAGGCGGATCTCGCACTCGACAAGGCCGCGCATGCCGGTACACACGGTGGGGGTGTCCTCGGACCACATCCCGGTGTCGGAGACGATCACCACGTCGGCGGCGAGCCGGTCCGCGTGCCGCTCGACGAGGGTCCGGAAGTGGGGTGAGCCGGATTCCTCCTCGCCCTCGATCAGCAGCTTCAGGTGCACTGCCGGAGCGGTACGGCCGGTCGTGGCGAGGTGCGCCCGGACGCCGAGGGTGTGGAAGAACACCTGGCCCTTGTCGTCGGCCGCCCCGCGCGCGTACATCCGGTTGTCCCGGACGAGGGGCTCGAAGGGCTCGCTGTGCCAGCCGTCCTCCCGGGCGGCGGGCTGCACGTCGTGGTGGCCGTAGACCAGGACGGTGGGCGCCCCGGGGTCCGAGGAGGGCCATTCGGCGTAGACGGCGGGTGCGCCCCGGGTCGGCCAGACCTCGGCGGTCGGGAAGCCGGTCGCGGTGAGTGCGGCGGCGAGCCAGTCGGCGCTGCGGCGCACGTCGGGTGCGTGATCGGGCTGGGCCGACACCGACGGGATGCGCAGCCACTCGGTGAGGTCGTCGAGGAAGGTGGCTCGGTGCTGTTCGATGTACGTGCGGACGGCGCTGACGGCACTGTCAACGGGCTGGCTCATGGACTCGAGCCTATCGGCCCGTGGGGGTGTCCTCGGAGTGCGGTATCTCACCGGACGGTTCTTCCAGCAGCAGCCGTTCGATGGCTGCGCGGTCCGGCAGCGCCTCGGGGCGTACGACCTCGCCGGTGCGTACGTACAGGAAGGCGGCGCTGACCGACTCCAGGGGGACGCCCTGCTGCTCGGCCCAGGCGAGCCGGTAGACGGCGAGCTGGAGCGGGTCGGCGGTGCGGCCGCGGCCGGTCTTCCAGTCGACGATCTCGTACGTCGTCCCGGCGCCGGAGTCAGTACCGCCCCTGGCTCCGGCACTGTCGCCGTCGCCGTCCCTGGTCCCGGTCCCGCCCGCATCGCTGCCGTCCTGCCGGTAGACGGCGTCGATGCGGCCGCGGACGACCCGGCCGGCGATCTCCAGCTGGAAGGGGGTCTCCACGCGGTAGGGCGTGCGGTGGGCGTACGCGGTGCGTTCGAAGGCCTCCTTGAGGGCGGCGAGGTCCTGCTCGTCGGCGATCTCGGCCTCGCTGCCGGGGAGGTCGTCCGGTTCGAGCAGGGGCAGTGTCAGTTCCTCGAAACGGGCCTCGACCCAGGCGTGGAAGCGGGTGCCGCGGCGGGCGGCCGGTTGCGGCGGGCGGGGCATGGGGCGGGCCAGCTCCCGCGCGAAGCCGCCCGGGTCCTCGGCCAGCCACAGCAGCTGGGACGCGGTGAGCGACGGGGGCAGCAGGACCTCGGTGACGCTGTCACGGGCGCGCAGCAGTTCGCCGGTGAGGGCGTCGAGGTCACGGTCCCAGGAGGCGACGGTACGGGCCTCCTCCGGCGTGAGACGGGGCGTGACGGGCTCCGGGGCGTCGGGGAGGCCGGTGGGCTCAGGGGCACCGGTGGGCCCTGTGGGCTCAGGGGCCGTCGCTTGTTGCGGGATGGTGGGGCGGCGGTCGACGGAACGGCGGTCGACGGGAGGGTCGGCCGGAAGACTGCCGGTGGGGCGGTCGGCGGTCCAGGAGTCCCAGTCGCCCTCGCCGGACGCGTCGTCGGCGAAGGGGTCGACGTCGTCGGGCGGGAGGCCCTCGTCCTCGGGCAGCAGGTCCTCGTCGTCCGGGGGCAGGGGCCAGTCCGGGGCGTCGTACGTGTCCGGGGCGTGTACGGCCGGGGGAAGATCGTCGGGGTGGCCGGCGAGGCTCTCGAGGTGGGCCAGGACGGTGTCGGCGGCGGCGCGGCGGCGGGCGAGGGCTTCGTCGTCCAGCGGGAGGGGCCACACCTGGTCCTGGGTGGCCCGGCTCAGGGCGGGGTTCTCGTCATCCTCTGCGGGCTCGTCGGCCCATGCCTCGATCTCGCCGTACCCGGCGGCACAGTGGTCGTGGAGGGCCTGGAGGAACGCGGACGGCCCGCGCGGCTTCTTCTGGGAGGGCCCCCACCAGTGGCCGGAGCCGAGCAGCAGCGAGCGGGGACGGGTGAAGGCGACGTAGCCGAGGCGGAGCTCCTCGGTGTGCTGGTGGTCCTTCATCGCCTCGTGGAAGGCCTTCAGGCCCCGGGAGTCCCAGGATTCGATGTCGGGCAGGGTGTCGGCGTCGCCGCGCAGCCCGTGCGGCAGGACCTTGCCCTGCGCGGTCCACTTCTCGCGGCCCTGGCCACTGGGGAAGGTGCCGGTGACCAGTCCGGGGACGACCACGACGTCCCACTCCAGGCCCTTGGACTTGTGCGCGGTGAGCACCTTGACGGTGTTCTCGCCGCCGGGCAGCGCGTTGTCGAGGCCCTTCTCGTACTGGGCGGCGGTGCGCAGGAAGCCGAGGAAGGCGAGCAGGCCGGCCTCGGCGTCCCCGGCGGCGAAGGAGGCGGCGATGTCGAGGAAGTTGGAGAGGGTCTCGCGGCGGCGGGCGGCCAGGGCGTGCGGGGACGCCGACAGTTCGATCTCCAGGCCGGTGACGGCGAGGACGCGGTGCAGGACGTCCATCAGCGGGTCGGCCAGGGAGCGGCGCAGGTCGCGCAGTTCGGCGGCCAGCCGGGCGAACCGCACGCGCGCGTCCGGTGAGAAGGGCAGCCCGTCGTCGTCCCCGTGGCCGTCCAGCGGGGTCTCCAGGAACGTGTCGAGGGCGTCGGCGAGCGAGATCACCTCGGACGGGTCGATGCCCTCTACGGCCTCGGCGAGACGGCGGTCGGGGTCGTCCTCGCCGTCCACGCGCGCGTGGGACACGAGCAGGCGCGCGCGGCGGCCGAGGAGGGCGAGGTCGCGCGGGCCGATGCGCCAGCGGGGGCCGGTCAGCAGACGGACGAGCGAGGCGTTGGCGCCGGGGTCCTGGAGGACCTCGCAGACGGCGACCAGGTCGGCGATCTCGGGCAGGTGCAGCAGCCCGGACAGGCCGACGACCTCGACGGGTACGTCCCGGGCGACGAGGGCGCTCTGGATCTCGGCGAAGTCGGTCGCGGTGCGGCACAGGACTGCGATCTCGCCGGGCTCCTTGCCGATGCGTACGAGGTGGGCGACGGAGTCGGCGATCCAGTCGAGTTCCTCGGCGTGGGTGGACAGCAGGGCGCAGCGGACGGTGCCGTCCCGCTCGGCTCCAGGGGCCGGGCGGAGGGCTTCCACGCCCGCGTGCATGGCCCGCAGGGGCTCGGCGAGGCCGTTGGCGAGGTCCAGTAGGAGGCCTCCGCTGCGGCGGTTCTCGCTGAGCGACTGGCGGGTGGCGGGGCCGCCGTCGGCCCGCGCGAAGTGTTCGGGGAAGTCGTCGAGGTTCGCGACGGAGGCGCCGCGCCAGCCGTAGATCGCCTGGCAGGGGTCGCCGACGGCGGTGACCGGGTGGCCGGTGCCGCCGCCGAACAGGCCGGCGAGGAGGACGCGCTGGGCGACCGAGGTGTCCTGGTACTCGTCGAGGAGGACGACGCGGAACTCGTCGCGCAGGACGCGGCCCACCTCGGGGATCCGGGCGAGCTGGGCCGAGAGGGCGATCTGGTCGCCGAAGTCGAGCAGGTCGCGTTCGCGTTTGGCGGCCCGGTAGCGCAGGACGAGGTCGGCGAGTTCGCGCCGCGCGGCGGCCGCTTCGGGCACTTTGCGCAGGTCGGCGTTGGTGAGCTTGGTGTTCTCCAGGGTGCGCAGCAGTTCGGTGTCGTGGCCGCGCAGGTCCTCGGGCCGTACGAGGTGCTCGGAGAGTTCACCGTCGAGGGTGAGAAGGTCCCCGACCAGGTCGGGGAAGGAACGGGTGAGGGCGGGGTAGTGGCCGGGGGCCTCGCGCAGCACCCGTGCGGCGAGCTGGTAGCGGGTGGCGTCGGCGAGGAGGCGGGAGGTCGGTTCGAGGCCGAGGCGCAGCCCGTGGTCGGTCAGGAGGCGGCCCGCGAAGGCGTGGTAGGTGGAGATCACCGGTTCGCCCGGCGGATTGTCCGGGTCGATGGTGTCCGGATCGGTGACGCCCGCCTTGATCAGCGCCTTGCGGACGCGTTCGGCGAGTTCACCGGCGGCCTTGTTGGTGAAGGTGAGGCCGAGCACCTGTTCCGGGGCGACCTGGCCGGTGCCGACCAGCCACACCACGCGCGCCGCCATCACCGTCGTCTTGCCGGAGCCTGCTCCGGCCACGATCACCTGAGGAGCGGGCGGCGCGATGATGCAGGCCGTCTGCTCGGGAGTGAAAGGGATCCCGAGGAGCTCCTTGAGCTGCTCGGGATCGCTGATGCGCGTATGCACATGCAGAGGCTAGCGGCGGCCGCTGACAAAAAGGCCGTACCACCCCTCAGTGGCCGGAGAACCGCAGGTCGGAACGGGTGGTGCGATGCGTCACGCCGGTCGCCGACGCACTGCCCGGGCCGCACGTCCCATCAGGCCGTGTACACCATCGGGTCGTATGTCCCATCAGGCCGTGTGCCCCGGGTCGTGCACCGCGCCCTCATGCGCCTCGCGAGGTCGTGGGCACCACCGCAATGGTCCGCCCCGGTCACTCGACCACGTGCCGGCCCTCGGGGCGGGCGCTGCACGAGGCGCGGAAGGCGCAGTGGGTGCAGTGCTGCCCCGCGCTCGGGGTGAAGCGTTCGTCGAGGACCTTTCCGGCGGCCGTGGCGAGCAGGTCGCCGACCCACTCCCCCTGCTCCCTCCGCTCCCCCTCCAGCGGCTCCTGGGCCTGCACCTTGGGCAGGGTCTCTCCGCCGTCCCGCTTGGCGGCCGGCCGGCGCAGCTGGACCAGTTCGGCGCCGCCCGTCTCGGGGCGTGCGCCGTCGAACACCTCGTCGACGGCGCCTTCCTGCACGGCGAGCTGGTAGACGGCGAGCTGGGGGTGGCGGGCCACCTCGGCGGAGCTGGGGGCGTGCTTGCCGGTCTTGAAGTCGACGACGTAGGCGCGGCCCTCGCCGTCGGCTTCGACGCGGTCCATCTGGCCGCGGATGCGGACCTCGTAGTCACCGGCTTCGAGCCGGACGTCGAAGTCGTGCTCGCTGGCCACCGGGGTGCGGCCGGCGCGGTCCATGACGTGCCACTTCAAAAAGCGTTCGAGTGCCACGCGCGCGTTCTGCTTCTCCTGCTGGGACTTCCAGGGCGCGTCGAAGGCGAGTGCGTTCCACACGGAGTCGAGCCGTTCCATGAGGACGGCGAGGTCGGCCGGGGTGTGCCCGGAGGCCACCTCGTCGGCGAGGGCGTGCACCACGTTGCCGAAGCCCTGGGCGGCGGTCGCGGGGGCGTCGGCCTTCACCTCCCGGCCGAGGAACCACTGCAGGGCGCAGGTGTTGGCGAGCTGGTCGAGGGCGCTGCCGGAGAGCACGACGGGCTGGTCGCGGCTGCGCAGCGGCACCTTGCTCCGGGTGGGTTCGTACATGCCCCACCAGCGGTACGGGTGGGCGGACGGCACCAGGGGGCGGCCGTCCTCGTCGGCGAGGGCGGCGAGCCGGGCGAGCCGGCGGGCCGCGGCCTCCCTGAGGGTGTCGGAGACGCGCGGGTCGACAGTGGTGGCACGCATTTCGGCGACGAGCGCGGCGACGGACAGCGGACGGCGCGGGCGCCCGGTGACGTCCTTGGGCTCGACGCCGAGTTCGCTCAGGAAGCGGGATGGCTGGTCGCCGTCGTCGGCGGGGGCCTTCACGGCCGTCACGACAAGCCGTTCACGCGCGCGGGTGGCGGCGACGTAGAACAGGCGGCGTTCCTCGGCGAGGAGCGCACCGGGGGTGAGCGGTTCGGCGAGCCCGTCGCGGCCGATACGGTCGGCCTCCAGCAGGGAGCCGCGGCGGCGCAGGTCGGGCCACAGGCCCTCCTGGACACCGGCCACGACGACCAGCCGCCACTCCAGACCCTTGGCGCGGTGCGCGGTCATCAGGCGTACGGCGTCGGGGCGTACGGCGCGGCGGGTGAGGGTGTCCGCGGCGATGTCCTCGGCGTCGATCTCCTCCAGGAAGTTCAGGGCGCCGCGGCCTCCGGTGCGCTCCTCCGCGCGGGCGGCGGTCGCGAACAGGGCGCACACCGCGTCGAGGTCCCGGTCGGCGTTGCGTCCGGCCGCACCGCCGCGGTGGGCGGAGCGTTCCAGTCGCGCGGGCCACGGGGTGCCGTCCCACAGGTCCCACAGCGCCTCCTCGGCGGTACCGCCGCTCGCCAGGCGCTCACGTGCCGTGCGCAGCAGCGCGCCGAGCCGCTGGGCTCCGCGCGCGTAGGCGGGGTCGTGCACGACCAGCCGCTCGGGTTCGGCCAGCGCCCGCGCGAGGAGTTCGTCCGAGGGCGGCGGCAGCACGTTGCCCGCGGCCCGCTCCTCCTCGCGCAGGGCCCGGCCGAGACGGCGCAGGTCGGCGGCGTCCATGCCGGCGAGGGGGGAGGTGAGCAGGGTGAACGCGGTCTCGGTGTCGAGCCAGCAGGGCCGCTCCGGCTCCTCCCCCCGTTTCTGCCCCTGGTCCTGGTCCTGCTCCTGCCCCTGCCCCTGCCCCTGCCCCTGCCCCTGATCCTGTCCCTCCCCCGGAGCCTGCGGCTCCGACTGCGGCTCCGGCCCGTCGGCCGCCTCCGCCGTCGCCACCGCGCGCAGGGCCGTGAGCAGCGGGGCCACCGCCGGTTCGTGGCGCAGGGGAAGGTCGTTGCCGTCGACGTCCACCGGGACGCCCGCCGAGGCGAGGGCGCGGCGGACGACGGGAAGGGTGCGGGAGCCGGCCCGCACCAGGACGGCCATGTCGTTCCAGGCGACGCCGTCCTCCAAATGGGCCCTGCGCAGGATGTCGGCGATGTTGTCCAGTTCCGTGCCGGAGGTCGGGTACGTGTAGGCCTCGGCCCGGCCGCCGCCCCGTGCCGGGGTGAGCTCCCGGTGGGCGCGGACCTTCTCGGCGGGCAGGCGGGGCAGGGGCATGCGCTGGGTGACCAGGCGGGTGGCGGCCAGCAGGTCCGCGCCGGAGCGACGTGCGACGCGCAGCACCTCGACCGGGGCCGGTCGGCCGTCCGCGCGGGGGAACGCGTCGGGGAAGTCCAGGATGCCGTTCACGTCCGCGCCCCGGAAGGCGTAGATCGACTGGTCCGGGTCGCCGAGGGCGACCAGGGTGCGTCCGCCGCCGGCCAGCACCTGCAGTAGCCGTACCTGGGCCGGGTCGGTGTCCTGGTACTCGTCCACGTACACGGCGTCGTAGCGCGCGGCGAGCTGCCGGGCGGTCTCGGGGCGGCGGGCGAGGAGCACCGCGCGGTGGACCAGTTCGGCGTAGTCGAGGACGCCCTGCAGGTCGAGAACGTCGAGATACTCGGCGAGGAAGGCGGACGCGGCACGCCAGTCGGGGCGTCCTATGCGGCGGGCGAAGGCGTCCAGGGCGTCGGGGGCGAGGCCCAGCTCGCGGCTGCGGGCGAGCACCGCGCGGACCTCGTCGGCGAAGCCGCGGGTGGTCAGGCAGGCGCGCAGTTCGTCCGGCCAGCGCACATGCGCCAGGCCGAGGCGTTCCAGGTCGACCTGGCCCGCGAGCAGCTCACGGACGGTGACGTCCTGCTCGGGGCCCGACAGCAGCCGCAGCGGCTCGACGAAGAGGTCGCTGTCCTGGTGGGCGCGGACCAGGGCGTAGCACAGGGAGTGGAACGTGGTCGCCCGGGGCGCGTGCGCGGCCCCTGTGCGCAGGGCCATGCGGTCGCGCAGCTCGACCGCCGCCCTGCGGCTGAACGTCAGCACGAGGATGCGTTCGGGATCACCCCCGCGGGCGATGCGCTCGGCCACCGACTCGACCAGTGTGGTCGTTTTCCCGGTGCCCGGACCTGCGAGGACGAGCATCGGTCCGGTCCCGTGGTCAACCACGGAGCGTTGGGAGGCGTCCAGCCGAGGGGGGGATGTACGGGCCGGTGGGGTACGAACCAGTCGATGAACGCCACGGTTCCCCCGCCGCACCCGGGGGTGCGACAGGCCATTGGTGGAGAAAGGGGAGCTCACGTGGTTCGCCGGTCCTGGTGGGTGTGCTGGTTGCCGTTCCACCGCGTGTGGGGGGCGGTGGCCGCGGGGTCGAGGGGGACACGTGCGGTTGACGCTACGCCGACAGAAAGTATGGAAGCAGAGCTTCCGCTTCTTCCCTCCCGCCACATGCGCCACTCGTGCCACCCGCCTCACGAACGTACGTCATGTCACGGCCGTGCCCCGTTTCCCCCGTACGGATCACAGGTCGTACGGCGGTACGTCCGATGGCGGAAGCCTGCTGAGGTGACCTCCCGCATGCCCGCCTCCTCCCGCATGCCCGCCTCCTCCCGCATGCCCGCCTCCTCCCGCATGCCCGCCTCCCCTCGCGTGTCCGTCGGCGTCCGCGTGTCCGTCGGCGTCCGCGTGCCCGCCGCCGTCCCACCGCGCGCGCTTCATCTCGAGGCGTGGCAGATGCCCATCGGCGGCCCGGCTCGCCTCCTTCAGGGGAGTTCCCTCCGCGCGGTAGTGGTCGAGGGCTCTCAGCTCGTGGCCCGGCAGCAGCGCCCCGTCCGCGCGGACGACCCGCCACCACGGGACGGCTCCCCCGTAGAGCGCCATCACACGCCCGACCTGCCGGGGGCCGCCCTCCTCCAGCCATTCGGCCACGTCGCCGTACGTCATGACGCGGCCCGGCGGGATCCGCTCGGCCGCGTCGAGGACCCGCTCGGCATACTCGGGCAGGGTGCCCGCATGCTCCGGGCCGGTGTCGGACGGAAGGCGCTGCTGGCTCATCCGGCCCATCCTGCACCACCCCACCGACAATGCGACCGGCGATGTGATGCGCACCGCGGCGTGCGTACGCCTCGCCCGGGAATCGTACTTCGGGCAGACTGTGCGACCCCGCACGTCGACCCTGCTGCCCGCGTGCGGCGGTGCGGCATGCCACCATCGTGCGGGCGGTGACTGGTGATACGAGATCAAGAAGAGGCAATGACGGAGCAGGGTGCGCACCCCGGGGACACGGAGGGCACCCCTGACGCTCCGTCGCACCCGGACACCGGTCGCACCGATCCACAGACCGCCGACACCAAGGACGCCGGCACCGAGGCGGCCGGGAAGCAGGCTGCTCTGGACGCCCACCGCGCCGACGGCACGGACGGCAACGATCCGGCGCGCATCGAGGAGGTCGAGGGCGACGAACCCCTGCTCCCCGCGCGCGTGCACCGTCCGTCCGATCTCATGCGGCTCCTGGTGGGGGTGCTCGCCATCGTGGTGCTGCTGGCGGTCGCCGCGTTCGCCCACGGCACCACGTCGGGGCTGGAACAGGACATCACCAAGGGCACCGGTCAGGCGCCCGACCTGCTCATCAAGATCGCCGGTCTGGCCTCCAGCATCGCGATCCTCCTGGTGCCGGTCGCCTTCGCCATCGAACGGCTGATCAAACGGGACGGGCTGCGGATCGCCGACGGTGTGCTCGCCGCCGTTCTCGCGCACGGAGTGACACTCGCCACCGATCTGTGGGTCGCTCGGGCGGCTCCCGGCTCGATCCAGGAGGCGCTGACCCAGCCCTCCCCCGGCGATATCCACGCCCTCACCGATCCGGTGCACGGCTATCTGGCACCCGTCATCGCCTACATGACGGCCGTCGGTATGTCCCGCAGACCCAGATGGCGCACGGTGCTGTGGGTCGTGCTGCTCCTCGATGCCTTCTCGATGCTGGTCACCGGGTACACGACTCCGTTCTCGGTCATCCTGACGGTACTGCTCGGCTGGACCGTCGCGTACGGCACCCTCTACGCGGTCGGGTCGCCCAATGTGCGCCCCACCGGGCAGACCCTGATGGCGGGCCTGCGGACCGTCGGCTTCCTTCCGGTGAGCGCCTCCCGCCAGGAGGCGCAGGACGCCGTCGAGGCCGGGGACCGGGGCCGCCGGTACTTCGTCACCCTGGAGGACGGTCCGCCGCTGGACGTGACCGTGGTCGACCGCGAACAGCAGGCGCAGGGCTTCTTCTACCGTGCGTGGCGCAATCTGACCCTGCGCGGCTTCGCCACCCGCAGAAGTCTCCAGTCCCTGCGCCAGGCGCTCGAGCAGGAGGCGCTGCTGGCGTACGCGGCCATCGCGGCCGGCGCCAACGCGCCGAAGCTGATCGCGATGTCCGAGCTCGGCCCCGACGCGGTGATGCTCGTCTACGAGCACAGTGGCGGGCTCACCCTCGACTCGCTGCCGGACGAGGAGATCACCGACGCGCTGCTGCGCGACACCTGGCGTCAGGTACAGGCGTTGCAGTCCCGCCGGATCGCGCACCGCAGGCTGGTCGGCGACGCGATCCTGGTGGATCCTTCCGGCACGGTGATCCTCACCGATCTGCGGGTCGGGGAGATCGCGGCCGGCGAAGTGCTGTTGCGCATGGACGTATCCCAGCTGCTGGTGACGCTGGGGCTGCGGGTGGGCGCCGAGCGTGCGGTGGCCTCGGCTCTGAGCATGCTCGGCCCCGACGCCGTGGCGGACTGTCTGCCGATGCTTCAGCCGATCGCGCTGAGCCGCTCCACGCGCGCGACGCTGCGCCGACTCGCCCGGGAGCGGTCCGAGCGCGAGCGTGAGGCGGTCCTGGAGGCCTCCCGACAGGCCAGGCAACTGCGCACGGAGCAGGCTGCGGACCACTCCGGGAAGTCCCCGGCCGACGGGCCCTCCGTAGCCGGGAAGCCCGACAAGAAGGCTGTACGCGCGGAGCAGCGGGCCGAGAAACGGGCGATCGACGAGGCTCTGGAGGAGGCCCGCGAGGAGGACCTGCTCACCCAGATCCGGCACGAGGTGCTACGGATCAGGCCGCAGGCGCCGGTCGAGCCGGTCCGCCTCGAGCGGGTGCGTCCGCGCACGCTGATCAGTTTCATCGCCGGCGCCATCGGCGGGTACTTCCTGCTGACGCAGCTCACCCACATCGAGTTCGGGCCGCTGATCGCCAACGCGGAGTGGGGCTGGGTGGCGGCGGCCGCGCTGTTCTCGGCCGCCAGCTACTTTGCCGCCGCCCTGGCACTGCTGGGGTTCGTGCCGGAGCGGGTGCCGTTCATCAGGACGGTGGCGGCGCAGGTCGCCGGCTCCTTCGTGAAGATCGTAGCCCCGGCGGCGGTGGGCGGGGTCGCCCTGAACACCCGGTTCCTCCAGCGGGCCGGGGTGCGGCCGGGGCTCGCGGTGGCGAGTGTCGGCGCGTCCCAGTTGTTCGGGCTGGGCTGCCACATCCTGATGCTGCTGGCGTTCGGTTATCTGACCGGTACCGAGAAGACGCCCTCGCTGTCGCCGTCCCGTACGGTCATCGCGGGTCTGCTGACGGTGGCGGTGCTGGTGCTGGTGGTGACCTCGGTGCCGTTCCTGCGGAAGTTCCTCTTCACCCGCGTGCGGTCGCTCTTCGCGGGCGTCGTGCCGCGGATGCTCGATGTGCTGCAACGTCCGCAGAAACTGGTCACCGGCATCGGCGGCATGCTGCTGCTGACCGCCTGCTTCGTGCTGTGCCTGTACGCCTCCGTCCAGGCGTTCGGCGACGGGACGACGTCGATCAGCCTGGCCGGTGTCGCGGTGGTCTTCCTCGCGGGCAACGCGCTGGGGTCGGCGGCTCCCACCCCGGGTGGTGTGGGAGCGGTCGAGGCGACCCTGACGGTCGGTCTGATCGCGGTCGGACTGCCCAGCGAGGTCGCTGCGCCGGCGGTGCTGCTGTTCCGGCTGCTGACCCTGTGGCTGCCGGTGCTCCCGGGATGGCTGGCCTTCAATCACCTCACCCGCAAGGAAGCGCTGTAGCTGCGGCGGGCAGCGCGAGCAGGCGGCGAACAGGCAACTAACACCACAAAACAGCAGGTCAGAGGGTTACCCACAGGCTTCCGCGGCGAACCCGGGATCTGCCTACCATGGCCTGACCGCCATCCGCCGCACGGCGTGGACGGCCCGCGAGGGGAATGGGGCACATGACGCGTTTCGCACGGTGGACGGCTCTGACGGCCTGTGCCGTGCTGCTGACGGCAGCATGCAGCGGTGGCGGCTCGGACGACCGCGACAGGAGTGGCGGGACGGCGATCGACTGGGGGCGCTGCGAGGCCTCCGGGGGCACACCCGCGCCCGGCGAGGAATGGCAGTGCGGCACACTCCGGGTGCCGCTGGACTGGTCGGAGCCGGACGGCGGGACGATCGAGCTGGCGCTGATCCGGGCGAAGGCCACCGGGAACGACCGCCTCGGGTCCCTGCTGTTCAACTTCGGCGGGCCCGGCGGCTCCGGCGTGTCCATGATGCCCTCCTACGCCACCACCGCCTCGAAGCTGCGCGAGCGGTACGACCTGGTGAGCTGGGATCCGCGCGGGGTGGCCGCCAGCGAGGGCATCCGCTGCCGGGACGACGAGGAGACCCAGGCGGCCGAGTCGGTGGACTCCACCCCGGACACCCCGGCCGAGGAACAGGCGTACCTCGCGGACGCTGCGGACTTCGGCAAGGGCTGCCAGGAGTCGGCCGGCGAGCTGCTGGCCCATGTGTCGACCACCGACACCGCCCGTGACATGGACCGCATCCGGCAGGCTCTGGGCGACGACAGGCTCAACTACTTCGGCATCTCCTACGGCACCGAACTCGGCGGCGTCTACGCCCATCTGTTCCCGAAGAGGGTGGGACGGCTGACCCTCGACGCGGTGGTCGACCCGAGCGCCGACACCGTGGGGCACGCCCAGAACCAGACCCGCGGATTCCAGCGCGCGCTGGACAACTATCTGAAGTCCACCGGCCGGGACCCCGAGCGGGGTTCGCGTGAGATAGCGGAGCTGCTGGACCGGATCGACGCCGAGCCGCTGCCGACATCCTCCAAGGGGCGGGAACTGACCCAGTCGCTGGCACTGACCGGCATCGTCCTCCCCCTGTACGGCAAGGACGGCTGGCCGGTGCTGACCAGCGCGCTGGAGGCGGCCGAGGAGGGCGACGGCTCGGAGCTGCTGGCGCTGGCCGACGGCTACAACGAACGGGACGCGTCGGGGAAATACGGCACGACGACCCACTCGCAGCGGGCCATATCGTGTCTGGACGACAAGCAGCGGATGACCGCGGCCCAGACCGGGGAACTGCTGCCGGAGTTCGAGCGGATCTCGCCGGTGTTCGGCCCCTTCCTCGGCTGGGACACGGCCGGCTGGTGCCACGACTGGCCGGTCCCCGGTCAGCACGACACCCCGGAGGTGAGCGCGCCGGGTGCCGCTCCGGTCCTGGTGATCGGCAACACCGGCGATCCCGCCACTCCGTACGAGGGCGCTCAGCGGATGGCGGACGAGCTGGGCGAGGACGTGGGGATCGTACTCACCTGGGAGGGCGAGGGCCACGGCGCGTACGGCAGTGGGAGCGACTGCGTCGACTCCACCGTGAACGCGTATCTGCTGGACGGCACGGTGCCGAAGGACGGCAAGGTCTGCTCCTGACGACGGCGGGGGCTTCCCGCACCCGTGATGCGTGAAGCCCCCGCCCGGGACCTGCCCGGGATCGCGGTGGCGACCCGGGGCCGGCCGATCGGTCAGTAGATCGGCTTCGCCGGCTCGATCTGGTTGACCCAGCCGACCACGCCGCCGCCGACGTGGACGGCGTCGGCGAAGCCCGCGGACTTCAGGACCGCGAGGACTTCCGCACTGCGGACGCCCGTCTTGCAGTTCAGGACGATCTTCTTGTCCTGCGGGAGGCTCTCCAGGGCGCTGCCCATGAGGAACTCGTTCTTCGGGATCAGCCGGGCGCCGGGGATGGAGACGATCTCGAACTCGTTCGGCTCCCGGACGTCGATGATCTCGATGTTCTCGCCCTCGTCGATCCACTCCTTGAGCTGCTTGGGAGTGATCGTGGAGTCGGCGGCCGCCGCCTGGGCCTCCTCGGAGACGACGCCGCAGAAGGCCTCGTAGTCGATGAGTTCGGTGACGGTCGGGTTCTCGCCGCAGATCGCGCAGTCGGGGTCCTTGCGGACCTTGACCTGGCGGTACTGCATCTCCAGGGCGTCGTAGATCATCAGGCGGCCGAGGAGCGGCTCACCGATGCCGGCGAGAAGCTTGATGGCCTCGTTGGCCTGGATGGAGCCGATGGACGCGCACAGCACGCCCAGAACGCCGCCCTCGGCGCAGGAGGGGACCATGCCGGGGGGCGGGGGCTCCGGGTAGAGGCAGCGGTAGCAGGGGCCGTGCTCGGACCAGAACACGGAGGCCTGGCCGTCGAAGCGGTAGATCGAGCCCCAGACGTAGGGCTTGTTCAGCAGCACGCACGCGTCGTTGACCAGGTACCGGGTCGCGAAGTTGTCCGTGCCGTCGACGATGAGGTCGTAGTCGCTGAAGATGCCCATCACGTTGTCGGACTCGAGGCGCTCCTCGTGCAGGACCACGTTCACGTAGGGGTTGATGCCCTTGATCGTGTCGCGCGCGGACTCGGCCTTGGGCCGGCCGATGTCGGCCTGGCTGTGGATGACCTGCCGCTGCAGGTTCGACTCGTCGACCTCGTCGAACTCCACGATGCCGAGCGTGCCCACGCCGGCCGCGGCCAGATACATCAGCCCCGGCGAACCCAGGCCACCGGCGCCGACGAACAGCACCTTGGCGTTCTTCAGCCGCTTCTGCCCGGCCATCCCCACGTCGGGAATGATCAGGTGGCGGGAGTACCTGCGGACCTCGTCTACGGTGAGCTCGGCGGCCGGCTCGACCAGGGGTGGCAACGACACGGGGACTCCGTTGGTCGGTCAATCACTACGGTTGTTTTTCCCCTCAACAGTGCCATGGTCTTTTTCATTCCGAGACACCCATCCCGACCTGCGAGACGACACCGTCCCAGTAGCCGGGCAGTTGCTCCCAGGGACCGATGCGGCTGTCGCGGTCGGTGCGGTCGGTGAACCAGACGGTCGCGGCACCCTGCCAGCGGGCGATGCGCAGCGCCTCCTCCAGATGCGGTCGGGACACTCCGTGGACGAAGTGGCAGAAGCGCTCGGGCGGGTGCTCGACGGTCCACTCGGCCACCTGTGACCAGCGGTATTCGTGCCACGAGCCGGAGAAGGTGACCAGTTGGTCGGCGATGTCGGCGTGGCCGGGATGCGGGTGGGTCCCGTGGCCGAGGACGATGTGGGCATCTTCACGGATCGCCCGGAGGGTACGGACCGCGCGCCGGACCGCGGGGAGCGCGGCGCGGTCCGCGGGGCAGCGGTCCAGGAGGAATCCGTCGGCCTGGTACCAGTCGAGGAACCGGTGCGCGTCCGAGATCAGTTCGCCGAGGTCCCGGAGGCCATATGCCGAGTCGAGATGGCCCAGAATACGGACACCGGCGTTGCGCAGGCGGCCGGCCGCTTCCAGGCAGCTCGGGTCGGGTTGCACTCCGGGTCCGTCGGCCACGTTCAGGACGACCCAGTGCAGAGGGCTTGCGCCTCCCGCGCGGGTGAGCGCGTTCCACTCGGCCGGGGCGAGAAGGGGGTGCGCCAGGCCGGGCACCCCGAAGCCGGTACGGCCACCGGTGCCGGTGCCGGGCCTGCTGTCGCCCGCGGCGGCCGGACGGACGGGACGAACCGGACCGCTCGAACGAACCGGACCGCTCGGATGGCTCCGGTTGATCAGATACGACATGCCGCCTCCATCCAGATGTCGGCGAGGGATTCCTCGAGATTGATCCGGGGGCGCCAGCCGAGCCGGTCGCGCGCGGTGCGCACGTCCGCCTGCTGCCAGCTGCCGCAGCCGTCCGGGTACGGGAACCCGACCGAGGCCGCGTGAGGGTCGGACTCGCCGCGAGGGTGTCCGATGGCCGACCTGAGATGCGGGGTGTGGGCGATGTGTCCCGCGTGACCGAGGTGACCGCCGTGGGAGGCGTGGGCGCCGGGCGGGCCGTCGAGCTCCTGGAGGGTGCCGCCGTATCCGGCCACGCGGGCGAGCACCGCGGCGGCGTCCCTCAGCCGGACGGCACGGCCCGAACCGATGTTGATGACCCCCTGCGCGGCGGAGAGCGAGGCCGCGTGCACGGCACGGGCCACGTCCCGGACGTCGACGAAGTCGCGCTGGACGCCGAGACCGCCGAGTTTCAGTTCGCCGTCGCCGGACTGCATGGCGCGGCGCATGGCCTCGGCGAGGCGGCCGAGCGGCGAACCTGCGGGGGTGCCGGGCCCCGCGGGCGAGAAGACCCGCAGGACCACGGCGTCCAGGCCGGAGCCGAGGACGAGTTCGGTCGCGGCGAGCTTGCTCACGCCGTACGGGCCGCCGGGGCGGGGGACCGCGTCCTCCGCCGTGGAGGAGTTGGCCTGGCTGGGTCCGTACTCGGCACTGCAGCCGAGCTGCACGAGCCGGGCGCCGCAGCCGCTGCGGCGCAGGGCCTCGCAGACGGTGGCGACGGCGACGGTGTTGTGCCGGGTGAGGTCGCGGGCTCCGCCGCGGGTGGTGCCGGCGCAGTTGACCACGACGCCGGGGTGGACGGCGTCGAGGAACCGGGTGAGTGCGCCGGGGCTGCCGGTGGCGAGATCGAAGCGGACGTCGGCGTCGTCGCCGCGGCCGAGGACGGTGAGCTGGACGGCCGGGTCCGCGAGCAGACGGTCGGCGACGAAGCGGCCGATGTACCCGTTGGCTCCGATCAGCAGGACTCTCATCGGGTGGCTCCTGTGACGGCCGAGGCTGCTGGGCGGGTGATCATGCGGGATCTCCTTGGGGTGGTGCCTCCGGCTGAGCGTGGGCCGAGGCTCGGGTGAGGGTGCGTGCTGCGTGGATCAGGAGGGTCAGGGCGGCCGCGCCGCAGGTGAGGGCGGCCACGCCACTGGGGTCCCAGGTGGTGGCCAGGGTTTCCACCGGGGCGGCCAGCGCCCCGAAGCCGGGCAGGCGGGCCGCGAAGACCGTGGCCAGGGCCGCCGTCTGGGCGAGGGCCGTGGCAGCGAGGATCACCTTCGGCGCGTGGGTGAAGCCATGGAGGGCGAGGAGGCGGGCCAGGAAGAGGAGGGCGCCCAGGGTGAGCACTTCGTGAGGGACGAAGTGCTCGTCCAGGGCCGTGGCGCAGAGGGTGGAGAGAGCGGCCAGGGCGCACAGGAAAAGGGCGAAGGATCCGAACAGCAGGGGGCGCACGGAGTCGGCGAAGTCTTCGAGGCCGCGGCTGGACACGACCTTGCGGCGGGCCCGTACGGCGAAGAACCGGGCGCTCCAGGCCCCGGGGGCGAACGCCAGGGTGAGGGCCAGGGCCGGGGCGACGGCGAGCGCCCAGTCGCCGTCGGGGCCGCCGGTGGGCGGGCTGTCGGGGCCGCCGGTGAGCGCGGTGTGGAGCAGGCCGTCGCCCAGGAGGGCGTAGCCGATGAGCCAGCAGGTCCAGGCCGCCGTGCCCCTGGTGGGCGGGGTGGAGGTCGCGGGCGTGGTGCCGAGCGGGCTGCCGCGTCGAAGGGCCGCGCGCATGGCCAGGGCGATGGCGAGAACGCCCGCGGCGACCGCGTAGACGCGGCTCTGTCCGTGGGTGAGGCGCAGGGCGGCCACCGACGCGAGACCGAGGACGCCGGGGAGCAGGGTGAGAACGACCCAGCCGGCGCGGAGCCCCGGGGCGGTCGTGGCGGCGGAGGGACGGGGGGTGTCGCCGTCGCGCGGGATCCGGGCGTACAGCTCCTCCGCGAGGGAGAAGACGTCCCGGTGCTTGAAGCGCGCGGCGGTCCGGTCGGTGACGCCGTGCGCCTCCAGGCCCGCCGCGATCTCCAGGGGGTCCACCGCGCGCTCGCACAGCTCGCGATGGCGGTGCAGCAGCGCCTTCACGGGGTCGGCGGCGCCTTGGCCGGCGCCGGGCTGCGCGGACTCGCGGTCCAGTTCGTCGAGGCCCGTCATCGTGCCGCCTCCGTCGCGGGGACCGGTGATGCGCCCGGCACCGGGTGGGTCGCCGGCCGAGCCGGAGAGGGTACGGGCCGGGCCGGGGCGGTGGCGGACCGAGCAGGGGAGGCGGCCCGTACCGGCGTGTCCGTGGCCCAGGTGGGGGCGGTGCGGGGCGGCTTGCGGGAGGCGGGGTCGGCCCAGCGGCCGGGTACGTGGGCCTCGACCGGGGCGGCGAAGGGCACGGGGTCGCCCGTGCCGTTCAGGAGGACGCGGCGGACCGGGGTGCGCGCGACGATCTCCAGGTACAGGTCGTGGAACGCGGCGACGTTCTGCTCGACGGTGAACAGTTCGAGTGCGCGGGCGCGCGCGGCGGCGCCGAGGCGCACACGCCGCTCGGAGTCGCGCAGCAGCGACACGCACGCCTCGGCGAGCGCCCGTGGATCGCGCGGCGGTACGACGAGTCCGGTACCGCCGATGACCTCGACCACCGCGCCGACGTCCGTGGACACCGTCGCGCGGCCGGCGAGCATCGCCTCGACGAGTCCGACGGGGAAGCCTTCGACAACGCTGGACAGAACGGTCACGGCGCCTGCGGCGTACACGTCGGCGGGGCCGGCGAGCCCCGGACCGCCGATCTCCTCGAAGGACACCGGACCGGTGCCGCCGGCGTGCGGGGCCCCGGCCCCGTCAGGGAAGAGCCGCGTGGCCAGTTCTCTGCAGTGCTTGAGGTAGGCGGCGCCCTCGGGACCGGCCGGGCCGCCGATGATCCGCAGGCGGGCCCCGGGCTCGGCCGTGCGGATCACGGCGAACGCGTGCAGCAGCGAAACCAGGTCCTTGGCAGGCCCCACCCGGCCGCTCCAGACGAGGGTGTGCGGATCGGCACGCTCCGGGGACTCACCCACTTCCGCGAAGGGCGCCGCGTCCATTCCGGGGTGGATTTTGCGGACCTTCGCCCCGTCGGCGCCGCAGCGCTCCTGCCAGCGGCGGGTGTGCGTGTTGCCCGGGGTGATGAAAGCTGCCCGCCGGTAGGTCTCGGCGGCGAGCCGGCCGTGGAAGGCCGCGAGGAGGGACCGGACGGCGGGCGGGGAGTCCGGCCGGGTCAGATAGTGCGTGCGCAGCCGTACGCCGTACTCCGTCACCAGCAGGGGGACGTCGAAGAAGTGGCCGGCGAGCAGGCCCGGAAGGGCGGCCGTGCCGCCGGAAGCGGCGTGGCACAGGTCGACCGCGCCGAGCCCGTTCTCCTCGTACCAGTCGAGCGAGAGGGGACGCAGGGCCTCGTGCAGGTGTGCGGCCACAGCCAGCAGGTCCGCCACCCGGGCCTCCCGCGCGGCGGGCAGCACGCGGGGCGCACGACAGGCTCGTTCCAGGGCGCGTACGGCGGTTTCGGAGCGGAGGGCGACCGCGAGACCGCCCTCGTCGCGGGCGAGTTCGGCGAGGCCGTACAGAGCTCCGGCGAAACGGTCCGCCTCGGCCGGGGCACGGGGCGCCCCTTTCCTCCCGGGGTCCGCGTCGGGGGTCGCGGGATCCGGCACCGTCGCGGGATCCGGCACCGTCACGAGGTCCGGCATCGTCGCGGTATCCGACGCGCAGAGGACGGCGGCGAGTTCGCCGTAGTGCTCGTCGAAGCGCCGGCGCGCGCGCCTGCCGTACACCACCCCGTCGTCCTCGGCCGTCCACAGCGGCGCGGTACGCACCCGTCCGACCTGCGGCGGCAGCGGCACCCAGCCGTCGTCCTCCTGGGCCTCGCTGCGACTGAACGCGTAGACGTCGAACTCGTGGTGCCCGAGTCCGCGCACGAGACGGTCGCACCAGAGTCCGGCGTCACCGCTCACATACGGATAGCCACCCTCCGTAACCAGTCCGATGCGCACGAGTGCACCCCCGATCTCCCGTATGGGGAGCCGCCGTTGACCCGGCGGCTCGCAGCGGGACGAACGTAGACGGTCAAGGTGGTGGCGTGATGGACGGTTGTCCGTCGCACCACCAAAAGGGGTGAACGGTCGTAACTTTCCGGTGCGGAGCGCGTTTGGTCGCGCTAAGAGATTCAGATGAACATGCGGACGGCGTCGGACACGGCACGGGTGCCCACAGTGCCCCGTGCCGGCACCGACGCGTCCGTCAGCTCTTCGGGTACGGCCAGGCGTTGGGCAGGCAGTTGATTCCGCCGTGGCCGAGGAACTTGGTCTGCTGCTGCATGACCGGTGCCGGCTCACCGTCCTTGTCACAGGTGAGGTGGTTGTACCCGAGGCGGTGGCCGATCTCGTGGTTGATCAGCATCTGGCGGTAGGCGAACATCTCGTCGCCGTACGTTTCGGCGCCCTGCGCCCAGCGGAACGCGTTGATCATGACGCGTTCGGTGGCGGCCGAGTCGCAGGAGACATTGTCGACCGTGGTGTCCAGGCCGGACTTGGCGCACCACTCGGCGGTCGTCCCGGGGCTGGCGAGGGTGATGACGAAGTCGGAACTGCCGGAGTGGATGCGTTCGAAGGTGCGGGCGCCGTTGTGCGCCCAGCTGCGGTTGTCGTTGAGCGTCCTGTGCACCGCCTCGGCGAAGAGCGTGCCGTCCAGACCGAGCCCCTGCTCCACGTCCACGCGATAGGTGATCTTCTGCCCCTTGCCCGGCGCGTCGGCGATGCCGGGGACCGCATCGAACTTCCCCGAGCCCTCGGCCGTGGCGCTGAGCGGGTACTTCTCGTCCATCTTCTGCGCGTACGTCAGCGGTCCGGCGGCGCGGGAGCCGCCCGGAGACGTGTTCTGCTCATCGCCCGCGCCCTCGTTCGCGCCGGGGTCCCGGGCGTCGCGCGCCGCCTGTTCGGGGGCGGACTGCGCCTGGAGGCCGTCGGAACCGTCGCCTCCGTCGGCGACCTGGCCGGCCACGACGACCGCCAGCACGGTGGTGACGGCGGCGGCCGCGATCCCGGTGAACGTGCGCCCCTTGGCGCCCTTGGCCTGCGCCGACGCCCCGCTGGGCGGCGCGGCGGCGTCGGTGCCGGCCGGGGAGCGTGCGGCCGAGGCGGTGTTCCAGTCGGTGACGGCGTCGTAGGGGTCCGCGGGATGTGCGGGGTACGCAGGGTGCGGGGAGTCCGCGGCGGAGGCCGGGCGGGGTGCTGCGGGCGGGCGGGAAGTGAAGCCGTCGTCGCCCGCGTCGAAGGCGTCGAGATAGTCCTGCCGCGGAGCCTGCCACCCTCGCGGCCCCAGTGTCCCGCGCGGTCCCTCGGGCGGTGCCTGGCGCTGTCGCGGCAGGGGTACGGCCGCCTTGCCGGCCGGCCCGGCGTACCCGGCGCCCGTGTTCCGTCCTCCCCACTCGCCCCAGCCGCCGCCGGGTTCCTGCTGCTCGGGATGGCCACCGCCGCGGGCGCGCGGTACGCCGTGCCCGGGGGTGCCGTCGGGCAGGCGGGGGGAGCCGTGGGCGGGGGTTCCGGGTCCCGCGGGCGGGCCGCCCCCCTGCGCTCCATACCCGGGTGAGCCGTACGGGCCGGGCGGGTCGGGCAGGTCGTACGCGCCGGTTCCGCCGGAAACCGCCCCCTGCCCCGGGGGCGTCGTCCCCCGCGCCGGGCGGGCGTCGCCCTTGGGTGCGGGTCCACGACGGCTGTGGCGTCCCACCTCGTGCCTCAGCCCCTCAGGTTCTCGGCGGTGGCCCCGCCCTCGACGGCCTCGTCCGCGGCGATACCGGCGGCCGATCCCGGAGCGCTCTTCGCGCCCGGCTCCAAGGTATCCCCTTCCTCCGCCGAGTTCGTTGTATCCAAAAGGAGTTCACGGAACGCGGCAGCCACCGTCTCGGGGTATTCCATCATCGCCACATGCCCCGCGTCCGGCAGGGTGACCAGTCTGGAGTCGCGGAACGCGCGGGCCGCGCGCCCGGCCATCCGGAAGCCGACGAGCCGGTCCCGGCCGCCGTACAGCAGCAGGGTCGGCGCGAGCACCCGCTCGGCCTGGCGCCACAGCCCGTACTGGCCGCTGAGGGTGTACGCGTTGACGAGTCCCCGCGCGGAACGTGCCATGGCGTCCCAGAAGTACGGCAGCCGCAGCCGTCGTTCCATCTCCTGCACCGCGTGGCGGAACGCCTCCGGCGACACCTGTCCGGGGTCCCCGTAGCAGAGCGCCACGACACCGCGGACGCGCTGTTCCGCCGACCATCCCCGGGTGAGCCGGGTGAACAGCTGGGCCACCCCGGGCAGCGCCAGCAGTCCCGTCGGCACGGCGGTGCGCTGCACACGCAACTCGGGAAGGGCCGGTGACACGAGTGTGAGCGTGCGGACGAGGTCGGGACGTACGGCGGCGACGCGGGTGGCGACCGCGCCGCCGAGCGAATTGCCGAAGAGGTGCACGGGGCCGCGCCCCGCGGCGTCGAGACAATGGATCACCGCGCGTGCGTGCGCCGAGATCGAGTAGTTGCCGTCGTCCGGGGGCGGCGAGTCGCCGAAGCCCGGAAGGTCGACGGCCTCGCTGTGGACCACGTCCTCCAGGAAGGGCATCAGCGCCGACCAGTTCTGCGACGATCCCCCGAGGCCGTGGATGTGGAGCGCGGGCGGCAGCCCTTCGCGCGTGGGCGGTCTCGACCGCACGGACAGGGTGACACCCGGGAGCACGACCGACCTGAGACGCTCGCCCTCGGCGACCCTCACGGCGGCCGCTTCGGGAAGCACGGTCGCGGGTGGCACGGGCGGCAGGCCGGTCGAAGACATGCGGCAATGTTACGAGATGATCACGCCAGGGCCCTTGTGTCGGGGGTCACAGGACGGCCCCGCCGTGTGCGCACCGTGCCACATCCCGATCGCGGATCGCATAGCGCTCGGATCGGGTGTCTCCTAGGCTCGTACCCAGGGCACCCGTATGGTCCCCGCACAACTCCGGGGACGTTCGCAGGAAGGGAGCCCAGTCATGGCCATAGACCCCACCGACCCCGAGACGTTCGAGGAAACCGACGACGCCCGCGACCGCCCGGAGTACGACGTCGAGGCACCTGAGGCCGACACGGCCGAACAGCTCACGGACCTCACCCCGGACCGCGACGACCCGCTGACCGGCGCCGACATCGACCGGGCCAACGAGGCGGACCTCGCCGAGCAGGCCAGGATCGTCTCTCTCGACGAGGACGACTACCGGTGACGGTGACGAGAGAGCCGGGGAGGCGCCGAAGGCTGTCCTCGCGGGAAGGGCACATGCGGAAGTGAGGCGTCACCTTGCCCCCTCTGGCAGCTTTTGAAACCGTTCGTACTGCTTTCGGCGTCGTCCCGTCCGTTAAATTCTGCGCTCTCACCGCGCACAGCACGGTTACCGAAAAGTACGATGACGGCGCGGCTCACACCGCACGTGGACGACAATGGGAGGCGGCGTGACAGCCATCGAGCAGACAGAGACCGTGCGCCCGAGGGGTACACGCCTGCCGCGCCGTGCCCGACGGAACCAGCTCCTGGGCGCCGCCCAGGAAGTGTTCGTCGCGCAGGGTTACCACGCGGCGGCGATGGACGACATCGCCGAGCGTGCGGGGGTCAGCAAGCCGGTGCTCTACCAGCATTTCCCGGGCAAGCTCGACCTTTACCTGGCACTGCTGGACCAGCACTGCGAGTCGCTGATCCAGTCGGTGCGCCACGCGCTCGCGTCGACGCACGACAACAAGCAGCGTGTACGGGCGACCATGGACGCCTACTTCGCGTACGTCGAGGACGACGGTGGCGCCTTCCGTCTGGTCTTCGAGTCGGACCTGACGAACGAGCCCGCCGTGCGCGAGCGTGTGGACCGGGTCACCAACGACTGCGCCGAGGCGATCTGCGACGTCATCGCCGAGGACACCGGGCTATCGCGCCAGGAATCGATGCTGCTCGCCTCGGGGCTGGGCGGGCTGGCCCAGGTGGTCGCGCGGTCCTGGCTGCACAGCGACCGCAGTGTGCCGCGCGACCAGGCGGTCCAACTGCTGACCTCGCTGGCCTGGCGGGGCATCGCCGGATTCCCGCTGCACGGCAGCGAGCAGCAGTTCTGACAGTGCCGGGCAGCGTGCGCGAGCCGGCGGGGACTGCCGTGTGTTCCCGCCGGCTGTTCGCTCTTGGCGTTGCGGGGGCTGAGCGTGCGGGTCCCCGCACCGGGCTAATGTGTGCTGGGTACGGCGCGGAAGGCCGCGCACTTCACTGACCGTCGGAGGGACATAGCCGTGGAGGTCAAGATCGGCGTGCAGCACGCGCCCCGCGAGATCGTTCTGGAGAGCGGTCAGAGCGCCGAGGAGGTCGAGCGCGCGGTGGCCGAGGCGCTGGCCGGGAAGGCTCAGCTGCTGAGCCTCGTGGACGAGCACGGTCGCAAGATCCTGGTCCCGGCCGACCGTCTCGCGTACATCGAGATCGGCGAGCCGGCCCCGCGCAAGGTGGGTTTCGGCGCGCTGTAGGCGACGACCGGCAGACGCGGAAGGGCCCGGCGGTTCGGCACCTCGAACCGCCGGGCCCTTCCGCGTCCCCGCCCCGTTCCTCTCCCTCTCCGGCTCCCCCTCTCCGGCTCCCCCTCTTCGGCTCTCTCCCGGCCGGTGCCCCCGCGCGACTCTCCGCGTCTGCTCCGTTCGGCTTCTCTCCCCTGCCGTCCCCTTTGCGCCCCCGGCTGTTCCGCCACCGCGCGCCACCGTCTCCGCCCGCACGAACGGGACACGGGACCCCTCCGGGAGAGGATTGGATTCCGCAGGTCAAGGGTAGGACGGGCTACGACCGATGTGAGCAGGCCGGCCATGTGGGAGGGACCCCGACATGCTCTTGGAAACGCTCAGTTCAGTGATCCTCGGCCTGGCTCTGGCGTGGACGGCCGCGCGCCGCCTGCCGCACCGCCTCCCCGCCCGCACCCTGGTCCTGTCGACCGGTGTCGCCGGGGCACTGTTGGGCGCGTTCCTCACGCACGGCGCACTGGACTCGGGCAACCTGCCGGCGGCCCTGTTCGGCGCGGCGATCCTCTCCGTGGCGTCACTGTCCCTGCTGCTGCGCCCCGCGGGCAGAATCCGCGGCCGGTCGGCGACCGCCTGACCGACCGCCGGCACGGGCGTCCGAGAGAGCGGGGCGGAGCCGGCGGCTCTCAGGCCGCCAGACCCAGGGCCGCCATCCGCTTGGTGTGGGCCTCGGTGATCCGGGAGAACATCCGGCCGACCTCGGCGAGGTCGAAGCCGTCCGCGACTCCGCCGACGAGCATCGTCGACAGCGCGTCCCGGTCGGCCACCACCCGCTGCGACTGGGACAGCGCCTCACCCATCAGCCGACGCGCCCACAGGGCGAGCCGCCCACCCACCCGCGGGTCCGCATCGATCGCCGCACGCACCTTCTCCACGGCGAACCCACCGTGCCCGGTGTCGTCGAGCACGGCCAGCACCAGCGCGCGGGTGTCGGAGTCCAGCCGGACCGCGACCTCCCGGTAGAAGTCACTGGCGATCGAGTCGCCGACGTATGCCTTGACGAGCCCCTCGAGCCAGTCGGAGGGCGCCGTCTGCTTGTGGAAGCCCTCGTACGCGGCGACGAACGGCTCCATCGCGACGGTCGGCTCCTCGCCGATGCCGGCCAGGCGGTCGCGCAGCCGCTCGAAGTGGTGGAACTCGGCCGACGCCATCTTCGCCAGCTCCGCCTTGTCCTCCAGCGTGGGGGCCAGCTTGGCGTCGTCCGCGAGCCGCTCGAACGCCGCCAGCTCCCCGTACGCGAGCGCGCCGAGCAGGTCCACGACGGCGGCGCGGTACTGCGGGTCGGCGGCGGCCGCCGCCCACTCCATGGCGGCGACGCCGGTCGGCGCGGCAGGGGTGTCGGCGGTGTCCGCGACGTGGTCAGGCTTGTCAGAGCTCGTCATAATCCGCACAATAGCCCGCTCGTCGCGGGCCGTAAGGTACTGGTCAACACGTGTGACGACGACTACGTGGCCAAATCGGCCATGGCGTGTGCGCGAATCCGGGGTATGGTGGTAATGCGCCTGCCGAGTACTCTGACGTAATCGACAGGGCGCATGTATGAGGATGCCCGGTCGGAGGCCCGATCGGCTCCGCCCCGACCGCTCTCCCTGACCGTACGGCACATTGCGTACGACGATCGGAGGGACCCTCAGCGGTACGAGCGCTAGAGCGTTGGCAGTGGTCCCGTGCCCTACGGCATTCCCGTAAGGCAGCCGACGTCCCCGGCACGGTCCATAGACGACCCCCGCGTTCGCCTCGCACCGCGCACACAGAAGAGGCAGCACCCTGACTACGTTCCGAGAGCTCGGGATTCTTCCCGAGACCGCCGAAGCCCTTGAAGCCGTCGGCATCATCACCCCCTTCCCCATCCAGGAGATGACGCTCCCCGTGGCCCTGTCGGGCACGGACGTCATCGGCCAGGCCAAGACCGGTACCGGCAAGACGCTGGGCTTCGGTCTTCCGCTCATCGAGCGCGTGACCGTCCCCGCGGACGTGGAGGCGGGCCGGGCGAAGCCCGAGGACCTCACCGACACACCGCAGGCGCTCGTCGTCGTACCCACCCGCGAGCTGTGCACGCAGGTCACCAACGACCTGCTGACCGCCGGCAAGGTGCGCAATGTCCGCGTCACCGCGATCTACGGCGGACGGGCCTACGAGCCGCAGGTCGAGGCCCTGAAGAAGGGTGTCGACGTGATCGTCGGCACCCCGGGCCGGCTGCTCGACCTGGCCGGGCAGAAGAAGCTGAACCTGAAGGACGTCAAGGCCCTCGTCCTCGACGAGGCCGACGAGATGCTCGACCTGGGCTTCCTGCCCGACGTCGAGAAGATCATCAACCTGCTTCCGGCCCGCCGCCAGACCATGCTGTTCTCGGCGACGATGCCGGGCGCGGTCATCGGACTGGCCCGCCGCTACATGTCGCAGCCCACGCACATCAGCGCCACCTCGCCGGACGACGCGGGCGCGACCGTCGCGAACACCACGCAGTTCATCTACCGCGCGCACAACATGGACAAGCCCGAGTTGGTCTCGCGGATACTCCAGGCGGACGGCCGGGGCCTGGTCATGGTCTTCTGCCGCACCAAGCGCACCGCCGCCGACCTCGCCGACCAGCTCAAGCAGCGCGGCTTCGCCTCCGGCGCGGTCCACGGCGACCTCGGCCAGGGCGCCCGCGAGCAGGCACTGCGCGCCTTCCGCAACGGCAAGGTGGACGTGCTCGTCTGCACCGACGTCGCCGCCCGCGGCATCGACGTCGAAGGTGTCACGCACGTCATCAACTACCAGTCCCCCGAGGACGAGAAGACGTACCTGCACCGCATCGGCCGTACCGGCCGCGCGGGGGCGAAGGGTACGGCGATCACGCTGGTCGACTGGGACGACATCCCGCGCTGGCAGCTGATCAACAAGGCACTGGACCTGGGCTTCGGCGACCCGCCGGAGACGTACTCCACCTCCCCGCACCTGTTCGCCGACCTCGGCATCCCCGAGGGTACGAAGGGCGTCCTGCCTCGCTCGGAGCGCACCCGCGCCGGACTCGACGCGGAGGAGATGGAGGACCTGGGCGAGCCGGGCGGCCGCGGTGGCCCGCGCGGACGCGGTGGCCGCAGCGAGCGGACCGACCGGAGCGAGCGGACCGACCGGGGCGAGCGGGCCGACCGGGGCGAGCGGGCCGATTCCCGTTCCGCCGACCCCGAGCGTTCGGCCCGTACGCCGCGCCGCCGTCGCCGTACGCGTGGCGGTACACCGCTGAGCAACCCGGCGCAGCAGTCGGCAGCCCCGGCCGTCGAGGACACCGGTGAGACGGAGACCGGTACGGCTCCCCACACCCCGCGTCGCCGTCGCCGTGTGCGCGGCGGAGCCCCGGCCGAGGCCACGACCGCCCCGGTGAGCACGGTCGATTCCACCGGGCCTGTCGAGTCCGCCGAGAGCGCTGTCGAGTCCGCCCTCGCGACGGCGGAGAGCACGTCCGGGGACGCTCTGGAGTACCCGGAGACCTCCGAGACCCAGTCGAAGCCGCGCCGCCGCCGTTCCCGCAGGTCCGCGGAGACGGAAACCGTCGACACCGCGGCCCCGGCCGGTTCGCCGGTCGAGGCCGCCGCTGCGGTGGCGGTCGCCGTCGCCCCGTCTGCCGAGAGCACCACGGTGACCGGGACGGCCCCGGCGACCGAGGAGCCCGAGGCACCCGCCGCCGAGCCGCGTCGCCGCCGGACCCGCAAGTCCGCGGCCGCGCCTTCGGCTGCCGAGGCGGTGGTGGACACCGTCGAGGTGACCGCCGAATCCGCACCGGAGCCGGCTCCGGCCAAGCCGCGCCGCGCCCGCAAGAGCGTGGCCGAGGCCCCCGAGGCTGCCGCGGCCGAGGCCGTGCTCGACACCGCCGAAGGTACGGAGACCAAGCCCCGTCGCCGCACCCGCAAGGCCACCGCGACCGTCGAGGCCACCGCGACCGCCGTAGGCATCCCGGCACAGGCCGCATCCGAGGCCGAGCCGGCGGAGACCGTGGCGACCAAGCCCCGCCGCACCCGCAAGGCCACCGCCAAGGCGGAGACGGCCGTGGACACGGCCGAGGCCACCGAGGCCAAGCCGCGCCGCACCCGCAAGGCGGCCACCGCCGTGCAGGAGCCGGAGGCCACGGCGGACGCCACGGCCGAGGTGAAGCCCAAGCGCACCAGGAAGACGGCGGCCGCCAAGGCCGTCGACACCACCGAGGCTGCCGAGGCCACCGAGGTCGCTGAAGCCAAGCCCCGCCGCCGTGCCCGCAAGGCCACCGCGGACACAGCCGACATCCCGGCACAGGCCGCATCCGAGGCCGAGCCGGAGACGGCCGAGGCGAAGCCCCGGGTCCGCCGCCCCCGCAAGGCCGCGGCGACGGCTCCCGCGGAGTCCACGGAGGCCTGACCCGCCTCAGAGGTACCGTTCGACGGCCCGGTCCCCCATCGGTGGGGCCGGGCCGTCGGCGTCCCCCGGCAGCGACACCCGGCGCCCCGTCCGTGCCCCGGCGCCCGCTACTCTCGCCCCGTGACCAGCCACGCCGCCCCCGCTTCCCCTTCTGTCCCTCCTCCCTCCCCCTCCCCCTCTCCCTCTCCCTCGCCTTCGCTCTCTCTCCTCTCCGCGATGCCGCCCGACGCTCGGGCGTACCGACTCCGCACCTCCCGTGGGGAGTTCGCCGTCGTCGACGTGCCGCCGGCCGGCGGGGTCGAGCCGAAGGGGGTCGTGTTGTCGCTGCCCGGGTTCACGGGGAGCAAGGAGGACTTCACGCTGGTGCACGGGCCACTCGCCGCTCGTGGGTACCGCAGCGTCGCCGTGGACGGGCGGGGGCAGTACGAGTCGGACGGGCCCGTGGACGACGAGTCCGCTTACGCGCGGGTGCAGTTGGCGCGGGACGTGCTCGCGCAGGCGGAGGCGCTCGGCACGGACGTACCGCTGCATCTGGTCGGACACTCGCTGGGCGGCCAGATCGCCCGTGCGGCGGTGCTCGAGGACCACTCCCCCTTCCGTTCGCTCACCCTGATCTCGTCCGGCCCCGCCCGGATCTCCGCCTCCCAGGAGCAGCGCGTGAAGCTGCTGCGGGACGCGCTCTCCCGGATGACGACGGCGCAGTGCTGGGAGGCGATCCTTGCTCTGGGCCCGCCGGAGGAGGTCGGCGGGCCCGCGCACGGGCTCGGTGGCCAGGAGCATCTGCGCCGCCGCTGGTTGGGCACCAGTCCCGCTCAACTACTGGCTACTGGGCGACAGTTGTGTGCAGAGCCGGACCTGGTCGCCGAACTCGCCGCCGTACCAATTCCGTTCCACGTGCTGTCGGGTGCGCACGACGACACCTGGCCGGTGCCGGACCTCGACGCCATGGCCGTACGCCTGAACGCGCACCGCACGGTCGTCGTGGGCGCCGGGCACTCCCCCGCCGCCGAACGGCCCGAGGCCACCGCGCACGCCCTCGCCACCTTCTGGGACGGCCTCCAGGGTCCCCACAACGGCACCCCCACAGCCACAGCCACAGCCACCGGCACCGGCACCCTCGCCTAGTACTGCGCCTGGAGATGGGCCCAGAAGCCGTCGCGCAGGGCGCGTCGCAGGTCGGCCTGGCCGCGCAGGGAGTACTGCAGCAGGCCCTCGGCCTCCACCAGCAGGTCCTGGTCGACCGAGCCGGGCAGATAGGGATGGCCGGGCAGCAGTTCCACCAGCGAGTCCCGCCCGCGTTCGGAGAGCCACTTCGCGGCGATCTGGGCACCGACGAAGCGGACGTCCTCGCGGGCGGGCCGTCCTGTCGTCGGCTCGTACCCGGGGGTCGTGCGCCGGGAGACGTACGGCTTGAAGAAGTCGAGGTCGAAGGTGCGCTGGCTGTCGACCTCCCAGAGCAGGGGCTCGGCCTGGTTGCGGCCCTCGGGCGCCTCGATGCCCCAGAGGTGGACGCGGGCTCCGTACCCCTGGGCGGCCTCGACCGCCGAGACCAGGTCCTCGTCGCCGCCCAGCAGGGCCGCGTCGCTGATGGCACGGTGTCGGGCCAGTGACTCCAGGTCGGAGCGGATCAGGGAGTCGACGCCCTTCTGCTGGTTGTTGGCATTGAGGTTGCCGAGGCGGACCTTGACGTCGGGGAGCTCTGCGACGGTCTGCTGCTCGGCGGTGTGGATGCGGCGTCTGGCGCCGTCGTACCAGTAGACGCGCAGCAGCCTGCTGTCCGCGAAGATGGTGCGGGCCCGGTCGATGAGCGCGTCGATGAGTCCCTCGGCGTCGAGGTCGAAGGCCCGGCGGTCCTCCGTCCCGGCCACCAGCCGCCCCGCCGCCGCGTACAGATAGCCCGCGTCGACGAAGATCGCGTGCGTGGAGGGCGTCTTCGCCACCTCGGCGAGCATGCGCTGGAGCAGCTCGTTCGTGCGGTCGATACGGGAGTTCAGGTCCGCCAGGTCGTCGTTCATCGTCTCCATTGTCCCGGCGGTCACTGTGCGAACACAACCGGTCCCGGTCGGTCTCCTCCGAAACATTTACGCGTCAACAACCCGTCAGTAATTAGCCAATCAAAGAATTTCCTTAGCGTAGGGAATGATCTCGGCAGGCGCACCGTTTATCACTGATGGAGCACGGGCCGGTCCGGCCCGTAGCCGTCCACCCAGCAGTTCTCCTTCAGGAGGATGTCCAGACGAAGGGAGAAGCCCTTGCGCTTCGAAATCATGCGACTCGACGACGTCGACGGCACCGCCGTGGACACGACCGTTGTGGACGCCGCCCTTGTTAACAGCATTGTGCAGCAGGCCGCCGCCATCGGGCAGCGCCTGTGGATCCGCCCGGCCGACACGCCGGCCTCGTAACGCAGGGCGCCGGGTCCTGTACCACTTCCGAAGCCCCCGCACTGCTTGATGGGTACGGGGGCTCCGTGCGTCCTGCGGAACGCGGGGCGGGTACCGGGCGCGGGGCGGGTCGGGTACCGGGCGGGTACGGGACGCGGGGCGGGTGCGGTCAGCTGCCCCGGACCACCTGCGTGACCCCGTTGATGATCTGCTGTACGGCGATCGCGGAGAGCATCATGCCCGCGAGCCGCGTCACCAGGACCACCCCGCCGTCCTTGATGACCCGGATGATCAGCAGCGAGTACCGCATCACCAGCCACAGCACCACGTGGATGGCGAGGATCGCCGCCCACACCGACACCTGGGCCGAGGTGCTGCCGGCCTTCTGCACCGCGAGGATGACCGACACGATCGCGCCGGGCCCGGCCAGCAGCGGCATGCCGAGCGGGACCAGAGCGACGTTGACGTCCTTGGTCTGCTGGGGCTCGTCGGCCTTGCCGGTGAGCAGGTCGAGCGCGATCAGCAGGAGCAGCAGCCCGCCCGCGATCATCAGTGCGGGCACGGACACATGCAGGTAGTCGAGGATCTGCTGCCCGATCAGTCCGAACAGGACGATCACGCCACCGGCCACGCAGACGGCCTGGAAGGCCATCCACTTCTGCACCTGGGCGGGCCGGCCCGCGGTCAGGGCCAGGAAGATCGGGGTGATCCCGGGGGGATCCATGATGACGAAGAGAGTCAGGAAGAGGGAGCCGAAGACGGCGACGTCGAACATGTCTGCCTTGCTGGGAAACGAAACGAAACGAGGGGTGAGGGAGAGCAGTGAGCAGTGGGCGGGCGGCACTCGGGAAGGCGCGCGCTCAGGGGTGCTCAACGAGGAAGCTCAGGGGGAAAGCGGGCGCCGCCCCGGCACGGGGCGGACCCGAGGAGGTACGGGCGGCTCAGGCGCCGCCGGCCCCCGGCACGGGGAACGCGCCGGTCGCGCGGCGCGTGATCTCGCCGTACACCTCGGGGTCAGTGGTGAACTCGCCGGGCACGCAACTCTTCCGGCTGCCGTGGTAGTCGCTGGACCCGGTCACGAGCAGCCCCAGTTCCTTCGCGAGGCCCCGCAGCCGCGCCCGGGTGTCGGGGTCGTGGTCCATGTGGTCGACCTCGATGCCGTCGAGACCGGCCTCGGCCAGTTCCGCGATGGCGGACTCCGGTACGGTCCGGCCGCGCTTGCTCGCGGCCGGGTGGGCGAACACCGCCACTCCGCCCGCGCCCTTGATCAGCCGGATCGCTTCGAAGGGGTCGGTCTCGTGCTTCGTCATGTGGGCCCGGCCGCCGTCCGCCAGCCACTCCCGGGTGAAGGCGTCGTTCACCGTCTCCACCACGCCCAGCTCGACGAGTGCCGTGGCGATGTGCGGGCGGCCCACCGAGCCGTCGCCGGCGATCCGGGCGACCTGCTCCCAGGTGACGGGCACCCCCAGGCCGTTCAGCTTGGCGATCATGCCCTGGGCCCGCGGCACGCGGTCGTCCCGGACCAGCTCGCGCTCGGCGAGCAGCGCCGGTTCCTCGGGGTCGAAGAGGTAGGCCAGCATGTGCATGCTGATGCCGTCGTACCGGCAGGAGAGTTCGGCGCCGGTCACCAGCGCGAGCCCCTCGGGGAGCGCGGCGAGGGCCTCGGCATGGCCGCGGGTGGTGTCGTGGTCGGTCAGCGCGACGACGTCGAGACCGGCGGCTGCGGCCGCGCGGACCAGTCCGGCCGGGGAGTCCGTACCGTCGGACGCGGTGGAGTGGGTGTGCAGATCGATACGCACGACGTGTTGCTCCAAGCGGTGACGGGCGGACGGGGGACGCTTCAGGATAACCGCACTTCCGCACGCTTCTGTCACACCCGAACCCGCCCGGCACCCCCTACACGTGTACCCCGTGCCCGCGCCCCTGCGGGCGCACTCCGCGCCGCTCCTCCGCACCGCCCCTGCGCGTCGGTCCTCCCGCCGCCCCCGTCACGGCCTCTCCATCAGCCGCGGCGACAGCGCCCCGCAGGGCACCAGCTCCGCCTCGGCCCCGGCCTCCCGGAGGTCGGTGAGGACCAGCTCGTCGTACATCAGGAGCCCGGACTGCTCGGGCCACAGCACCGCCCACAGCCACATCCCGAGCGCCTCGCCCGCGAAGACGGTCCGGTCGTCCGGTGTCCTGGAAACGTGCCAGAGCGGGGTCGGGCGGCCGGCGGCCAGCACCTTGGCGTCGGCGGGCTTCTCGACGTCCAGGTACGGCCCCGGGTCCGGGCCGTCGACGCCCGCGTACCGGGCGCCGAGCCCGACGCCGAGTTCCTCGGCCACGAGGATCAGCTCGCCCATGCCGCCGAGCGGTCCTGGTCCGGTGCACGCGACGGCGCTGGCGCGGCCGCCGCTGCGGTCGTCGCCCGCGCTGGCCACCCCGGTGAACAGCCAGCCCACCGGCAGCGGCCACGGCATCCACACCGGTACCCGGGTACGGTGCACGACGACGTCGAGTGCCTCGACGCTCGGCGGTATCACGGGCTGGACCGGATGCACCATGCCGTGCACCTCGCACTGCCAGGCATCGGAGAAGAGGCCGGGAGCCCTGACCCGGCCACCACACTTCGGGCAACTGGGTTCGCCCCTCATAGGGCCCCACGGTCCTACCCCCGACCCCCCACGTCAAGGACGATCACCCGTCTGGACCGAACCGATCACCCGGGGACCGGAAACGGTCCACACCGACCGGTTCGGACCACGGCACCGCGCATCCGGTGCCCGCGTCAGTGGCGTGCGCGCCGCCACGACCGACCGGCCCGGCCGCCCCCGGCCGACATCCGACCGCCGTCGCCGTCGCCGTCGCCCTCGCCCTCGCCCTCGCCCTCGCCCTCGCCAACCGAGTTGCCCCGAAGCATCGTTGACGGACCGGCACAGGTGAGCTTGCTCACTTCGGCGGGCGGCCGGTCACCCCGGCGGGGAGCACGTCAGTCCAGCGCGACGGAGGTGCGAGTGGGGCGCCTCAGGTCCGTCCCGCGGGTCAGCCAGCGCTCCTGCAGCTCCTGGGCGCCGTGCACCCGCTTCCAGGCGGCCTCGTTCGGCGTCATGGGCAGCAGCGGCAGGAACCGTACGGGCTCCATGGGCTCGTCGAGCTCCAGATCCTCCACCAGGCCGCCCGGTTCGGCGACCAGCACCGAGGTGAACGGGGCCCCGGGCCACAGCGGTTCGCCGACGTCGAGGGAGGCGCCGGGGGCCACGACCACGCCCTCGACCTGTGGGGACGCGGCGAGCACGGCGAGCGGGCGGAGCACCTTGTCGGTGTCGGCGAGACCGCTGCGCACCGACAGCACCAGCTCCGCGCGCGGGCCCGCGACCGGATCCGCGATCACCGCCGTGGGGTCGGCCATGGGCCGCGCGGACATACCGAGGGTGGCGTAGCGCACGATGTCACCCTCCTGAAAGCGCAGCACCTCGACGCGGTCCGTACCCAGGAAGGTGACCGCCGCGCGCGCGTCCGGCTCGCCCAGAGCCGTGACCAACCGGGCTTCGACCAGAGGAAGAACATCTGCCATGCGGCGAGCATAGAACTCATCGGCAGCAGGCGAAGCGGCGCCTTGACACAGGGGGCGGCTGCTAGTCTGGCCCGGTGGTTCGGGGCAGCACGCAGTAGGCCCTCCAGGCAACGCCCAGGCCCGGCAGGGCATTTTCGGGGCACTGGGAGAGTCCGCCTGAGCCCCGGTACCGCTATGACACTCCCCCTACGGGGGAATCCCCTCAGGGGATGAGGATCGTCCCTTACGAGGGACCGGCCGGAGGAGGTGGGGCTGGCATGGACCGAAGTCGACCGTGCAGTAGCACCCGCTCTTCCATCCGTTGATGTAGCTGCTCCGTTCCGGCTGCCACCTCGCATCATCGCGTCTTCATCGGAAGAGCATTTCGTTTCGTTCCGACTGATCTGCCCCATTAGCTGCATCAGCAACGAGACTCGCCACCGCGACGGTGCGGTGCTCCCCGCTTTGTGGACGTGCCAAACATCCCCTGCCCGGGCCTTTCCCGGAGGCCGGGTCATCTCTGGTCAGGACGTCCTCATTCCGGGTGGTTCCACCCGTTGCGCCGGCGCCTTTCGTTGCCCGTTTCGCGAAGGAGCCCGCCATGTCGATGATCCGCGACCTGCGTGCCGTGGTCCGTCCCTCCCGTGCCCCGCTGCGCAAGGAGAGCAGCGCCCCGTACGACACCACCCGCGACCCGGCGACGACCACCGCGGTCGTCGACTGCGCCATCTACCGCGACGGCCGCCGTGTGGAGACCGGGAGCCCGCTCACCCCTCAGGAGGCGATGCGCCTGGTGCGCCGGGACTCGGGCTTCGTGTGGATCGGCCTGCACGAGCCGACCGAGGACGAGTTCGCCGGTATCGCCCGCGAGTTCGGACTGCACCCGCTGGCCGTGGAGGACGCCGTCCAGGCCCACCAGCGGCCCAAGCTGGAGCGCTACGACGACTCGCTCTTCACAGTCTTCAAGACCATCCACTACCTCGACCACGACCGGCTCAACTCCAGCAGCGAGGTCGTCGAGACCGGTGAGGTGATGTGCTTCACCGGCCGGGACTTCTTCATCACCGTCCGGCACGGCGGCCAGGGTTCCCTGCGGGGCCTGCGGCACCGCCTCGAGGAGGACCCCGAGCTGCTGGCCAAGGGCCCCTCGGCGGTCCTGCACGCCATCGCCGACCACGTCGTCGACGGCTACATCGCGGTCGCCGACGCGGTGCAGGACGACATCGACGAGGTGGAGACGGAGGTGTTCTCGCCGGACCGGGGAGGCACCCCGCGCGGCACCGACGCCGGACGGATCTACCAGCTCAAGCGGGAGGTGCTGGAGTTCAAGCGGGCGGTGTCGCCCCTGCTGCGGCCCATGCAGCTGCTGAGCGAGCGGCCGATGCGGCTGATCGACCCGGAGATCCAGAAGTACTTCCGGGACGTCGCCGACCACGTGGCCCGGGTGCACGAGCAGGTGATCGGCTTCGACGAGCTGCTCAACTCCATCCTCCAGGCCAATCTCGCGCAGGCCTCCGTGGCGCAGAACGAGGACATGCGCAAGATCACTTCGTGGGCGGCCATCATCGCCGTACCGACGATGGTCTGCGGGGTGTACGGCATGAACTTCGACTACATGCCGGAGACGGACTGGAAGTACGGCTACCCGGTGATCCTCAGCGTGACCGTGGCCCTCTGCCTGGGCATCCACCGCACGCTGAAGCGCAACGGCTGGCTCTGACACCGGGACCGGGACCGGGACCGGGACCGGAGCCGGGGTCAGAGCCGGGGCGGGCTCCGGTGTCAGAGCCGGGGCGGACTCCGGGATCGGCCCCCGGACCCGGAATCCCGCTCGGAGGTCCTGGATAGGCTGGTCCCATGACAAGTGCGACCAGTGCGCTGTTCGACCGGGCCCTCGTCGAGGAGGCCACCAAGAAGTCCGGCCTCGTCTGGGTCCGGGGGTCCGGTGGCCCGGCCCGGCCGCTGTGGCACGTGTGGCACGAGGGTGCGATGTGCCTGGTCGGCGACGGTCCCGGGGAGCAGCCGCTGCCGGGGCTGGCGGACGGCGGGCCGGCCGAGGTGACGGTCCGCAGCAAGGACAAGGGCGGCCGGCTGGTCTCCTGGGCTGCGACGGTCGTGGAGTTGCCCTCCGGGTCCGAGCAGTGGGGGGCGGCGGTCGCCGTGCTCAAGGGCAAGCGGCTCAACGCGCCCGACGGCGAGGCGATGACGGAGCGCTGGGCGCGTGAGTGCCGGGTGCTGCGCCTGGAGCCGACCGGGGTGACGGCACCGCTGCCCGAAGGTTCCCTGGCCGAGCCGCCGCTGCCGACCCCGGTGACGACCCGGCACCCGGCCCCCGCGGGCCTGCCCCGGCTGCTGGTGGGGCGCGGGAAGCGCCGCTGACCGGTCGCTCCGCCCGCTCGCTCCGCCCGGTCCTGCTACGACGTCGGGAGCTGGCCCTCGTAGTCCAGCGTCTCGTCCTTGGCCGGTTGCTCCAGGGCGAAGTCGGCGCCCCAGGCCGAGAAGGTGAGGGTGCCCGCCTTGCCGGCGCGCACCAGGCGCAGCGGGTACGGCTTGCCCTCGAGGGAGACGTCCAGGGTGCCGCCGGAACCCTCGTCGCCGGTGATGCGGATGGTGCGGACGTCGCCCTGCTCGTGGTGGCCGTCGGTGGCGAGGGTGCCGTGCAGGGTCAGCAGACTGTTGAGGAGAACATCCTTGTCCGCGAACCCGATGAACTTCTTGTACGACGGGTCGCCCTCGGGCACCTTCACATACTTCTCGGCGAGCTTGCCGGCCGCCGCCGCGTCCGACGCGCCGCCCTCGCCCTTCGCGCCGTCCTCGCCGGCCCCGCCGTCCGCCTGGCCCCAGAACTTGGCGTCGGCCTTCAGGAAGAGCTGGTCGTCGACCTTCAGCAACCGGAACGTCTGCCCCCCGGCGGTGACCGATCCGATGCCGCCCTCGGGCTTGAGCCGCATGTCGAGCGTGTACGTACGCCCGCTGGTGACGACGTTTCCGTGCAGCCGCACGGTGTCGACCGACTTGGCTGCCGTCCGTGTCCTGTTCTGGATCTCGGCGGCGGACAGCCTGCCGACGCCGTTGGTGCCCTTGTTCGGGTCTTCTTCCTCGGAACATCCCGTGAGCGCCATGCCGGTCACGAGCAGCACGCACACGGCACTCGCCAGCGTGGCTGTGCGTGAACGGCCCGGGGAGATCGGAGTCACAGGTTGCGCTGCCTCTCTGACGGGGACCTGAACGGCGTACCGCAGAGTACCGGGGGCGTACCGGCCGGTCGGAGGCAGTCCGTCCGGACCGGCCGCAGGAGCATCGCTGATCGGGACGGGCTAGCCTGAAGCCGCCCGAACGGGGCATCCGGACAACCGGCTCAACGACAGACAGGACGGCACGGCAGGACGACGGCAGGACGGCAGAACCTGAGCAAGCAGCAGCACACACGCACGGCAGCACCGCCCCGTACGAAAAGGAGCCGCCGCATGGCAGCGGGCGCCCACCGGTTCTTCGTCTCCCACATCTCCGGCGTCGCCGCCTTCGATCCGGCCGGCGACCAGGTGGGGCGCGTGCGCGACCTGGTCGTCATGCTGCGGGTGGGCGGGCGTCCGCCGGGACTGCTCGGTCTGGTGGTCGAACTCCCCAGCCGGCGCCGCATCTTCCTGCCCATGAACCGGGTGACCGCCGTGCAGTCCGGCCAGGTCATCACCACCGGGGTGCTCAACGTCCGGCGCTTCGAGCAGCGGCCCACCGAACGGCTCGTCTTCGGCGAGCTCCTGGACCGCAGGGTGACGCTCGTGGAGACCGGTGAGGAGGTCACCGTCCTGGACCTGTCGGTGCATCAGCTGCCGGCCCGCCGGGGGTGGGTGATCGACCGGGTGTTCGTCCGCAAGGGCAAGAAGGGTGGAACGTTTCGGCGGGGCAAGGGGGAGACGCTGACCGTCGAATGGTCGGCGGTCAGCGGGTTCTCGCTGGAGGAGCAGGGGCAGGGCGCCGAGAGTCTGCTCGCCACGTTCGAGCAGTTGCGCCCCGCCGACCTGGCCAATGTCCTGCACCACCTCTCCGCCAAGCGCCGCGCCGAGGTGGCCGCCGCTCTGGACGACGACCGCCTCGCGGACGTCTTGGAGGAACTGCCCGAGGACGACCAGGTGGAGATCCTCGGCAAGCTGAAGGAGGAGCGCGCCGCGGACGTCCTGGAGGCCATGGACCCGGACGACGCCGCCGACCTGCTCTCCGAGCTGCCCGAGGAGGACAAGGAGCGGCTGCTGAGCCTGATGCAGCCCGATGACGCGGCCGACATGCGGCGCCTGATGGCGTACGAGGAGCACACCGCGGGCGGTCTGATGACGACCGAGCCGATCGTCATCAGGCCCGACGCGACCGTCGCCGACGCCCTGGCCCGTATCCGCAACCCGGACCTGTCCCCGGCACACGCGGCCCAGATCTATGTGTGCCGTCCGCCGGAGGAGACCCCGACCGGCAAGTACCTGGGCACGGTCCATTTCCAGCGGCTGCTGCGCGACCCCCCGTACACGCTGGTCGGCTCGATCCTCGACGAGGATCTGCAGTCGCTGGCGCCGGATGCGGCGCTGCCCGTGGTGGCCGGGTTCTTCGCCGCGTACGACATGGTGGCGGCGCCCGTGGTCGACGAGACGGGAGCGCTGCTGGGCGCGGTGACGGTCGACGACGTACTGGACCACATACTGCCGGACGACTGGCGGGAGACCGAGTTCCATCTGAACGACGAAGCCCCGGACGATGCAGGGGGCCCGGAGGGCACGAGAGGCGCGGCCGACGCGAACGGTACCGATGGCGCGAACGGCAGGGACGTCAGGGACGACGGCGAGGGGGTGGTGACCGATGGCACCTGAGCGCGACGGCATGCGCGAGCAGCGTCACCCGGCGGGCGCCACGGCCGCCGGCCGCGTGCGGACGCCACGGCTGGACCAGCCGCGCCCGCCCAGGCGCCGGCTGCTGCCCGAGTGGGACCCGGAGGCCTTCGGGCGCCTGTCGGAGCGGATCGCGCGTTTCCTGGGGACCGGCCGGTTCATCGTCTGGATGACGGTCGTCATCATCGTGTGGCTGGTGTGGAACGTCTCCGCGCCGGAGGAACTGCGGTTCGACCAGTACCCGTTCATCTTCCTGACCCTGGTGCTGTCCCTCCAGGCCTCGTACGCCGCCCCGCTGATCCTGCTGGCGCAGAACAGGCAGGACGACCGTGACCGGGTCAACCTGGAGCAGGACCGCAAGCAGGACGAGCGGGTGATCGCGGACACCGAGTATCTGACGCGGGAGATCGCCGCCCTGCGGATCGGGCTGGGGGAGGTCGCGACGCGCGACTGGATCCGCTCGGAGCTCCAGGAGAGGATGAAGGAGCTCGAGGAGCGGCAGAACGGACACCGGGACCATCACGGCTCCATCGCGGCAATGCGGGCGCAACGGTCTCCGGGACGTGACGCAGACGACCAGTAGCGGGCTTACCGGGGGATGCACGGAGCGCCGTACCATCGACACCATGGCTACGGAAGACGCGGTGCGCGAGGCACTGGCGACAGTGAACGACCCCGAGATCAACCGGCCCCTCACCGAACTCGGAATGGTCAAGTCGGTGGAGATCGGGGCGGACGGAGCGGTCTCGGTCACCGTGTACCTGACGGTCTCCGGCTGCCCGATGCGGGAGACGATCACGCAGCGGGTGACGGACGCGGTCGCCGAGGTCGAGGGCGTCACCCGCGTCGACGTCACGCTGGACGTGATGAGCGACGAGCAGCGCAAGGAGCTGGCGAACGCCCTGCGCGGCGGCCAGGCCGAGCGCGAGGTGCCCTTCGCGAAGCCGGGCAGCCTGACCCGGGTGTACGCGGTCGCCTCCGGCAAGGGCGGGGTCGGCAAGTCGTCGGTGACGGTGAACCTGGCGGCGGCGATGGCGGCCGACGGCCTGAAGGTGGGCGTCGTGGACGCCGACATCTACGGTCACTCGGTGCCGCGCATGCTGGGTGCCGACGGGCGTCCGACCCAGGTCGAGAACATGATCATGCCGCCGTCCGCGCACGGCGTGAAGGTCATCTCCATCGGCATGTTCACCCCGGGCAACGCGCCGGTGGTGTGGCGCGGCCCGATGCTGCACCGCGCGCTGCAGCAGTTCCTGGCGGACGTGTACTGGGGCGACCTGGACGTGCTGCTGCTCGACCTGCCGCCGGGCACCGGTGACATCGCGATCTCGGTCGCGCAGCTCGTGCCGAACGCCGAGATCCTGGTCGTCACCACGCCTCAGCAGGCGGCGGCCGAGGTGGCCGAGCGGGCGGGCTCCATCGCCGTGCAGACCCACCAGAAGATCGTCGGTGTGGTCGAGAACATGTCCGGTCTGCCCTGCCCCCACTGCGACGAGATGGTCGACGTCTTCGGCACCGGTGGCGGCCAGTCGGTGGCCGACGGACTGACCCGCACCACGGGGGCCAATGTCCCGGTGCTCGGTTCCATCCCCATCGACCTGCGCCTGCGCGAGGGCGGCGACGAGGGCAGGCCGGTCGTCCTGTCCGACCCGGAGTCGCCCGCGGGTTCGGCGCTCCGCTCGATCGCCGGCAAGCTCGGCGGGCGTCAGCGCGGCCTGGCGGGCCTGGCGCTGGGCATCACGCCCCGGAACAAGTTCTGAGCACTCCAGGCGCTCCAGGCGCCCGTACGGGGCCCTGAGGGCCACTGTGCCGCGTCCGGCCGGGGCGCCGTCCTTCGGGGCGGCGCCCTTCGCCGTGCAGGGACGGCGGTACTACGTTCCGCGGCTCGGACCGGGCCGCATGCTCCCCGAGCCCCATGGCTCCCCGAGCCGTACGCTCCCGTTCAGGACGCGTAGGCGGTGATGTCCTTGACCACGGCGAAGCCCAGGCCGTACGCGCTCATGCCCCGGCCGTACGCACCGACGTGCACGCCCGCCCGCGTCGATCCCGCGAGCACCCAGCCGAACTCGGACTCCCGGTAGTGGAACGGCGTCGGCACCCCGTCCACGGGAAGGGAAAGCGTCGACCAGTCCGGTCCGTCGAGGTCGTCCGCCAGCACCCAGGCCGTCTCCGTCTGCTGCTCCAGCCAGTCGTCGCGCAGGGAGTGGTCCATCTGGCCCGGCCAGGTGAACGACAGCAGCCCCACCCCGGCGAGCCAGGCCGCGGAGGACACGGAGGTGGCCTCCATGATGCCGGTGCCGTCCGCGCTACGGCGCACCGGATGGGCGGCCACCGTCACGGCGACCGCGAACTTCTCCTTGGTCTCCTGGCCGCTCTGGGCCGTGTACTCGCTGCGCACCGAGGGCTCGTCACCGTGCCCGATCGATCCGTGCTCGACGGCCCCGTCCGCCGCGGTGCCGACCTTCATCAGCCAGCGCCGCCCCGTGAACGCCTCGTCGAGGCCGTACCACGGGAAGGGCGCGCTCAGGTAGCCGTCGACCGTACGCCAGGCGGAGGGGACCGGTCGTCCGTCCTCCGCGGCCGACGCCTGCGCGACTGCCCGACTCGTCATCTCCATGTCCGGACGCCTCCTCGCTCTCGTCGGACCGGGGGCGGCCCGCCCCCCTTCGGGCGTACTCGTCCGGACCGCGCAACAACTGGGGCAGCATAGCCACCTCGTGGGCGCGTGCCCGGAAGACCGCCCGGCGCGTGGGCCGCCTGGACGTCCGGTTCGGGCCGTGCGGGCTTCGACGGAGTATGAAACGCGTCACACGCATGGGGGCGTACACCCCCACGCAGCTGACCGCGGCCGCGCCGGGCGAGGCTCAGGTGGCGTCCGAGTCGAAGGGCGGACGATCGTCGGCGGCCGCCTTCTCGGGCTTCTTCGTCATGTCGAGGCGACCACCCGAGGAGGACGCGGAGGAAGCCGGGGAGGACGGGGAGGACGGGGAGGACTCGGGGTCGCGGCCCTGGACGGCGTCCGTGACCTCGGCCATCTCCTTCTTCAGGTCAAAGCCGCTGCGGATCTCCTTGAGTCCCAGGTCGTCGTTGTCCATCTGCTTGCGGATGAACGTCCTGGGGTTGAGGTCCTCGAACTCGAAGTCCTTGAACTCCGGACCCAGTTCCTCGCGGATGTCCTGCTTGGCACTGTCCGAGAAGTCGCGGATCTTCCGGATCGTCCTGGTCACGTCCTGGATGACCTTGGGGAGCTTGTCCGGACCGAAAACGAGCACGGCGAGGATGACGAGCGTCACCAGCTCGAGCGGTCCTATGTCATTGAACACCTGAAGCTCCTTGCGATGTCCTCGGCCCTCGGTGGTCAGTGCGTCGACGCGCCCGTGCGGTCTTCCGTGGTCCGGGCCGGGTCCACGGTACCCGGCCTCCCCGCACGGCCGGTACTGTGCCGGGGCCTCCGGATGCGTGACGGGTACGGTCTTCGCCGGCTGTTCGCCTTTCCGTGCCTGCCACGCCTCCCGCGTCACCACGCTGCCGTCCCGGCCGTCGTCCCGGCCGTCGTGCCGGCCGTCGTGCCGGCCGATGTCTAGTCGCCGCCGGAGGAGCCGAGGACCAGCGAGACCTCCCGCTCCTTGCCGTCCCGTTCCAGGGTGAGCTCCAGCCGGTCTCCGGGGCGGTGTGCGCGGGTCTTGACTATGAGTTCCTCACCGGAGTGGACGCGCTGCCCGTCGACCTTCGTGATGACGTCGCCGGCCTTGATCCCGGCCTTGTCCCCGGGCCCGCCGGTGCTGACCGGGGGCCCGCCGTCGCTGCCCTCGGTGCCGACCTGGGCGCCGTCGCCGGCGTAGTCCATGTCCAGGGTGATGCCGATCACCGGGTGGGTCGCCCTGCCGGTGTTGATCAGTTCCTCGGCGACGCGCTTGCCCTGGTTGATCGGGATGGCGAAGCCGAGGCCTATGGAACCGGCCTGGCCGCCCTCGGCCTCACCGCCGCCGTCGGCTGCGGAGCGGATGGCGGAGTTGATGCCGATCACGCGGCCCTCGGCGTCGAGCAGGGGGCCGCCGGAGTTGCCGGGGTTGATCGGCGCGTCGGTCTGCAGGGCGTCGACGTACGACACGTCACTGCCGTCGCCCTGCCCACCGCCCGCCGTGATGGGGCGTTCGCGCGCGCTGATGATGCCGGCGGTGACCGTGCCTGCCAGGTCGAAGGGGGCGCCGATGGCGACGACGGGGTCGCCCACCTGCACGTTGTCCGAGTTGCCGAGGGGCAGGGGAGCCAACCCGCTGACGCCCTTGACCTTCACCACGGCGAGGTCGTAGCCGCTGTCCCGGCCGACGACCGTGGCCTCGGCGGTGTCGCCGCTGTGAAAGGTCACGGTGATCTCGCCGTCGCGTCCGGCGGGCTGCACGACGTGGTCGTTGGTGAGGATGTGTCCGCGGCCGTCGAGCACGAATCCGGTACCGGTGCCCGCCGACGCCGCCCCGCTGACGTGCAGGGTGACAACGCTGGGCAGGGCCTGCGCGGCGATCCCGGCGATGCTTCCGGGTTCCCGTCCGGCGGGCTCCTCCTCGGCCTGCGGGAGTTCCACGGCACCCACACCGCCGCCGCGTTCCAGCTGGGTGCCGACGATTCCGCCGACGCTGCCCGAGAGGAGCGCGACCAGCAGCATGAGGCCGACGAGTTTCCTCCTGGCCCGCTTGCGCCGCCCGTCCTCCGTGTCGACCACGCCCCCGGTCTGCCGCAACGGGGCACTCACCGCGGCGGCGGCCCAGGGGTCGTAACGCTGCCAGGGGTCGGCCGGCGCCTGGCTCTCCACGGCCGGAGCGCCCGGGGCCGGGAGCATGGGTGCGGGCGCGGGTTCGACCGTGGGCGCGGGTGCGGGGTGGCTCGCGTCCGGGGCGCCCGGTCCGGGGACACCGGGGGCGGGCAGGACGGGGGCAGCGGCAGCGGGTTCCGGCGCGCCGTGAACCGGCGCGCCGGGCACGGGCATTCCGTACGGCAGTGTGCTCGCCGCCGGGGACGGTGCCGGAGCGGGAACCGACATGTCCTGCGCGGGAGTTGCCGCCGGATGCTGAACGGGGGGCGCGGGCGCCCAGGGCCCCGGCTCACCGTACGGCGGGGTGCTGTAGGGATCGGGGTCGTGCAACGGCCGGGGCTGCTCGGACCGGTCTCCGAAGGAACCGGGTACGACGGACTCGGGTACGACGGACTCGGGTACGACGGACTCGGGTACGACGGACTCGGAGAACCCGGAGAACCCGGAGAACCCGGAGCGCCCGGAGCGCCCGGAGCGCCCGGAGGACTCTGCGGGCTCCGCGGGCCTTGCGGGCCTTGCGGGCTCCGTGGCCACGTCGGGCTCGCGAGGCTCGGCGGCTCCCGCGGGTGCGGCGCCCTCCGCGGGTACGCCGGCTTCCGCGGGTACGCCGGCTTCCGTCCTCTCGGCGTTCAGAGGCCGGCCCAGTTCGTAGTCGCCCCCCGTCTCGGCCGAGGAAGCTGCGGGCCGGGCGAGTTCGAAGTCGGCGTCCTTCGGTGCGTCCACCGGGGCAGGAGCCGGACCGGCACCGTCGGTGAGGTCCGCGCCGCCGGGACCGTCGGAACCGGCGTTGCCACCCGGCGGCGCCGGTCGCTCCAGCTCGAAGTCTCCGTCCCGGTCCGGCTCGACCGGCTGTTCCCGCTCCCCCGATGGGCTCGTCTTCGGGGGCTTCCCCTCGTTCATGCTCTCCCCACAGCCGGCCGCAGATCGTCGAATCGGTGGCTCCGTACGCCTCCGCGGCTCGGAGCTCCTGGTCCGGCACCCGGCTCCATGGACTCGGGCGCGCCACCTGGATTCAATCAGGTTCGCACGCCCGTGCGCAGCGGACGGGGGCGGTACGCAGACCAGTGCGCAGGCCGATGCACCGGTCTGCGGATCATGCGGGAGGGAGTGGCGGGGCGGGAGCCGCGGTCGCGCCGCCGGAGGGTGTGGAGGAAGTGGAGGAAGTGGGGGAAGTGGGGGAAGTGGGGGACGACGAGGCCGCGGCGGTGGGGAAGCCGCCGGGGGTCTTGAGCCCCGGGGTCGTCTCCCACTCGGTCAGGGACAACGGCGGTATCAGCGGGGCCGTCGAGGCGGCGTCGGCCATGACGGGGGTGGCCGCCAGGGGGCGGTGCTCCCGGGGGACGGGCGGTGGGGTCCCGGGGAGCAGCGGCGCGGACGCCTGGGTCGGGGCGGCCGGGGCGCCGCCCCGCGTGCTCTGGCCCTGCGACTGGCCCGGCAGGGGGGCGGAGCCACGGCGGCGCTGGGAATCGGGCGTCGCTGCCGCTGCGCTGCCCTGGGTGCGCAGCGGGGTCACATTGCTGCCGCTGCCCGAGCCGCGGACCTCCGCGTCGACGGGTGTGAGGGTGACGACACCACCGAGGGCGATCGCCGCGAGGGACACCGCCCCTGCCGCGGCGGCGGCGAACCGCATCCCGCGCGAGGAGGAGCGGTCCTGCTCGTGCCGGCCGACGTCATGGATACGGAAGCCCCGGTCCGCCGACACCGCGTCCGACGGAGGCAGGAGCAGGGAGGAGGGGCGCCGGGCGGGCGTGTAGGCGAACTCGAACCGCTCACCGCGCCTGCCGCCGGTCCCGAAGGCTCCGGGCAGCCGACCGAGCTGCACGGACAGGTCGCCCGGCAGCCCTGCGTCGTCCAGTGGCGAGCCGCCGCCGAGGTCTCCGCCCGCCGGAAGGCCCTGGAGGCGGGCCAGGAAACTCTCGGACGGGGGCGGGGGGGCGACTTGCGCGAAGACGTTCTTCAGGCGGCGCTGCGCGTCCAGCTCCGACTTGCACTTCGCGCAGGTGGCGACATGCGCCAGTACGCGCTCACGCGCGTCATGACCGAGCTCTCCGTCCACCAGGGCGGAAAGCCGGTCTCCCAGGTGCTCCTCTGCGAGGTGTCCCTCGGCAGGTTTCGGACGTGAACCACTCACGTGCTCGCGCCCCCTCCTCCCAGTGCGGGAACACGCGGCACGAAGGAGCGGCGCTCCGTGCGCGCCTGGGGCGAGCGGTGAGCGAGGGCCTTGCGCAGCTGGGAGCGCCCGCGGTGGATCCGGGACCGGACCGTGCCGAGTTTGACGCCGAGGGTCGCGGCGATCTCCTCGTACGACAGTCCCTCGATGTCACAGAGGACGACCGCGGCACGGAATTCGGGCGCGAGCGTGTCGAGGGCCTGCTGGACGTCCGCGTCGAAGTGAGTGTCGTTGAAGACCTGCTGGGGGGTGGGCTCCTTGCTGGGGAGCCGCTCGGCCGCGTCGTCGCCCAGCGAGTCGAAACGGATGCGCTGCTTGCGGCGCACCATGTCCAGGAAGAGGTTGGTCGTGATGCGGTGCAGCCAGCCCTCGAAGGTGCCCGGTGTGTACGTCGACAGCGAGCGGAAGACGCGGACGAAGACCTCCTGGGTGAGGTCCTCCGCGTCGTGCTGGTTACCGGTGAGACGGTAGGCGAGCCGGTAGACCCGGCCGCTGTGCATGCTGACGATCTCCTCCCACGTGGGCGGAGTCCACGCCTGCCCGTCCGCGTCGGTGGAGAAGCTCGCGGTCTGGGCCGGCTCAGCGGCGTGGCTGTGGTCAGCAGCGGTGTCGTTCACGAATTTCGGCCTGCCCGCCGATCCAAGGAAGCGCCTCAGCACTCCTCCCCGATCCATAGGCGCAGCCGCACCTCCCCTATCGGCTCTGGTGGTGTCCAGTAGAGCCCCTACCATAGCCACCTCGCCCGTTAGCTCCGGATAAGCGGTTTTACGAGAAATTGATGTGGGCTGCCACGGCTCGTGGGCCCGCGTCAGCACTTGCTCGGTGTCCCCGCTCATACGCCCACCCCCTTCACGGCACACGCCGCTCGCTCTTCCCTGTAAACGACCGGTCCCATCAGTGGGTTCCCGGCGTCAACGGATAAAGTCACGCCGAGGCAACCACGGGGACAGGAGAGGGTCATTACCGCCAACCGGCAGACGAGCTGGGCGTTTGCGGACGCCTATGTCGCCGAGGACGAGGCGCTGCACTGGGCCCGGGACCGGGCCCAGGAGGCAGGGCTGCGCTCGGTGTCGCCCGGTACGGGTGCGGCCCTGCGGTTGCTCGCGGCCACCGTGGACGCCAAGGCGGTCGCGGAGATCGGCACCGGCTGCGGCGTCTCCGGGATCCACCTGCTGCACGGGATGCGGCCGGACGGTGTGCTGACCACGGTCGACCAGGAACCGGAGCACCAGCAGTCCGCCCGCCAGGCCTTCCGCACGGCGGGCTTCGCCGCCAACAGGGCCCGTTTCATCCCCGGGCGGGCGCTGGACGTCCTGCCCCGCCTCGCGGACTCCGGCTACGACCTCGTCTTCTGCGACGGGGACCGGCTCGAGTACCAGGACTACCTCGCGGAGTCGTTGCGTCTGCTGCGCCCGGGAGGCCTGGTCGCCTTCGAAGGGGTCTTCGCGAACGGCCGGACGGTGGACTCCGGTCCGCAGCCCACCGAGGTGCTGCGGCTACGGGAACTGGTGCGGGCCCTGCGCGAGAGCCAGGAGCTGGTGTCGTCCCTGCTGCCCGTGGGTGACGGCCTGCTCTGTGTGGTGAAGCGGTAGCGGACGGCTCCGGACGCGAAACGGTGACGGACCCCTCCGTCACCGCTCCGACCTGCACAAACAGTCGCCCCGGTGCCGCATGCGGCACCGGGGCGACTGAAAGGGTATGGTCGCTCGCGCGTCAGCCGACGACCTTCTTGAGAGCGTCGCCAAGCGCGTCGGCCTCATCCGGGGTCAGCTCGACGACGAGCCGCCCGCCGCCTTCGAGCGGAACGCGCATGACGATGCCCCGCCCCTCCTTGGTCACCTCGAGCGGGCCATCACCCGTCCGCGGCTTCATGGCCGCCATGCTCGTTCCCCTTCCTGAAACCCAGCTCAACCGTCTAGCCGACGGCCCACTGAAGGGCACCTGCGGTCCTTGAAGCAGGACACACGCCACCGGCATCGAACACATTGCTTCCAGGCCATTATCCCGCATCTCAGGACCCGATGACCAACATCGGTCGGCATCGCTTGGGCAACGCGCGCGAGCAAAACCACCCAATTCGGCAATGTGGCTGCGATACTGCGCCCCCTTACGCCACTCCCCCGAAGAAAATCGGTCCGGAATTCTTTGACGCAGGTCACACGTGGACCCCGCTCCGGCGTCGGCGATCTCCGTCATGCTGTCCTGCACAGGGACGTACTGACGGGTAGGTCCACGAGCCGCGACGCGGAGGGATACACCATGGCCGACACCGTGCTCTACGAGGTGAGCGACGGACTCGCGACGATCACGCTGAACCGCCCGGAGGCGATGAACGCGCTGAACGTGGCGGCGAAGGCCGCTCTCCGGGACGCGGTCCGGGCCGCCGCGGACGACGAGGGTGTGCGGGCCGTACTGCTGACCGCCGCCGGCGACCGGGCGTTCTGCGTCGGGCAGGACCTCAAGGAGCACATCGGGCTGCTGGTCGCCGACCGGGAGGACGGCGGCGGGCGCACGATGAGCACGGTGCGCGAGCACTACAACCCGATCGTGAAGGCGCTCGCCGGGGCCGCGAAACCGGTGGTCGCCGCGGTGAACGGGGTGGCGGCCGGGGCGGGCTTCGGCTTCGCGCTGGCGGCGGACTACCGGATCGTGGCCGACACGGCGGCGTTCAACACGTCGTTCGCCGGGGTCGCGCTGACCGCGGACTCCGGGATCTCCTGGACGCTGCCGCGGGTCGTCGGCCCGAGCCGCGCCACCGACCTGCTGCTCTTCCCCCGCAGCATCACGGCCCAGGAGGCGTACGACCTCGGGATCGCGAACCGGCTGGTTCCGGCCGCCGAGCTGCGCGCGGAGGCGGAGAAGACGGCGCGGGCGCTGGCCGCGGGGCCGACGGTGGCGTACGCGGCGCTCAAGGAGTCGGTGGCGTACGGGCTCACCCACTCCCTGGAGGAGGCCCTGGAGAAGGAGGACGAGCTCCAGACCCGGGCGGGCGCCTCCGAGGACCACACGATCGCCGTGCAGGCCTTCGTCAACAAGGAGAAGCCGCAGTACCAAGGCCGCTGACTCCGGGGGCGGCAGACCCGGGAGGGGCGGGTCCAGAAGCGGCAGGCCCGGGAGCAGCAGGCCCGGGAGCAGCAGATCCAGGAGCGGCAGGCCCGGGCGGCCTGCGGCGTGGCGCGCTCGCCTTCGAGGGGTCAGGCCTGTCGGGCCGCGCAGCCCCTCAGATGGTCGTCGACCAGGCCGCAGGCCTGCATCAGCGCGTAGGCCGTGGTCGGGCCGACGAAGCGCAGGCCCTGCTTCTTCAGGGCCTTGGACAGCGCCGTCGATTCGGGGGTGATCGCGGGGACGTCGGCGAGGGTCACCGGTACCGGGCGGGCGGCCGGGTCGGGTGCGTGCGACCAGATCAAGGTGTCCAGGTCGCCGGGCGCCCACCCGGCCAGCACGCGCGCGTTGCCCAGGGTCGCGTCGATCTTGGCGCGGTTGCGGATGATGCCGGCGTCGGCCAGCAGGCGTTCCCGGTCGGCGTCGGTGTACTCCGCGACGGCCGCGATCCGGAATCCGGCGAAGGCGGTACGGAAGCCCGGACGGCGGCGCAGGATCGTGAGCCACGACAGGCCGGACTGGAAGGCCTCCAGGCTGAGGCGCTCGAACAGGGCGTCGTCCCCGTGGACCGGGCGGCCCCACTCCTCGTCGTGGTACGCGATGTAGTCCTCGGTGGACAGGGCCCAGGGGCAGCGCGGTGCGCCGTCCGGACCTGCGAGAGCGGCCCCGTCGGTCACAGCTGGTCGCCCTCCTGGCGCGCGGCGGGCTTGTCCAGGGCGAGGTGGGCCGCGACGGCACGGGCTCCGGCCAGCGCGGATTCCAGGTCGGCGATCCGGGCGTCGCGCTCGGCGAGCTCGGCGCCGAGGCGGCTCAGCGCGTCGTCCACGTCGGCCATGCGGTAGCCGCGCGCGGCGAGGGGGAAGCGAAGGCCGTCCACGTCCGCGCGGCTGACCGGGCGGTCCAGCGGCAGGGTGTCCCTCAGCCGGTCGGGGGCCGCGTCGGGCAGCGGGCCGCTCCCTCCGCCGCCCACCACGGCGAGGGTCACCGCGGCGACCACGACGGCGAGCGCGACGACCAGGAACAAGAACATAACCATCGCTGTGGTCCCCAGGGTTGGATCGAACCGGAGTCGGATGTGTGGCTCCGATCGTGCCATGCGAGTCTGACAGTCAGGGTCACAGGCGGCCGGGACGGCCGGCGGACCGCACCGACGAAGAGAGGTCTTTGGGGATGCTCAGGCTGGGCAGGCGGGAATTCGCACCGCACGAGCCGGTGATCATGGCGATCGTGAACCGGACCCCCGACTCCTTCTACGACCGGGGCGCGACCTTCCGCGACGAACCGGCACTCACGCGCGTGGAGCAGGCGGTGGCCGAGGGCGCCGCGATCATCGACATCGGCGGGGTGAAGGCCGGCCCGGGCGAGGAGGTCTCCGCCGAGGAGGAGGCGCGGCGCACGGTCGGTTTCGTCGCCGAGGTGCGGCGGCGTTTCCCGGACATCGTGATCAGCGTGGACACCTGGCGGCACGAGGTCGGCGAGGCCGTGTGCGAGGTGGGGGCGGACGTCCTGAACGATGCCTGGGGCGGGGTCGATCCGCGGCTCGCGGAGGTCGCCGCGCGGTACGGCACGGGGCTGGTGTGCACCCACGCGGGAGGCGCACTGCCGCGGACCCGGCCGCACCGGGTGGAGTACGAGGACGTGATGGCCGACATCCTCGAGCGGACGCTGGGGCTGGCGGAGCGCGCGGTGTCCCTGGGCGTGCCGCGGGAGTCGGTGATGATCGATCCCGGGCACGACTTCGGCAAGAACACCCGGCACAGTCTCGAGGCGACACGGCGGCTGGACGAGATGGTCGCCACCGGGTGGCCGGTGCTGGTGTCGCTGTCCAACAAGGACTTCGTCGGGGAGACGTTGGACCGGCCGGTCAAGGAGCGGGTGCTGGGAACGCTCGCGACGACCGCGGTGTCGGCGTGGCTGGGGGCGCGGGTGTACCGGGTGCACGAGGTGGCGGAGACGCGGCAGGTGCTGGACATGGTGGCGTCCATCGCGGGCCACCGTGCCCCTGCGGTGGCCCGGCGGGGGCTCGCGTAGGGCTCCGCCCCGGGTGACGGTTCTGCCCCTACGCCGTTTCCATGAGCGGCGCCCCTGGACCCTGGGCATGGGGCCCCGCCCCACACCCCGCCGGGGGCTCCGCCCCTGGGCCCCGGCCTTTGCCCACCCACCACCCGACTCGGTGAGTCGAAAAGTGCCCCCGGCCCGGACGGCTGCTCGGGGGACGTGAAGGACCTCCGGCCCATACGCCACCCGGTAGGCCAAGAAGACCCGGCCCGCACACCGCTCGCCGGACCGGGAAGAAGACCACCGACCCACACCCCGCTCGGTGGGCCGAGGGGGTGAGGGCCGGGGAGTCGATGGGTTCTCGCCTGCTCAGCGGCCCGCTTCCTTGGACACCAGGGCCACCGCCTCTTCCACGTCGTCCGTGACGTGGAAGAGGAGGAGGTCCTTCTCGGCTGCCTTGCTCTGGGCGATGACCGTGCCACGCAGCCAGTCGACCAGGCCGCCCCAGTAGTCGGTGCCGAACAGGACGATGGGGAACTGGGTGATCTTCTGCGTCTGGACCAGGGTCAGCGCCTCGAAGAGTTCGTCGAGGGTGCCGAGGCCACCGGGCAGGACGACGAAGCCCTGTGAGTACTTGACGAACATCAGTTTGCGGACGAAGAAGTACCGGAAGTTCAGGCCGATGTCGACGTAGCTGTTGAGCCCCTGCTCGAAGGGCAGCTCGATGCCGAGGCCGACCGAGACGCCGTTGGCCTCGCAGGCGCCCTTGTTGGCCGCCTCCATGGCGCCGGGGCCGCCGCCGGTGATGACGGCGAAGCCCGCTTCGACCAGGCCCCGGCCCAGTTGGACGCCGGCGTCGTACTCCGGTGAGTCCCCCGGTGTGCGTGCCGAGCCGAAGACGCTGATGGCGGGGGGCAGCTCGGCGAGTGTGCCGAATCCCTCGATGAACTCCGACTGGATGCGCAGCACCCGCCAGGGGTCGGTGTGCACCCAGTCCGAGGGGGCACGCCCGTCCAGCAGCCGCTGGTCCGTGGTGCTCTTCTGGACCTGGTCCCGCCTGCGGAGCACCGGGCCCAGCCGCTGCTCCTCCGGTGGGATCGGCTTGCCCTCGGGGTTACCAGTAGCCATATGTGCTCCCTCCGTTCCGGTCTCCCCGGCTCGGGAGATCGCCGAGAGGACGGGGAGAGGTCGTTCCACCTCAGCGTAGGTCCACGAGGGTTACGTCTGGGGGACGTCAGCATGTCCGCGGGACAGCGTTCCAAACGCTCCGTCGGGGTGGTGTGCTCACGCGGTCAGCCAGGACCGCAGCCGCTCCTCCCCTGCGAGGATCTTCGCCGTCTCGACGCGTTCGTCCCGCTTGTGCGCCAGGTGCGGGTTGCCGGGGCCGTAGTTGACCGCCGGGATGCCGAGGGCCGAGAAGCGGGAGACGTCCGTCCAGCCGTACTTGGGCTGGGGTGTGCCGCCGACCGCCTCGATGAAGGCGGCCGCGGCCGGGTGGGAGAGGCCGGGCAGGGCCGCGCCGCTGTGGTCGTCGACGACGAACTCGCTCACGCCGCAGTCCGCGAAGACCTCGTGGACGTGGGCGAGGGCCTCGGCCTCGGAGCGGTCGGGGGCGTAGCGGAAGTTGACGCTGACGACGCACTCGTCGGGGATGACGTTGCCGGCGACGCCTCCGGAGATGCCCACCGCGTTCAGGCCCTCGCGGTACTCCAGGCCGTCGATCACCGGGTGGCGCGGCTCGTAGGAGGCGAGGCGGGCGAGGATGGGGGATGCCGCGTGGATCGCGTTGGAGCCCATCCAGCTCCGCGCGGAGTGGGCGCGCTCGCCGGTGGTCTTCAGCAGCACCCGGAGCGTGCCCTGGCAGCCGCCCTCGACCTGGCCGTCGGAGGGCTCGAGGAGGACTGCGAAGTCGCCCTCCAGCCAGTCGGGGTGCTGTTCGGCGACGTGCTTGAGGCCGTTGAGGTCCGCGGAGACCTCCTCGTTGTCGTAGAAGACGAAGGTGAGGTCCCGGTTGGGGGCGGGGACGGTGGCCGCGATGCGCAGCTGGACGGCCACGCCCGCCTTCATGTCGCTGGTGCCGCAGCCCCACAGCACGCCGTCCTCGTCGAGCCGGGAGGGGACGTTGTCCGCGATGGGGACCGTGTCGATGTGACCGGCGAGGATCACGCGCTCCTCGCGTCCCAGGTGCGTACGGGCCACGACGTTGTTGCCGTACCGGTCGACCGTGAGGTGCGGCAGGGGTCGCAGGACGGATTCGATCGCGTCCGCGAGCGGCTTCTCGGTGCCGCTGACGGAGGGGAAGTCGACGAGCCGCGCGGTCAGGCGTGCCGCGTCCAGAGTGAGGTCAAGCGGTGTATCGGCCATGGCGACGACCCTAACGCGCTGGTCCGGGCCCACTGTCCACACCCGGAACACACGGCTCCTACTCTCCAGTACCTTGTTACGCGTGTCAGAGTCACCGCTTCCTTCCAAGCGCCGGGGCCGCCTCTTCCGTTTCGGGGCGGCCTCCGTGGTACTTCTCGGGGTCGCCGGCTACCTGGTGGTCCGGTACGACACGGGCGGCGGGACGAGCGGCCCGGGTTGCCGGGTCGTGTCCGCCAAGGACGACGGAGCCACATACGCGTTCACGCCCGAGCAGGCGGTGAACGCGGCGACGATCACCGCCGTCGGTACCGCCCGCGACCTGCCCGAGCGGGCCGTGGCGATCGCGCTGGCGACGGCCCTCCAGGAGTCGGCGCTGCGCAACATCGACTACGGCGACCGTGACTCGCTCGGCCTGTTCCAGCAGCGCCCCTCGCAGGGCTGGGGCACGCCGGAGGAGATCATGGACCCGGCGTACTCCGCGGGGAAGTTCTACGAGGGGCTGGAGGAGGTGCCGGGGTACACCCGGCTGCCGCTCACCGTCGCCGCCCAGCGGGTGCAGCTCAGCGGCTTCCCGCAGGCGTACGCCAAGCATGAGCCGGACGCCACCCTGCTGGCCGCCGCCCTGACCGGCAACTCGGAGGCCACGCTGACCTGCGAGGGCCGTCCGGGGGCGACCCGTGCAGCGGGGACGGACGCGGTACGTGACGCGCTGCTCCGGGACTTCGGACGGGACAACCTGGAACCGGCCGGCGCCGAGGTCGGCGACGCGGCGAGCCCCGGCCCCTCCACCCCCCGAAACGGCGACCCCGGCTCCGGTTCCGGCACCGGCTTCAGTTCCGACTCCGACGGGCGGACCATGACGCTGTCGGTGTCCACCGAGGCGGACCCGGGCCGGAAGGCCAGGACTCAGGGCTGGCAGCTGGCGCACTGGGCCGTGGCCAACGCCTCCGCGCTGCACATGGAGCGGGTGTCGTATGCGGGGCGGGAGTGGACCGCCGGGGACGACGGCGGCCGGTGGACCCCGGTCGACGGCGAGGGCGAGGGCGACGAGGACGGCAGGAACTCCGCGGGCGCGGACGGCGGTGCGGACTACTCCGCGGTCCGGATCACGACCGCGGAGTAGCCCGCCCGGCAGGCCGCGCAGTGGGCCGTACAGCCCTCCGCACGGTTGCCCGATGGCTCACCCTTAGAGGTTGCTCCGAGGGCCGGGACGTTGACGTGGTGAGCGGGTTTACGCGTCCTCGCCCCCGGTTCGCCGGACTCCTTGGGGCTTGGGCGCTGTAACCATTCGGCAGCCCGTCGAACGGCGTACTGTTCGTCCGCTTTTCGGCGTACCCGATAATGCGACACGTTGCCAACTCTTTACGTCGCCCCACCGCAACCTTCCCGGCCTTCGAGCGGTAGTCACTGCGTCCGGGCCCGGAGGCCGATCACCGGAGATCGACCAGATCGACGTGAGACCGACCACCCACCGGGTTCGGCTGGACGTTTCACCGTTCTCTCCCGCCGAAGGAGCACCATGTCCCTCCCCCTGACCCGTCGGATCGCCCGTGCCGCGCTGCTCGTCGCCGCCGGAGCGGCCGCCGGGGTCGGTGCGGCCGGTTCCGCCACCGCGGCCCCCGAGCTGCCGGCCACCCCGAACGTCGGCGGTCTGACCGTCCTGGACCAGGCCGGCGCGACCGGCACCGTGGACGACGCGACGCACTCCGTCACCGAGACCGCGGGCGGCACCGGCGGCCAGGCACTCGGGAAGGCCGCGCCGGTGGCGGTCCAGGCCGCCGAGGGCACGTTGCCGACCGACGCCGTCCCCCTGGACGGCGTGCCGACCGCCCGGACCCTCCCGGCCCCGGCGCTGCCGCTCGGCTGACCCGACCGGGTCCGGATCCGGACCCCCGTGGGTCCGGGCCCGGCCGGCCCGGACCGTACGGACGCCGACGGGGCCCAGGAAGAACCTGGGCCCCGTCGGCGTCCGTACGACTGCCTCGCGTCACGCCTTCAGGCGTTCCACCGCCGCCCGTACCCGCTCGTCCGTGGCGGTGAGGGCGACGCGGACGAACCGCTCGCCGGCCGGGCCGTAGAAGTCGCCCGGTGCGACCAGGATGCCGAGCTCGGCGAGGCGGGCGACGGTGTCCCAGCAGGACTCGTCGCGGGTGGCCCAGAGGTAGAGCCCGCCCTCGCTGTGCTCGATGCGGAAGCCGTGCCCCAGGAGGGCCATCCGCAGCGCGGTGCGGCGGGCCGTGTAGCGCTCGCGCTGGACGCGGACGTGTTCGTCGTCGCCCAGGGCCGCCACCACGGCCGCCTGGGTGGGCGCCGAGGTCATCATGCCGCCGTGCTTGCGGATCTGCAGCAGCGGGCCGAGGACGGCCGGGTCGCCGGCCAGGAAGGCGGCGCGGTAGCCCGCGAGGTTGGACCGCTTGGACAGCGAGTGCACGGCGACGATGCCGTCGTACGAGCCGCCGTTGACGTCCGGGTGCAGCACCGACACCGGGTCGGCGTCCCAGCCCAGTTCGAGGTAGCACTCGTCGGAGAAGACCAGGACGCCGTGCTCGCGGGCCCAGGCGACGATCCGGGTCAGCTCCGCCTTGGGAAGCACCCGGCCCGTGGGGTTGGACGGGGAGTTCAGCCAGAGGAGCTTCAGACCCGTCGGGTCCAGCTTGGTCGGGTCGTCGTACGCCTCGTACTCCGCGCGGGCCAGGCGGGCACCGACCTCGTACGTCGGATAGGCCAGGCGCGGGTACGCCACCCGGTCGCCGGGACCGAGGCCCAGCTGGGTGGGCAGCCAGGCGACCAGTTCCTTGGAGCCGACGACCGGCAGCACATGGTGGTGGGTCATCTCGCGGGCGCCCAGGCGGCGCTCCACCCAGCGGGTGAGCGCGTCACGCAGTTCCGGGGTGCCCCAGACCGTGGGATAGCCCGGGGAGTCCGCGGCGGCGGTCAGGGCCTTGCGGATCGGCTCGGGGACCGGGTCGACGGGGGTGCCGACGGAGAGGTCGACGATGCCGTCGGGGTGCGCGGCGGCCGTCTTCTTGTACGGCTCGAGCTTGTCCCAGGGGAAGGTGGGCAAGCGTTCGGAAACTGCGGACACGGTTACTGGCTCACTTTCATCCGTGCGCTGTCATCGGTGCGCTTCGGTACACGCCGGTACGGCAAACGCCTCGGTCCCGTACGATGCCGATCAGGGGCGATCAGGCCGTACGGGACCGAGGCGGCGCGGGCGCGGGCCGCCCGGGTGCTTACGCCTGCGGCGGCAGCGCGGCGATGAACGGGTGGTCGCGCTCGATCAGCCCGAGCTTGCTGGCGCCGCCGGGCGAGCCGAGGTCGTCGAAGAACTCGACGTTGGCCTTGTAGTAGTCCTTCCACTCCTCGGGAGTGTCGTCCTCGTAGAAGATGGCCTCGACCGGGCAGACCGGTTCACAGGCGCCGCAGTCGACGCATTCGTCCGGGTGGATGTACAAGGACCGCTGGCCCTCGTAGATGCAGTCGACCGGGCACTCCTCGATGCACGCCTTGTCCTTCACGTCGACACAAGGCTGCGCGATGACGTAGGTCACGCTGTCGTTCCTCCTCGATAGGGCGCTGGCGGGCCTCTCCAGGCTCCGCCGCCTGGCGCGCGGGAGCGCGGCGTCGTCGATGCCCGCCCCTAGTATCTCCGTTCTTGGGCATGATCCGAACAGGAGGGGTGTACCGACCTGTGGAAATCTCCGCCGCCGGGCGTCTCGAGGTCCGCATCACCACTACTGACGTGGGCAAACGGGTCTCCGTACGGAGCTTGATCGAACATGGCCCCCCGGGTGGGAGGTTCACCGACGTGGTCGGAGTTCTCACATCATGGGACGACGGCGTGCTGCGGATCACACGGAAGAACGGCGAGAGCGTCCTCGTCCGGGAGTCCGCGCTGGTCGCGGGCAAGGTGGTGCCGTCCGCACCGGCCCGCCGACGCGGTCCGGCCGCCTCCTACGAGGAGCTGGCGCGGGTCGCCGCGCGGGCGTGGCCACCCGTGGAGAGCGAGCGGCTGGGCGGCTGGGAGCTGAGGGCGGCGGTCGGGGAGGCGCCGCACGATGGGGGTCCCCCCGGACGTTCGGCTCCGGGGGAGCGTCCGTGGGGGGCGGCGGCCGGGCGACGGGTGGGCTTCACCCGCCGGGCCAACTCGGTGCTGCCGCTGGGCGACCCGGGCATGCCGCTGGACGAGGCGCTGACGACCGTCTGCCGCTGGTACGCCGAACGCGGGCTGCCCGCCTACGTGCAGACGGCGACCGGTGCCGAGGGCACGCAGGAGGCGCTGGGCGCGGAGCTGGAGCGGCGGGGCTGGGTGCGGGAGGTGACCGCCGAGCTGTGGGTCGGCGGACTCGCGCCGGTCGCCGACGCGGGACCGGAGCCGTCCGGCGGCGAACCGGCCGGGGTGGACGTCCTGCTGTCCCGGGAGGCCGACGAGGCGTGGCTGGCGCGTTATCAGCGCCGGGGCGTGAACGAGGTCGCCCTGAAGGTGCTGGGAGGGGGGTCCTCCCGCTCGAGCCAAGCCGAGAGTGGGGGAGGCCCGTCGGTGTGGTTCGCGACCGTGCCGGCGGGGGACGGCGGCCCCGGGGGCGGTGCTCCGGGCGGCGCCGCTCCCGCCGCGATCGGGCGGTGTGTCGTGGACGGCCGGTGGGCCGGCTTCTCCGCCGTCGAGGTGGATCCGGCGCTGCGGCGGCGCGGGCTGGCGAGCGCCGTGATGGCCGCGCTGGCCCGGCGGGCGCTCGACGAGGGCGCGTCGGCCGCCTGGCTCCAGGTCGAGGAGGACAACGCGGCGGCCCATGCCCTGTACGGCAGGATGGGTTTCGCCGCGCACCACTCCTACCACCACTACCGCGCGCCCCGGTCGTCGGCTCCGGCCGGTGACGGGTCGCCGTGAGAGGGCACGAACCGGTCATGCGCTCCCCCCATCCTCCGCCTCCGGAACGCTCCGCCGAGCTGCGGCGGCGGTTCGCCGAGGAGGCCCGGTCCGAGCGGCCGGATCTGGCCACGCTGTGCCTGCTGATCGGTGCGGTGGCGGACGGCACGCTGGACGAGGCGGGCATCGACGCCGCGCAGATCGAGCTGGACGCGCTGGCCGGCCGCCTCCCCTACCGGCCCGGCACTCCGCGCGCGTGGGCGTCGGCGCTGCGGGAGCTGCTGGGCGAGCGGTGCGGTTTCCACGGCACCCAGGGCGACTACCAGCACCTGGAGTCGTCGCTGCTGCACGAGGTGCTGCGGCGCCGGCGGGGGCTGCCGATCCTGCTGTCGGTGGTGTGGCTGGAGGTCGCCCGGCGGGCGGGGGCACCGGTGTACGGGGTCGGGCTGCCCGGTCACTTCGTGGTCGGCCTCGGGGAGGCCGGTGCGACGGCGGAGGCGAAGCCGGCAGCGGCGGAGGCGGATACGCGGGGCGAGGCCGCCCCGGAGCGGCAGGTGCTCGTCGATCCCTTCGAGGGCGGCCGGTTGCTGACCGGGGCCGATACGGAGCTGCTGGTCGCCGGGGCGACGGGGTCGCCGCTGGAGCCGTCGATGCTGGTACCGGCCGATCCGCTGAACGTCGTGCTGCGCGTCCTGAACAACATCCGGGCGTGGGCCGAGGCCCGCCCGGAGCGCTCGGACGTGTCGCTGTGGGCGCTGGACCTGTCCCTGCTGCTCCCCTCCCGGCCGGCGGAGCTGCGGTACGAACGGGCCAGGTTGCTGGTGCGGCGCGGCAATTTCCTCGAGGGCGCGGACGAGCTGGAGGCGTACGCCGAGGTGGTGGCAGCGGTGGACGAGCCGGTGGCGGACCGGATCCGCGACGAGGCCCGAGCGGCACGGGCGCTGCTCAACTGAGGCTCGTCCCGAAAGCCCCGCAGACCCTGCAGACCCCGCAGACCCCGCAAGCTCCGCAGACCCCGCAAGCTCCGCAGACCCCGCGGGCTCCGCGGGCTCCGGCGAAAGCCCGGCCGTGCGCTCCCCGTGAGATCCCCCTCACACCTCGTTTGACATAGGTATTTTTAAATACCTAATATCTACGGGTGTCCATCAACAGTGCCTCCGACCAGCGCGTCGCACGCGTGAGCTCCGAGCTCGCGGCGTGCCTTCCCGCGCTGCACCGGGCCCTGGAGCGCCGGGTGGCGAGTGAGTACCCGCACCCGAAGCCGCCTGAGGGGCAGCTGGCACTGCTGCGGTTCGTCGCACAGCACGAGGGCGCCACGGTCCGTGAGGCGGCCGAGGCGCTGCTGATGAAGCCGAACAACGTCAGCGCACTGGTCTCCCAGCTCACCGAGCGGGGAGAGCTGGAGCGCCGGCGGGACGGCGTCGACAAGCGGATCGCCCACCTCCACCTCACGGAGTCCTCGCGGCAGCGGATCGCCGAGGCCATCGCCCTCGAGGAGAGTCACCTCGGCCAGGCGATGCTGTCCCTCACCGACGGTGAGCTGGACGCGCTGGGTTCCGCTGTCGGCGCGCTGAAAGTGCTGGCCCGGAGCCTCCGCCCGGCAGCCCGCTGACGAGAGCGTCACCGGCTCGCGCATCGCGCGGGCTCCCGCGGTGAGCTCGTCCGGCGTCCCGCGCATCCGTCCCCTCCTCCTTTCCCCAGGCAGTCCCTACCGGACAGCCCTGGGCACGGCCCCGTGCGCCTCGCCCTGCCCCTGACCGGGCGGGCGGGGTCCCGGGCCGGCTGCCGGACCGCGGCCCCGCCGTGCAGTTCGTCCGTCCCCCTCAGAGAAAGAAACGGCTCCTTTCATGGCGTCCACACCCGTGGATCACTCCGCTCCCGACGCGGCCTCCCGGTCGAAGTTCGAGCGCTTCCGGGCCAATCCCTGGCTCGCGCTGATCGCCGTGTCGTTCGGCCTGCTCATGGTGCAGCTCGACGGCTCCGTCGTCGCCATCGCCAACCCGGCGATCGGCAAGCACCTCGACGCCAGCACGGCTGAGCTGCAGTGGGTCACCAACTCCTACCTGATCGCGCTCGCCGCCTCGATGATCCTCGGCGGCAAGCTCGGTGACCGGTTCGGCCGGCGCTTCTACTACCTCGCCGGCATCGGCGGGTTCATCGTCACCTCGGTCGCCATCGGCCTGGTCGGCAGCATCGAGGGCGTCATCGTCTTTCGTGCCCTGCAGGGTGTGGCGGGCGGCATCCTGATGCCCAACACCCTGGGCATCCTGCGCGCCGTCTTCCCGCCGAAGAAGTTCGCCCTCGCGGTGGGCATCTGGGGCATGGTCTCGGCCGTGTCGACGTCGCTGGGCCCGATCATCGGCGGTCTGCTCGTCGAGCACGTCAACTGGGAGTCGGTCTTCTACCTGAACGTGCCGATCGGCCTGATCGCGCTGGTGTTCAGCGCGGTGGTGCTCGCCGAGTCCAAGAACTCCGGCGGTCAGCAGCGTTTCGACATCCCCGGCGTCGTCCTGCTGGCGGCGGGCATGGTCGCGCTCGTCTTCGGCATCGTCAAGGGCGAGACGTGGGGCTGGGCCTCCGCCGGCACTCTCGGCGCCCTCGTCCTGGGTCTGGCGCTGCTGGTCGTCTTCGGCTGGTACGAGACCCGGCAGGAGCACCCGCTGCTGCCGATGCGTCTGTTCCGCAACCGCTCGCTGACCACCGGTGCGGTCATGACCCTGCTGAACTTCTTCGTGATGCTCGGCGGCATCTTCTTCATCATGCTGTACCTGCAGAACGTGCGCGGCTACACGCCGGTCGAGGCAGGTGTCAGCACACTGCCGATGTCGATCGCGTCGCTGTTCGCCTCTCCGCTCGGTTCCCAGCTGACCGCCCGCCTCGGCGCGCGGGTCACGATTCCGCTGGGTCTGCTCCTCTCGGGCGCCGGTATGTTCGGCATGCTGTCGTGGAGCATCGACTCGTCCTACGCGACGATGTGGCCGCCGTTCATCGCGATCGGCCTGGGCGTCGGCATCGTGCTGCCCGCCACCGCCGCCACGATCATCGGCAACGCGCCCATCAGGGACGGTGGTGTGGCCTCCGGCCTGCAGTCCACCATGCTGCAGATCGGTGGCGCCCTCGGTACCTCGGTGCTGATCACCGTGATCGCCGGCAAGGTCGGTTCCTCGCTGTTCGGCGAGCTGACCGGCGCGGGGGTCCCGACGGGCCTGGCGCACGGTCTGGAGCAGGCCGAGGACGCCGTCACGATGGGTATCGCCCCGGTCTCCGGTGACATGTCGGCGCAGATCAAGGCCGCCGTCATCGAGGGCAGTGGCCAGGCGTTCGTCAACGGTCTGCACGCCGCCGTCACCGTCACCGGCATCCTGTGCGTCATCGGTGCCGTGGCCTCCGCCGTCTTCATCAAGGGCCGCGCCGAGGAAGCGAAGGAAATGCGCGCCCAGGCGGAGGACGCCGAGGAGTCCGTGATGGTCGTCGCCGCTCACTGAGCGGACCACGAGACGCGCGGGCGAACGCGCACGAACGCGCGGGCGGCGCTGTCAGGACCGGAGACCGGTCCTGACAGCGCCGCTTTCGTCTGCCCGCGCGATCCCGGCCGGTCCACGGGACCCCCGTCCCCCGGGCTGCCCCCGGGTCGCCCCCTCAGAGGCTCTCGGCCGTGAGCCGCCCCGAGCGTACGGCGGCCCCGAGCTTCTTGAAGTCCCGTTCGTTGCGGTCGGCGTAGGCCTGGGCGAAGGGCGGGAGGGCGCGGTCGAAGCGGTCGCCGGAGCCCAGGTAGGCGGCGATCGCGACAGGGTCGCCGGAGCGGGCGTGGGCGCGGGCGAGGCTGCCGCCGCACCAGCCGCCGAAGAGGGCGAGCGTGCGGGGGTCCATGGCCTCCGGGCGGGCGATGCCTTTCCAGTCCCGGAGCTGGCGCACGTAGAAGTCCCGTTCCCTGCCGTCCAGGCCCAGGACGTGGGTCCAGCCGAGGAAGATGTCGCTGGAGGTCTGGATCAGGCGCTGCCCGGTCACCACGCGGCGGCCCTGGTTGTCGAAGCGTTCGCCGTCCGTGTACGGCCCGAGCACCGACTCCTGCGCCTCCTTGGCCTGGAGCAGCAGCGGGTCGTCGTCGTCGCGGCCGAGCATGAGCAGGACCCAGCAGCGGGTGCCGACGCTGCCGACGCCGACCACCTTGCGGGCCGTGTCCGCGAGCCGGTAGCGATGGAGCAGGTGCCGGCGTTCGGAGGAGAGGGTGCTCGTGTAGCTCTCGACGATGGTGCGCAGGTCGGTCTCCTCGCGGCGGTCGGGAGCGTCGGCCAGCAGGTCCCGCAGGGGGATGATCAGGGGTGGGTCCGGGGTGATCCGCCGGCCCTCGGGGGTGACCCGGGTCAGCCGGTCGACGGCCTGGATGTAGGTGCGGGTGCGGGCCTTCGCGGCGGCCCGTTCGGCTCGGTGCCGGACGGACGGGTCCAGGGAGGGGTCGAGGAGGTCGCGCATCCGGTCGACGTCGTCCTGGGCGTACCAGACGTCCAGGGTGCGCATGCCGGCGAAGCGGTGCATCCGGGCGCGGTACGCCCGGACGCAGGTGGTGACCGCCTTGTCCTGCTGCCGTGTCGAGAAGCCGTTGGCGCGGCCCGCGATGACGAGGCTGGCGGCGAGGCGTTTGACGTCCCATTCGAAGGGGCCGGGGAAGGTCTCGTCGAAGTCGTTGATGTCGAAGACGAGGTGCCGTTCCGGCGAGGCCAGCAGCCGGAAGTTCAGCAGGTGGGCGTCGCCGCACAGTTGTACCTCGAGTCCGGTGTGCGGCAGTGCCGCCAGGTCTGCGGCCATGATCGCGGCGGCTCCCCGGTAGAACCGGAACGGCGATTCCAGCATGCGTCCGTACCGGATCGGGACCAGTTCGGGCACCCGCGCGGCCGACTGGTGTACGAGCACATCGACCGGGTCGAAGCGGTCGGGGCCGGGGGCGAACAGGCCGTGCGCCGAGCGGGGCACGCGAGTGCGGGCCGTCCGGCCCCGGTCGATCCGCTCGGCCGGTGAGGATGTCGCGGAGACGGCGCTCGGTGCGGTCATGATCCGCCCTCCTGGCTTCGGCGTACGTCCGCTCTCCAGCTCACCGCGGCCCGGCCCGTCCGGGATCACCCGTCAGGGGTGAGGCCGCACGGCCGCGGCCGGGGCAGCCTGGTACGGCACGCGCCACCCCCCGCCGGACGAGGGAGAGCCATGAGCTCCGCGACCTACCTCGCATACGACTACCCCCTGCTCGGGGCCTTCTGGACGATGCTGCTGCTGTTCCTGTGGGTCATGTGGTTCGTACTGCTGTTCCGGGTCGTCGCCGACCTCTTCCGGGACGACGAGCTGAGCGGCTGGGCCAAGACCGGGTGGCTGGTCTTCGTCATCGTGCTGCCGTTCGTCGGCGTGTTCGTCTACGTCGTGGCCCGCGGCCGGAACATGGGCAGGCGGGAGACCGCGCAGGCCCGTGCGCAGCAGGAGGCGTTCGACCGCTACATCAGGGAGACCGCGACGGGCCACGGCGGGCAGACCGGCACCGCCGACGAACTGCACCGGCTGTCCGAGATCCGCTCCCGCGGCGACCTCACCGACGAGGAGTTCGACCGGGCCAAGGAACTGGTACTGAGCGGCCACGGCGCGGGACACACCCACTGACCACACGCACCCACACGACGAACCCATACGGCGAACGAATACAACGAACGAGTACGGCGAACGAGTACGGCGAACGAGTACGAGCAACCTGTACGACAAACGAAAGGGGCGGCGAAATGGCTACGGCTCACGCCCATCACACACAGGCACGTGCGCACAGTCCCTCCGCCAAGCGCGAGTGGGCCGGCGGGCTGACCGTCTTCGGCGGCGTCATGCTGATGCTCGCCGGAATCCTGAACATCGTCCGGGGTATCTCCGGGATCGCCCAGGACGATGTCTTCGTGACCACGCAGAACTACGTCTTCAAGTTCGACCTCACGTCCTGGGGCTGGATCCACCTGGTCCTGGGCGCGGTGGCCGTGCTCATCAGCGTGGGGCTGTTCCAGGCCAGTACGTGGGCACGGGTGGCCGGGGTGGCGGTCGGCGGGCTCATCATGATCGCCAACTTCATGTCCCTGCCGTACGCCCCGGTCTGGTCGGTCGTGATGATCGCCCTCTCCGGCGTCATGATCTGGGCGCTGTGCACGGTGCGGCGCGGGGACACCTGAGCCGGACGCCCTGACGCACCGGACGAACGGAGCGTGGCCGCGCCGACCCTGTCCGGGTCGGCGCGACTCCGACATCAGCCCCGGACCCGGACGCCAGGGCCCGGACCCCGGACCTCGGGCCCCTGGCTACAGCCAGCCCTTCTCCCTGGCCACCCGGGCCGCCTCCGCGCGGTTGCGGACGGCCAGTTTCTGGATGGCGGTGGAGAGGTAGTTGCGGACCGTGCCCTGGGAGAGGTGCAGGGAGAGGGCCAGTTCCGCGTTGGTGGAGCCGTCGGCGGCGGCGCGCAGGATCTCGCGTTCGCGGTCGGTGAGGGGGTTGGCCCCGTCGGCGAGGGCCGCGGCGGCGAGCGTGGGGTCGATGACCCGCTCCCCCGTCAGCACCGTGCGGATCGCGGCGGCGAGTCGGGCGGCGGGGGCGTCCTTGACCAGGAAGGCGTCGGCACCGGCTTCCATGGCGCCCCGCAGATAGCCGGGGCGGCCGAAGGTGGTGAGGACGACCAGCTTCACGCCGGGCAGTTCACGGTGCAGGGCGGCCGCCGCTTCGATGCCGGTGGCGCCGGGCATCTCGATGTCCAGCAGTGCCACGTCGACGTCGTGGGCGCGGGCCGCGTCCAGCACCTCGTCGCCGCGCGCCACTTGGGCGACGACCTCGATGTCGTCCTCCAGGCCCAGCAGCGCGGCGAGGGCTTCGCGGACCATCGCCTGGTCCTCCGCGAGCAGAATTCTGATCGTGCGATCGCTCATGCCGAAGGTTCCCTGTCCGCCGAGGCACCCACCGGGCCGCCCTGAGCGCCCTCCGGGCCGCTCGCCGTCGTGTCCGCCGGTATTTTCGCCGATGTCTCCACCGGCACCCTGGCGACCAGCCGGAAGCCGTGCCCCGTCCGGCCCGCCTCCAGCGTGCCGCCGACCTGGTGCAGCCGCTCGGTCAGACCGTTCAGACCGTTGCCGGGACCGGAGCTGCCACTACCGCCGCCGCTGCCGCTGCCGAGGGCCCGGATCCCGTTGTCCTCGACGGACAGTTCCAGCACCGGCCCGGCCAACGACCGGCGGTGCAGCAGCTCGACCGTGCAGCGCCGGGCGCCGCTGTGCCGTACGACGTTGGTGACCGCTTCGCGCAGCGCCCAGGCCAGGACGGACTCGCGCTCCTCGGTGACCTCGGCGAGGTCGTGGTCCACGGGTAGTCCGACGGGCAGTTCGGCGTGGACCTCGGCGGCGGCCAGCGTGACCCGGGCGCCGGCGATCTCGGCGTTCAGCCGGGGACGCCGGTAGCCGCTGACGGCCTCCCGTACGTCGGACATGGCCTGGCGGCTGACCTGCTCGATGTCGGCGACCTGTTGGGCCGCCCGGTCGGGGTGGTCGGGCAGCATGCGGCCGGCCAGTTCACTCTTCAGCGTGATCAGGGACAGTGAATGCCCGAGCAGGTCGTGCAGGTCACGGGCGAGGCGCAGCCGCTCCTCGTCGGCGGCGAGCAGCGCGACGGTGGCGCGGGCCCCGCGCAACGCGATGGTGGTCCGCACGAGTTCGCGTATGCCGGTCATGGCGAAGCCGCCGAGGAGTGCGGGGACCAGCAGCGCGCCCACGAACTCCCTCCCGTCCGGCACCACGAAGGCGAGTGCCGCCATCAACGCCGACGCCCCCGGGATCGTCCAGCCGGCCGGCCGCATCGGCAGGGCGGCGCCGGAGGCGATCGCCACGTACACGAACAGCACCAGCCACTCCCGGCCCAGGCTCAGGGCGAGGGCGGAGGACAGGACGGCGAGGGCGGCGAGCGAGCCGAGGACCGGGCCGTTGTCCTCCTCTCGGCCGGTGCGGAGGATCAGCAGCAGATACCCGGCGACGAAGGCGAGCAGCCCGGCCCAGCCGAGGATCCGCGCGCCCGTGCTGTGACCGCCGTCGAGCAGATCGAGGACCGGTGCGCTCAGAAAGACCAGCCAGATGCCGGTCCACAGGACCTTGATCACCCGTTGCCCGGCGTTCCCCGGGCGCTTCCCCAGGCCGACGACTCCCCCGGCCTCGGCCGGGGCGACGGGGTCGCAGGTGGTTTTCGTCGCTGTCCTCATGGCGACCATCGTGACCTGTACGGGGCCCGGAGGGCAGTGCCGGGCGTCCTGACCGTTCCTGGAAACTGAGCGGGAGTGAGTCCTGTTGCCAGAACTCATGCTCAGCCGAACGCCCCGAACGGTGTTGGGCGTTCTGGTCCACCCCCGCATGACGGATGTCATGCGGGGGTCAGGACGAGGGACCGGTGCCGGTTCAGCTCGGGTCGGTCTCGATGACTGCGACCCGGTTGGTCGTGCTGGTCAGCGCCTGGCGGAGGGCGACATAGACGTCCTGGGAAGTGACAGGTGTCTTCTCGCCGTTGCCCCGGGTGATGAGCACACCGTCGAATGCCTGGCCGTAAAGCTCCTCCAGGGCCTTCAGGTCGGGCTTGTCGACCAGCTTGCCGTTGACGGCCTCCACCCTGAGGAACTTCCACAGCGACTTCTGCGGACTCATCGGCACCGAGTGCTCCGCGTCGGTCTGCACGGTCACGTTGGCGGACATCGCCGGCTCGGCGAACTCCTTCATCATCCGGTCGACCTCGGCCTTGGACACCGTGGGTTCCTGAGTGGTGGTCGGAACCTTCACCGTGGACGAGGAACCGGTCTCCACCTGGGTCCGGTACGCCGCCTCGACCGCCTCGGTCGACTTGTCGACGTCGATGCCCGCGCCGGGCTTGCCGTAGACGGCGACGGCCTTGCCGGACTCGAACGTGATCGTGCCGTCATTGCCGGAGCCGCCGCCCGCGGCCTCCAGGGCGGCGTGCAGCTTCTCCTCGTCGACGGGGATGACGGGGTCGACGACGCGGCTGTTGCCCAAGAGGGAGCCGATGACGGAGACCGGGTTGTAGTCGCTCCGGGCCGCCGCGCCGATGGTGGCGTCGGTGTCGAGCTGGAGTCCGGCCTGGTCCGGCTCCAGTTCGACGGTCTTGTCGCCGACGGCCAGCTTGAGCGGTTCGTTCAGCCGGGCGGCGAGGGCCTTGTCGAGTGTCTTCACGGCCTCGTCGCGGGTGCCGCCGCCGATGTCGACGCCGAGCACGGTGGTGCCCTTGGGCACGTCGGAGTGGTTCATCAGCAGACCGCCGCCGTAGGCGACACCGGCGAGCAGGATCACGGCGCCGCCGAGCAGGGGCAGCTTGCTGCGGCCCTTCTTCTTCGGTGCCTTCGAGGAGGCCGCCGGGGGCGGGGTGGCCGGTTCGGGCTGCCTGGGCGGCGTGTGCGTGCCGGGGCCGCCGGCCGGGAAGCCCGCGTCGAAGGCGGCGCTCGCCGACACGACCGGGATGCCGCTGGTGCCGGTGTGCCCGGAGACGTTGTCGTGGCGGGCTCCGTAGCCCGGGGCGCCGGGTTCGGGGGCGGGGAACTGCGGGGTGAGGTTCGCGGTGTCGTCGCCCAGTCCGCCGCCGGGGTGGGAACCGCCGTGGGGGCCACCGCCGGGCGGCAGGCCCAGCGGGCCGGTCCGACCGGTGCCGGGCCCGGTCGGGGGGCCACCAAAACCACCGGGGTTGGCAGGACCACCGGGTCCGCCCTGACCGCCGTACGGCGACTGGCCGGAAGGGCCGGGCCGGCCGGGGTGCCCCGCCTGGCCGCTGCGCGCTTCGAGGTCGTCGTCGGTGAAGAACGGCATGTCGTCGAGGCGCGGTTCGCCGCCACCGCTCCCGCCCGCACCCGGGCCCGCGCCCGGACGCGTACCGCCGCTGCCGAGCGGGCCGACGGACAGCGCCTCGGTCACGTCGAAGGAACCGGTGCCGCCGCCGTGTCCGGGCGCGACCGGCCCGCCGGTCGCGCCGGAGAGTCCGGAGCCGTTGCCGGGTGCGGAACCGTTCGTGCCACCGGGACCACCGGGACCACCAGGACCGCTGAGGCCACGGGGCCGGGAGCCGCCGCCCGTCACGCTCATCCCGCCGGACACACCGGCCGGGCGTCCACCCGGACGCGCACCGCCACCGGAGGCGCCGGGCGAGCCGGCCGGTGCTGACGGGCCGGGCGTACCGGAAGTTCCCGGAGCACCGCCCGCGGGACCCGAACCGCCCGCCGGGCCCACTCCGTTGCCGGAGCCGCCGCCCGTACCGCTCTTGCCCGCACCGGACTTGCGCGGCGCGAACCAGTCGCTGGCCGGCTTCTCCGCCGGGGCCGACTGCTGCGGAACCGACTGCTGCGGGGCGGGCCGCGGGCCACCCGCGGCGCCCGTGGCAGCCGCGGCGGAGGGCTCGACGGCGCCGAGGCCGGAACCCGGTCCGGAAGCGGCGCCGCTGCCGGCCCCCAGGGCCCTGGGAGCACCGGGCGCGGGCGCCGGTGTCCGGTCCTTGGCTCCGCCCTGGGCCGCACCCCGGGTGTCGCCGGCGCCCGTCCCCTCGCCGTCCTTGACGGTCTTGCGCACGACGACCGGCGGAATGGGCCGCGAACCGGGGATGTTGATCCGGATTCTGGTCGTCAGCGTGGTCTCGGTCTTGCGTTCGTCCGCACGTGGGCCGCCCGACCGCTGGTCGCCCGGGCGCTGTTCGTCCGGCCGTGCGGCGGGCCGGCCCGCGGCCGCCGCCTCACCCGGAACCGCCGGAATTCCGTAGGGCGGGGTGCCCGACGGGTATGCGGCTCCGCCGCGCCCGTTGGGCCCGGTGGACGGAGTGTCAGTTTCACGACTCAAGGCAGGTTCTCCCGGTTGGCTCCGCCGCCCGTCACGACCTCACGGTGGGGGTCTCCCCCAACTCGGCCGGAGCCGAGAGTTCGGGGAGGCTCAGCGGCGCGCGCACCACCATACTGGCCGCATCCGGCCCGTATGGCCGGACCATGGCGGAAACACCCACCGGAACCGCAGGCACGCACCGCGGCGAAGTAGTACGTCACTTCCCAAGTCGGACAGGATCGCCCTGCGGTTGCCGCCCCGGCGCGAGGGTGGCGCACATCACAGCGACGGCGATGCCGCCGAGCAGGAAGAGGTAGGAGCCGGCTCCCGCGGCGAACAGGAAGTCGCCTTCGGGGCGGCTGGCGGAGAGCAGGAGGACGACGAGCACCCAGCCGCCGGCGGCCGACGCGGCCCCGGCGCGGCTGCGCAGCGCGAGCGCCCCGCCCAGGCAGAGCCCGGCCTCGGCGGCGAGGGCGAGCAGCAGCCCGCCCGGGAACCACGCGGGCTGCACCAGCGCCCCGGCCACGCCCACCACGGCACCGAGCAGGAACAGCCCCACGCAGGCGGCGATCCGCCCGCCGGAGGGCAGCCGCAGCGGCTGGGCCAGCGCCGACGTGTTCCCGGTCGTCCGGTCGCTCATGCCGTCTCCCCCGCCCCGGCCGCGATCCCGGCGAACAGGTCGCTCTCCCGGCCGAGGGAGCGGGCACCGCGCACCAGCTCGTAGTACTCGGTCGTGAACAGCGGCTGCGCGAGCTCGTTGGAGAGCATGAAGTACGGCGCGTACGGCTCGGCCACGGTGATCTGGGTGGCGTGGGCGCGCATCGCGGCGGCCTTGGCTGCGGCGTACGCGGTGCCGTCGATCACGGTGGTGACCTGGGCGTCGTCGACGACTCCGGGGACGTCGCCGATCTCGCCCGCCTTGTCGAACGGCAGCCCGGCCAGGTCGTCGTGCAGTCGCGCGAAGGCGGCCTCGGCGACGGAGCGGGGCACCCGGTTCCAGTAGACCTTGGGGATGTCCCATCCGTCCCGGGCGGCGAGTTCGACGGCCCGTATGGCGACGCGGTGCGCCTGGATGTGGTCGGGGTGCCCGTAGCCGCCGTTGTCGTCGTACGTGACGAGGACGTGGGGCCGGACCTCGAGGATCACCTGGGCGAGCAGACCGGCGGCCTGGTCGACGTCGGCCTGCCAGAAGCAGCCGGGGTCGTCGTTGTCGGGCAGGCCCATCATCCCGGAGTCGCTGTAGCGTCCGGCGCCGCCGAGCAGCCGGAAGTCGTCGATGCCGAGGGCGCGCATCGCCCCGGCCAGTTCACCCATACGGTGCTGTCCGAGAGCGGCGCCGCTCAGGTGGGCCAGTCCGGGCGGGACGACTTCGCCGCGCTCACCGAGCGTGCAGGTGACCAGCGTCACATGGGTGCCCTCGGCGGTGTACCGGGCCATGGTGGCGCCGTTGTTGATCGACTCGTCGTCCGGGTGGGCGTGCACCAGCATCAGCCGCCGGGCGGCGCGGGAGGGGGGTTCCCCCGGCCGCAGGCTGGGGGAGGGCAGTTCCGTCATGGGTTCCACCCTATGAGGCGCCCGGCCTCCCTCGCCCCCACCCAGGACGCCCGTCACCCGGTCCCGTGGTCCGGGTCGGTGGCTCCCTCCCTCCGCCGGCGGAGCCGTGGGGAGGCCGCTGCCACACCTGGCGCGGGGCCGGCAGGCGCGGAGAGGACGAGCCCACGGGCCACCCGAAATATCTGGCCTTTCCTCGTCGAACGCCGCACCACGGCCCGCTTCCCCTGCCCGGGGCACCCGGGCGGCATGCCCGACGCGCCGCAGGCCTGATTCCCTGCCTCAATGGTTCTCCTGGCCCCGCACGGACGGGCCAACGCTCCAGTGCCAGGAGTTCTCCCGGATGAAACCCATCGCCGTACTTGCCGGGAAAACCGCTGTCGTCGCCGTGATCGGGCTGTTCGCCGGCACCGCCGGCGGCTGTTCGAACAGCAACGGGGGCTCTTACTCGTCCTCGTCGCAGTCGGCGTCCACCGGTGCCTCCCCGTCGGCGTCGGGTACGGCGGCAGCCGCAGGAACCGTGGCCGGCGCCTCCTCCCCGCTGGGTACCGTCCTCGTCGATGGCCGGGGCCGCACCCTTCACCTCTTCGAGGCCGGCACCTCCACCGAGTCCACCTGCACCGGTACCTGCGCCTCCGCGTGGCCGCCCGTCACCGTGACCGGCGCACCGGCCGCCGGAAAGGGCGCGAAGGCAGATCTGCCGGGGACCACCGGCCGGAGCGGCGGCGAGAAGCAGATCACGTACAACGGGCACCCCCTGTACTGCTTCGGGGGCGACCAGAAGGCCGGTGACATGAACGGTCAGGGCTCCACCGCCTTCGGTGCCGCCTGGTACGTACTCGACACGTCCGGCAACAGCCTCACCGGTAAGGCCAAGCAGACCGGTGGCGGGCACTGACGCCGCGCTCCCGCCCGGCAGGGGGCGGGAGTACCGTGAAGACATCGAGAGAATCGTCGCCGTCGGCTCGTGTGACGTGGCCGCTCCCGATCGACAACAGGGCCGAAGGTGATTGCCTGTGATCATGAGACGTATGCCCGGCGAGAGGGCCCATGCCCAGCACTGACGAGTCCTCCCAGAGTCCGGTCGGAGCGATCGGAAGAATCACCGTGGGGATTCCTCCGGACGGACCGGGTGAGGTCTTGGTGGCTGTGCGCGGGGGCTCGGAGACCTACGCGGCGTGGTCGCGTACCAACACCACCCTCGCAAGAGACGCACGGGTCATCGTCGTCGACTCCATTTCGGCGCGCTCGGTGATCGTCGAGCCGCTGCCGTCCTGAACGGTCCCGCGAAGGGCCGGAAAAGTGCGTTGCGTCCCACTGCTCGACGGGAGTTCCCTCATGCTGTTCTGGCAGGTCCCCGCGCCCAATGAGGCCATGCTCATATCCGGTACGAAACGGCAGGCGCAGGCGACGCAGTTCCGTATCGTCACAGGTCACGGCAGTTTCGTACTGCCTGTGAAGCAGAAGGCCCGCATGCTGTCCCTGGCACTGCGGGAAGCGGAGATCGCGGAGGACTGCGTCACCCAGCAGGGCATCCAGCTGCGTGTGCGCGCGGTCTGCGTGTTCAAGGTCGGTGACGACGCGGTCTCGATCGCCAACGCGGCCCGCCGCTTCCTCTCCGAACAGGAACAGATGGAGGAGCTCGTCGGCCGGATCTTCGCCGGACACCTCAGGTCCATCGTCGGCGGACTGACCGTCGAACAGATCATCCGGGAACGCAACCGGGTCGCCCAGGAAGTGATGGCGGGCAGTCACAGCGAGATGGAGAAACTCGGCATCGTCGTCGACGCGCTCCAGATCCAGGAGATCGAGGACGCCACCGGATACATCAACAACCTCTCCGCTCCGCACGCCGCCGCAGTCGCCAGCCAGGCGCGCATCGCCCGGGCCAAGGCCGACCAGGAGGCGACCGAACGCGAACAGCAGGCGGCCGCCCTCAAGGCGGAGTACGAGCGGGACACCGCGATCAAACGGGCCGGGTTCCTCGCCGAGACCGAGCAGTCCAACGCCCGAGCCGCCCAGGCCGGCCCGCTCGCTCAGGCCAGGGCGTCCCACGAGGTCATCGAGGAACAGACCGCGCTCGCCCAGCGCCAGGCCGAACTGGCGGCCCAGCGCCTTGAAGGGGAGGTCAGGCGCCCGGCGGACGCTGAGGCATACCGGCTGCGCACCCTGGCCGAAGCCGCCCGGGACAGGGCCAAGTTCGAGGCGGACGGCAACGCCTACACCGAGCGCACCATCGCGCAGGCCCAGGCCGACGCGAACACCGCCCGCGCCCTCTCGCTGCGGGACGGCAACCAGGAGCTGATCGCCGCCAACCGTGTGGTGGAGAACCTGCCGGCCCTCGCCGACGCGGCCGCCCGCGGTATGTCGGGCGCCAGCCTCACCGTCCTCAACGGCACCGAGGGCGTCAACCAGATGGCCGCGGGCATGGTGGGCCAGGGTCTGGCCATTCTTGACGCGCTCCAGAACACGAAGAATCCCGCCGTCAACGGAAAGAGCAGCCTGCGGATTCCCGGCCGGACCCCGTAACGGCAGTCCTGTGGCCGGACCCGTTCACGGGCCGTGGCCGGGAGGCTTCGATCACGCACGACGCGTGCCCGCCCCGCCGCACACCGGCTGGGGCGGGCCGCCCCTCCGCCATGATCTTCACGAGCATGATCGTGGCGACGCCGGGGGCAAGCCAGGACAAGCGGCCCGGCCGAAGGTGGCCGAAACCGATGCCTCCGTTTCCGGATCACGCCCGTCGACCCCCGGCCGCCCACGCTCCGGACGGGTGCCGGCAAAACCGTGAGCACATGGCCGCACAGTGCTCACGGCCCGCTCATCCGTTCCGGCCCACACAGGCCGCCCGGACCGCCGACACAGCGAGTCCCACCCTCGCAAGGTACTGCAGAGAAAGTTACATTCCTTCTAGATTGAATGCAGAGTTCGTTACACCAGAGATGAAACAAACTCTGCAAGATTAGGTAATCTTCTCTGTATGGACCGTGCCGAGCAGCTGGTGACCTTGTCGGGTGTGGCCGCCGACCAGTGGGGGCTGGTGACCGCCGCACAGGCCAAGGCCCTCGGTCTCAGCGCCGTCCAACTCCTGCGTCTGACGGAAGCCGGACTACTGGAGAGCGTCGGCCGGGGCGTGTACGCCCTTCCGGCCGCCGGCCTGCCACAGTTCTTGGAGATCAAAGTGGCGTGGCTGCGGCTTCAGCCCCGGGTACCTGCGTGGGAGCGTCCCCTCGGTGACCGGGACTCGGGCGTCGTCTCCCACGCCTCCGCGTGCCGGTTGCACGGTCTCGGCGACATCCCCGCCCCCGGGGCGGAGATCAGCGTGCCCCGCCGGCGTACGACCACTGAACCGTTCGTGCGGCTGCGTACGACCCGTCTGGAATCGGCGGACATCACCGTGGCCGACGGCCTGCCGGTGACCACCGTGATGCGCACCATCGTCGACCTGCTGCACGCGAAAGCCGACGGCGGGCATGTCGGCGGGGTGATCGCGGACGCGGAACGCCGGGATCTGGTGGACGTCGACGCGCTGGCCGCCGCTGTTCAGCCCTACGCCCGTAAGTACGGCCTTGCCGCGTCAGCCACGGGAGAGGACCTCGTCGAGCACCTGGTCAGCCAAGCGGGGCGGATGTTGCATGCCCAGGAAGTCGCCCGTGCCGGTAAGGAAGGCCTTGCAGTCGGTGCCGAGATCGGCGCGCTCGACCGGGATACCGCAGTCCTGGCGAACTACCTTCAGAGCGAGGCGCTCGCCGCCGAAGTCCTGAAGCCGTATCTCCAAGCGGAGGCACATGCCGCCGAAGTCCTGAAGCCGTACCTTGGACAGGCAGCCGTTGCCCAGGCCCTTGCTCCCCTGCTCGACAACATCGCCGCCCAGCAGGCCTCGATCCGCGCGGCGCTCAACGACACCATGCCCCGGCTGCCGGCAGGCAACAGCGCGCTGCGGGCTTTCCGGGAGCTGCACCACTCACCGGCCTTGACCAGGGCGCTGAAGAACACCACGGCCTCCTCCGAGCTCGCGGAACTCAACGCAAGGTTGCGACAGTCCGCCCTGTCCCCGGGACAGCTCCTGCCGGCCGTGCAGGCACTGGAGTTGAACGTGCCTTCCGTGCTGTCGCCCGAAACCCAGGAAGCTCTGCGGACAGCGGCTGCCTCCGGCCCGGCGATGGCCCGAGCCGTCCGTGCCCTGCAGCACCTGGAAACCGCGTCCACCGACAGTGCGAACGAACCCGGCGAGAACGACACTCCCGAGCTTCCGGACAGAGGTCGGTAAAACGCGCCGAAAGGAACGCTTACCCCGGCTAAAGTCGTCGACGACTCCAACAGAACAGGCCGGGGGAGCAAGCCGAACGTGGGCAAGACCTATGCGACACCGACAGCGTTCCGCACCGCTCTGAAACAGGCCGCGACGAACATGTCGAAGAAGACCGGCATGAGCGTGGCCGAACTCATGAAGATCTTCTACTTCAACCGCCTCGCCGCCCGCGTCTTCACCAAGGAACCCGACGGCTGGCTCATCAAAGGCGGCCAAGCGCTCCTCGTCCGCTACCGGGGAGCCGCCCGCCTCAGCCAGGACATCGACCTGCAGTGCGCCCAGCCCGACCGCACCGCCGAAGACGCCCGGCAGCTCATCATCGACGCCGCCTCCCTCGACCTCGGCGACTACCTGCGCTACGCACCGAGCAAGTTCGAAGAACACAGCGTTGACTTCCTCCCCCTCGTGAACGAGGGGGATTCCTACGGCTCGCGCCGTGGGGGTTTCTGCTTCATCGCCGACTGCCCGCCCGGAGAACTCCGTTGAGGTCTTACACCGGCTCCACAGACAGACACGGCCAGCCCGGCCGCCAGAAGGTTCTTCGCCGCGTTCACGTCCCGGTCGTGGGTCGTGCCGCAGTCGCATGTCCAGGTGCGGACGTGCAGCGGCATCTTCTTCCGCAAGGTGCCGCAGGCGGAGCACAACTTGGAGGAGGGGAAGAAGCGGTCGACCGCGATCACTTCCCGCCCGTACCAGGTGGCCTTGTACTCCAGCATGGAGCGGAACTCGCTCCAGCTCGCGTCCGAAATAGCCCGGGCGAGCATGTGGTTCTTGACCATGTTGCGCACGGTCAGATCCTCGATCACGATCGTTTGGTTCTCACGAACGAGCCGAGTGGTCAGCTTGTGCAGGCCGTCTCGCCTGCGGTCGGTGATCCGGGCGTAGATCTTCGCGACCCTGATCCGGGCCTTGCGCCGGTTGGCTCCGTCGCCCCTGGCCTTTTTCGCGAGGTTCCGCTGGGCCTTGGCAAGACGGGTACGGTCGCGGCGTTCGTGCCTCGGGTTGGTGATCTTCTCGCCGGTGGAGAGGGTCAGAAGGTGCTCCAGGCCGACGTCGACGCCGACCGCCGTATCGGCGGCGGGCAGCGGCTTCACGGTCGGGTCCTCGCACAGCATCGACACGAACCAGCGCCCGGCCGCGTCCTGCGACACGGTCACCGTGGAGGGCGTCGCCCCCTCGGGGAGCGGACGGGACCACACGAGGTCCAGCGGCTCGGCCATTTTCGCCAGCGTCAGCTTCCCCTCGCGGAAGCGGAAACCGCTGGTGGTGTACTCGGCGGACCTGCGGGACTTCTTCCGGCTCTTGAAGCGGGGGTACTGGGACCGCTTGCCGAAGAAATGGGTGAACGCGTTCTGCAGGTGGCGCAGCGTCTGCTGCAACGGCACGGAGGACACGTCGTTGAGGTAGGCGAGTTCCTCGGTCTTCTTCCACGCGGTCAGCATCGCCGAGGTGGCGTTGTAGTTGATCCGCTCCTGTCGCGCCCATGCCTCGGTACGGGCGGCGAGGGCCAGGTTGTAGACCTTGCGCACGCAGCCGAACGTGCGCGACAGCTCGGCCGCCTGCGCATCGGTCGGATGGAAGCGGTACTTGAACGCCCGCTTCACATACGTCGAGGTCACGCTCACAAACTAGCGTCACTGCGACTTAAGCTCAAATCCGCGGGTCAGAGCACTGCAATCCGCCCTGACGGCGCATCGCAGCCCGTTGCCCTGCTCCGCAGGAACTTCGTTTCCTCCCCCGGCTGAAGCCGGGGGTATCCACGAAGGAGGCCAGATGAAGGCCGCGGCGGGGCACAGTACTTCCAAGTCTTCCTCGGGGCGAGGCAGGTCGACACCATCAAGGTCGACCTCGTCGTCGGCCGCACCCTGGCCGGCACTCCGGAGATCCGCACCCTGCAATCCGCCGTCGACCTCGAATGGCCCGTCGACTGGCCCGACGTCCGCCTCTATCCCGTCATCGACCACATCGCGGACAAGATCTGCGCCATGTACGAGCGTCATGGCACAAACGGCGCACACGGTTCCAACCGCTACCGGGACCTGGCCGACCTCCTCCTGATCAGCCAGCAGGAGGAGGTACCCGGCCTCGCCGTGTGTCAGGCCTTGCAACGGGAGGTGGACCGGCGGCGGCGAGCCGGCATCAACGTGGTGCTTCCCATCGCGTTCGAAGCCCCGGGGCCGGACTGGCGCGACGGCTACCCCAAGCAGGCCGCTCTCGTCCTCGGCCTGTGGGGCTGCCGCAACTTCTCCGAGGCGGCCGAGGCCGCCGCAGCCTTCATCGACCCCCTGCTTGGCCAGACAGCCAAGGGAACATGGAGCCCGCACCAAGCGACATGGATGTAAGCCGTCTGGTCCTTGGTAGCTGTTGTCTTTCCGGACTTGAGGACTGCGTTTCCCCTGGTCGGGCATAGGGTCGGCACCCTCGTGAGAGTGGCGGCCTGTCGTGCTGTCGCTCCCTGGGAGGTCGTGGAGGCCGTCGGTGGTTGGACTGCTGGAAGAGCGCGAGGTCGTTGCTCGCCGTCGCGTGGACGAGTTGCGGGAGAAGGCCGACAGTGTTCTTCTGCCTCATCGGCAACGAGCTGAACCTCGATTCACTGCGTGATCTCTGATCGCGCGGTGAATCGAGGTTCAGACCGGCGCCTGCAAGAACCCATTGCCCGCCCGGCGGCGAATCATTAGAAGCACTCATTGGCCACTCCTCCGATGCTGTAGGCCAGGGCAGGTATCGATGTCTCATAGCCCACTACTGCCGCCCAGGTCGAGGCTCCGCCCGTAAGCGGTGTCGTCAGCAGACCGATGGTCGACGCAATGGCACCTCCAAGAGAAAAGATGCCCATGACGACATTCTCGGAACACGAGGCGAGTCCGGTAGCGCCCGGCTCCGCGGAAGTACCACGGGGCCCTCCCCGCTCCCACCTGCGAGTAGCCCGGACGCGACCCTCGCGGACCGTCGCGAGCCAGAGGCGTCGCGACGAGGTGAGGGCCCCTCACCAACGGGCCACAGGAGTGGCATACGATGCGTGCGACCTCCATAAAGATCACATAAGAGGATGTACAAGTCGTGACAATCCGCGCCCCGTATCGTTCCCTTCGCGGTATATCCGCGGTCGCCGCCCTGCTCGCGATCGGCGCGGTGGGATGCTCGGACGTCTCCGACGCCGTCGACAGTGCCAAGGACGGCGCGAAGAAGGTGGCTCGCCAGCGCTCGGTGTTCTCGCTGGACATCGGCGACTGCTACAACCCGAACGGCAAGGCCGAGGGGGAGGCGTTCGCCATCGAGGTCGTGCCCTGCGACGAGGCCCACGAGGGCCAGGTCGTCGGCGAGTTCGCGATCGACGAGGGCAAGGAGTACCCCGGCGACGACGAGATCACGACGATCGCGGACGACCGCTGCCTGGTCGAGGCGCAGAAGTACGCCCCGGACACCTGGGCGCTCCCCCAGGGCGTCGGCCTCTCCCACTACACCCCGTCCAAGGAGAGCTGGGCGACGGGTGACCGCGCGGTGAGCTGCACCTACACCGCGGAGAAGGGCACGTTCAGCGGCCCGCTGGACACCGCGAAGTCCCTCAAGCCCGAGCAGACCACGTACCTCGAGGGTTCGAACGCGGTCTACGAGGCCCTGTGGGCGAACCAGCCCGAGAAGGACACCGTCGAGGACGACCTGGCCGGCTACAAGGCACAGGCCAAGGCCGTCGCGGCCGCCCTCGACGCACACGTCAAGGGCATGGACGGTATCGAGGGCACCGAGGTCGGCAAGCTCCACGCGACGCTGACGAAGGCCGCCGGGAACTGGGGGAAGGCCGCGGACGCCGCCGACGCCGACGCGTTCTACATCGCCTACGAGCCGGCGTTCACCGGCATCGACCCGAACAAGTCGGTCGCCGCCCGCAAGGAACTGGGCCTGGCCACCACCGTCCCGGCCGACGAGGCCGAGGTCTGGGCGGGCTGACACTCCGTCGGATCAGCGGGGCCGCGTCCGCCAAGGACCCGGTCCCGCTTCCTGGGAAGTGTCCTCAAAGCGTCACGCTCGCATAGGAACTACGCGAGGGGGACGTCTCCTTGGTAGAACTGGGCGGTGCCGCTCCGGAGCGGCACGGACGACTCCGCTGCCTGGCGGCCCCCTCCGCCCCGGCCTTCCTCCTGGAGCCCGCTTTGCCTCTGCGGACAGGTACCACCCGCCTGATACCTCTGCTCCTCTCGACCGCGCTTGCGGTCGGGACGCTCACCGGCTGCACGCTGCTGGAGCTCACCAGGGACTGCGAGGGGACCGACAACCGGGTGAAGGAGATGGCGGCGCTCGACATCCTCGACTCCCGGCCCGCCGGAGCCACCGTCGCCCGGGGCTTCGAGAAGGTCGACGCCGGCTGCTGGGCGGACAGCGGCGATGTCTCGGTGTACGCCGGCCGGACGTACGCCTTCCCCGGCACGCAGGCCGAAGTGGCCGCACACTACCGAACGGCGGCGGTACGTGACGGATGGGATCCGCACCCCAAAGCCCTGCCCGACGACCTGTGCTTCGCCAGGGAGGAAATGGCCCTGCGGATCGTCTTCCTCACCGCCGAGGGCCTCGCGGAGGACGGCCACGGAAGCCGCCCCGACCTCACCACCGGGGCCGGCTACTCGATCGACATCGACTCGTTCGTGAACAGCGGCGTCGAGGCGGGCTGCTGAGCGGCGTCTCTGAATGATCGGGCCGCGTCCGGGTGCCCCGCCTCGGGCGCGGAAGACCCCGCACCCGACCGCGGCGGGTCCGGGCCGACAAGGCGTACGCCTCCCGCAAGAAACTCGGCTCCAGCAGCGGTCGGCCGCCGACCTTCGACAAGACCGGCTACAAGGCGCGGTACGCGGCCGAGTGCGGGATCGACCGCTTCAAGAGACACCGTGCCGTGGCCACGCGCTACGACAAGCTCGCGGTCCGCTACGAGGCGACCGTCCTCGTCGTGGCCGTCAACGAGTGGCTGTGACTCTCGACCGTCACACGATGGGATCCACATTCCACGTCTCCGGCAGATCGCTGCCGCAGAAGACGCAGACGAAGTCGTCCTCGCGCACGATGTTGTGCTCCTGGCAGCCAGGACACCGTCGGAACACCACCTCATGGGTGAAGCCGGAGGGCCGCCCGATCTCTGCATCGTCCAGAGCACGAGCGACTGCCGACCAGGAGGTGACGTCCGGGCAGTATCCGGTGGACTGGTTGCTGACCTCGCCCACGGCCCACCGGCCTGCCTCGCGCACGAAACTGATCTCGCCGGCGCCCAGCACCATGTCTCCGCCGGCACACGCCACGTGCTCGCTCCTTCGCGGTGCCAGCCGAAGCACACCGTCCGTGCCGACCACGAAGGTGAACGGTTCGGCCGGCTCCGCCGCCGATCGCTCAGCGATCCAGCTGCCGAAATCAGCCGCCGAGTTGATCCGGCACCCGCCGCTGCCAGGCCGGACCGCAGCCTTCAGCTCGACCGGCCCGACGTATGGGTAACTCCGCCCTCGCGCACTCACGTCTGCCAACCTAGTGTCATGAGTCTTTGATTCGGTTCAGATATCCGGCGAGGCGTTCGAGGATCTCGTCGGCGGTCTTGGTCCAGACGAAGGGCCGGGGGTTCT